>NZ_JBBCVB010000012.1:0-153291 GCF_037199905.1 Serratia sp. MMO-28
GATACTTTCATTTGGACGCTCCTGCTGTTGAGATTAGACACTCAAATTGTGGCACATTGCGATGCCGTGGTAGGAGCGTCCATCTCATTATCCCTGCCTGTCTCGCCTGAACGCACCGTCCTTGGCGCGTTCGCCTATGCGCTGCGTCTGCGTTCAGCGCCCTCAATGGCGTCAACACCGGTGCTCACCTCACCGATTTCATTGTTTTAAGTTCTTTTATCAACACCCATGTTGATGTTGCCCGGTGATCACAAATTCGGGTGTTGACGTTGAGCGCATCATGGCCTGCTGAGCAAGACACCGTTGCCAGGGGCAACCGGCCATGGATGGCCGGTTGAGGCGATATGAACAGGGATGTGAATTGAGCCGACCCGCCCGGCGACGGGGGCGCAGCGAAGGAACCCGCGCAGCGGGCAGGCCATGTTAAGCGTTGGCGCGGGTGCAGGGCCCCGCCTTGGGCCCTGCAATTGCCGTTCACTGTCGTTTCATAGAATTGCGCTCTGTTTACGGCAATTCGCATTACACCTTGCTTACATAGACGAAAACGCGGTGTTTAAGCGACAACCTTGAGATCAGGATCCCCTCAAGTTTTTGCCTTTAACGCCGATAACCCATACAGGCTGAGCGGCAGCGCTCAGCAGAATCATTGAATCCAGCGGGCGCAGCATAAGGAACCCCCATGTCCAACAGCTTAATCAATACCGCGATGAGTGGCCTGAATGCGGCGCAGGTGGCGCTCAGCACCGTCAGTAACAACATCTCCAACTACAATGTGGCTGGCTACAACCGCCAGACAGCGATTCTGGCGCAAAACGGTGGCCTCGGTACCATGAACGGCTTTATCGGTAACGGGGCGACCGTGACCAGCGTTAACCGTGAATACAACCAGTTCATCATGACGCAACTGCGTGGCGCACAAAGCCAGGGCGCGGCCCAGAACAGCTATTTTGAAAAAATCTCGCAGATCGACAACCTGCTGGCGGACAAAACCAACACCTTGGCGACCGGCATGGAGGATTTTTTCAAAAGCCTGCAGAACGTGGTCAGCAATGCCGGTGATGATGCCGCGCGTCAGACCGTGCTGGGTAAAGCCAACGGGCTGGTGAATCAGTTCAATAATGCCGACAAATACCTGCGCGATATGGCGTCGGGCGTTAATCAGCAACTGAGCGACAGCGCCATACAGATCAATAACTACAGCCAGCAGATCGCCAGGCTGAATGACGAAATCACCCAGTTGCGCGCCAGCAGCGGCGGTGCTGAACCCAATGCGCTGCTGGATCAGCGCGATCAACTGGTCACCGAACTGAACAAAATCGTCGGCGTACAGGTTACTCAGCAGGATGGTGATGCCTACACCGTTAGCTTTGCCAATGGCCTGACGCTGGTGCAGGGCAGCACGACATATCAGGTTGCCGCAGTGCCTTCGAGCACCGATTCTGCGCGTTTGACGCTGGGCTACAACCGCGGCAACGGTATCAGTGAAATTCCTGAAAGCCAGATCGCCAGCGGCAGCGTCAGCGGGGTGTTGAAATTCCGCAGTGAATCGCTGGATAGCGCCCGCAATCAGCTAGGGCAGATTGCGTTGGCTCTGGCGGACAGCTTCAACCAGCAGCACCGGGCGGGCTTTGATATCAACGGCGAACCGGGCGAGGATTTCTTCAGTTTCTCGGGCGGCCGCGCAGTCAATAATATGCACAACACTGGGGATGCTTCTTTATCGGTGGCGTTTACCGACACCAGCAACGTTAAAGCCAGCGATTACCGTATGGAATTTGACGGCAGCAACTGGCAGGTGACGCGCCTTGCTGACAACGTCAAGGTGCCTGCCACGGCGGGAACCGATGCCGATGGCAAACCGACGTTAAGCTTTGACGGCTTGCAGATCGGCATTAGCGGCAGCGCGCAAAAGAACGACAGCTTCACCATCAAACCGGTCAGCGATGTGGCGGGCAGCCTGAAAGTGGCGATTAATGACTCGGCGCAACTGGCGGCAGCGGGAGCAGAAAACGGCGGTAAAGGCGATAACGATAACGCTAAGAAGCTGCTCGATCTGCAAACCCAAAAGGTGGTGGAAGGCAAAGCGACGCTGAGCGGTGCCTATGCCGGGTTGGTAAGCAGCGTGGGTAGCCAGACCGCAGTGGCCAAGAGCAACAATGTCTCGCAGGGCAATATCGTCAAACAGCTGGAAGCCCAGCAGCAATCTATTTCCGGGGTCAATCTGGATGAGGAATACGGTGAACTGCTGCGTTTTCAGCAGTATTACATGGCGAATGCGCAGGTGATCCAGACCGCTAGCGCCCTGTTTGACGCCTTGCTGAATATTCGTTGATTTTGAGGAAACGACACCATGCGCATGAGCACCAGTATGATCTACCAACAGAACCTGTCGGGGGTCACCAACAACCAGTCACTGTGGATGCAGGCCGGGCAACAGCTCTCCAGCGGCAAGCGGGTTCTGACGCCGTCGGACGATCCGTTAGCGGCATCACAGGCGGTGATGCTCTCTCAGGCGATCTCCGAAAATAGCCAGTATGCGCTGGCGCGAACTTTCGCCCGCCAGAATATTTCATTGGAAGAAACCGTGCTGCGCAGCGCGGCAGACGGCATCAAAGATATGAAAACGCTGATCGTCAACGCCGGCGACGGTACGCTCAGCGACAACGATCGTGATTCACTGGCCACCCGGTTGCAGGGGTTGAAAGATCAGTTGCTGAGCCAGGCGAACAGTACCGATGGCAATGGCCGCTATATTTTTGCCGGTTACGCCAACGATCAACCGCCGTTTACAGAGCAGGGGGGCGCGGTGACGTATCGGGGCAGCCATTCACCGATCGAACAGAAGGTTGATGCTAACCGCACTATGGTCATCGGCCATAACGGTAACGGGATCTTTATGGCGTTAACCAGCAATATCAAACCCGAGCCGGACGGCAGCCCTTCAGAAGCCAATGTGTTTAACAGCATTGATATGGCGCTCAATGCCCTGAAAACCCCATTACAGGGCGCTGACGAAGCCACCCGTGAACAGGTCACGGCCGCGCTGGATAAGGCCGCGCGTGGCCTGGATAACAGCTATAACAATGTGCTGAGCACCAGTGCGGTACTGGGCACCCAACTGCAGGAGCTGGACGTGTTGGACAGTATCGGTATTGAAAGCAATACCTATCATCAGAACCAACTGAGCGCGCTGGTTGACGCCGATGTGGTGGAGGCGATCTCGACGTACTACATGCAGCAGGCGGCGTTACAGGCATCGTATAAAACCTTCAGCGATATGCAGGGGATGTCGTTGTTCCAGATCAATCGTTAATTGCGTTTTCGTTTTGGTACGGCACTTCTTCCTACACAACCCGGTGCCGTATCCTTTTTTACTGTTTCATCTCGCCAATCACCTGCGCCAGCCGCTCAAAAAACTCGCCAAACAGATGTTCACAGAACGGAGCCAGCATCGGCATCATCATACCGATGGTGAGAATGCCGATGGTCATGGTGACCGGAAAACCGATGACGAACACCGAAAGCTGCGGGGTGACGCGGTTGAGCAAACCGAGCGCCAGATTCAGCGTCAGCAGCAGGCAGATCAGCGGTAGCGCCAGCATCATACCGTTGATAAAAATCAGCGAACCTGCCTGAGTGAGCGCCAAAAAACCGTTGCCATTCAGCGGCTGCGCCTGGATCGGCAGCGTGTAAAAGCTGTCTGCCAAGAGGGAAATCAGCCACAGGTGGCCATCAAAACTCAGGAACAGCAGCATGGCCAGCAGGTTCAGCAAGCGAGCCAGGATCGGCGTGTTGGGGCCACCGGCAGGATCGAAGAAGGTGGCGAACGACAGGCCCATCTGCATGCCGATCACCTCACCGGCCAGGCGCACGGCGGCAAAGGCGAACTGCATGGTCAGCCCGAGTGCCACGCCAATCAGCACCTGCTGAACCGCCAGCCACAGGCCGCTGGTGGAAAAAATGGCGACGGTGCTGCTGGGGAGCGTAGGGGCGATCAGCAATACGATCAGCCCGGCGAGGCCGATTTTGACCCGTTTGCCGATCTGTTTTTCACTGAATAACGGCGCGGTGGCGATCAGCGCCAGCACGCGCAGCAGCGGCCAGAAATACTGGCTGAGCCAGACGCTGAGCTGTGCGCTGTCGAAAGTGAGCATGGTCAGCCAATCAGGTTCGGCAGATTGCTGAACAGCAGGCGCATGTAATCCAGCAGCAGATTCAGCATCCACGGCCCGGCAATAATGATGGTGGCGACCACGGACAGGATCTTGGGAATAAAAGACAGCGTCATTTCGTTAATCTGCGTGGCGGCCTGCAACAGGCTGACCACCAGGCCGCTGATCAACGCCGCCAGCAGCAGCGGGGCGGCCAGCGCCAGAGCGACTTTCATTGCCTCGGTGCCGAGTGCCATTACGGATTCAGGTGTCATCGTTATCCTCCACTATGAAAATCCCCGTTTTATGAAGTGCCGGTCAGTTGAGCGCCAGATTGCATAATTCTGCAGCCCTTTGCTAACCCCTCACCCTAACCCTCTCCCCGAGGGAGAGGGGACTGGTCAGCCGCCTTGGGGTAGCCTGGTTAAAACCCCACCACAATGCTGAACAGAACGTCTTCTCTTCCTGTTGGGAGTGCCGGGTGAGGGCTTTAGCCCGGTGCTCTGGGTTCCCCCTCACCCTACCCTCTCCCCGAAGGAGGGGGAATTGGTCAGCCGTCTTGGGGGAGCCTGGTTAAAACCCCCACCACAATGCTGAACAGAGCGCCCCCTCTCCCTGTGGGAGAGGGCCGGGGTGAGGGGGGGCGCCGGCTTAGCCATAAAAGCTCTGCGCCAGCGATCCCAGCAGCAACTGCCAGCCGTCGACCAGCACAAACAGCATCAGCTTGAAGGGTAATGAGATTGTCGCGGGTGGCACCATCATCATCCCCAGCGCCATCAGCACGCTGGCGACCACCAGATCGATAATCAGAAACGGAATAAACACGGTGAAGCCAATCTGGAAAGCAGTTTTCAGCTCGCTGGTGACATAGGCGGGCAACAGGATACGCATTGGCACCGCCTCCGGCCCGGCCAGCGGTGGCAGGTTAGCTAACTTGGCGTACAGCGCCAGATCGGTTTCCCGCGTCTGACGCAGCATAAATTCACGTAACGGCTGCGAGCCCTTATCGACCGCCACTTCCATACTGATCTTATCTTGGCTAAATGGCAGATAAGCATCCTGATAGACCTTATCGAATACCGGCGACATGATGAAGAAGGTCAGAAACAGCGCCAGCCCCAGCATCACCTGATTCGGCGGGGCGGAAGGAGTACCCAGCGCGTTACGCAGCAGCCCCAGCACGATAATGATCCGGGTGAAGCTGGTCATCATCAGCAGTATGGCGGGCAGGAAGCTGAGAGAGGTCAGCAACACCAGGGTTTGCACCGGCAACGACCAGCTTTGGCCGCCGTTGGCCAAAGGTTGGCTGATCAGGCCAGGTAACTGGGCAGAAGCGGCAGGGCTGAGTAACAACAAAGCCGCGGCAAGCAGTGGGAAGGGGTTCATACCGATTTCCCCGGGCGTTTCAGCACGTTTTGCATAATCTGGCGGAAATCCGCGGGCGGTACGTTGTCTTCTGCCGTGCTGTCTTTGGGCGGCGCTGGCAGGGTATGCAGCGGGGTGATCTGCTGAGCGGTGACCCCCAGCACCAGCCAGGTGTTATCCACCTCAACCACCACCACCCGTTCACGTTGCCCCACCTGGCAACTGGCTTTCAGGTTGAGCAATTTATTGCCGTGCGCGTGGGGCGCAAACCCCAGGCGGCGGAACAGCCAGCCTGCGAGCACAATCAGCAGCAAAATTGCGCCGAGCGCGCTGCTGACCTGCATCAGCGTTGAGCCGGTAGGCAGCGCGGCGGCCGGCTGCTGCTGAGTGCTTTGGGTGGGCACGGCGGCGTGGGCGTTCATCAGCGGCTCAGGCGGCGCATGCGCTCGGAAGGGGTGATGATGTCGGTGATACGCACGCCGAACTTATCGGCGACCACCACCACTTCGCCTTGAGCGATCAGATAGCCGTTGATCAGGATATCCAGCGGCTCACCGGCCAGGCCGTCCAGCGCCACCACGGAACCCTGCGATAAACGCAGCAGTTCTTTGATGGTCATTTTGGTGCGGCCCAGTTCCACGGTCAGCTTGACCGGAATATCCAGAATCAGATCGATATCCTGCAGGCTGCCGAGCGCCTCCTGTGCTTCTAACGATTTGAATACGCCTTCGGTGGTCGCGCTGCCGGGCTCTGCGGCCTGTTGCTCGTTAAACGCATCAGCCCACAGATCGTCTACGGATCCCGGTTGTTCGCCAGACGGTTGTTTAGGATCACTCATTGGGCTGTTCCTCACTCAGAGCATGCAAAATAGGGTTAATCAGATGTTCAACGCGCAGGGCGTATTGCCCGTTCAGGGTGCCGTATTGGCTGGTGAGCACCGGCACGCCGTCGACGTGGGCGATCAGGCGCTCCGGTTTATCGATCGGTAACACATCGCCCGGCTGCAGTTTCAGCACTTTTGACAAACGCAAAGGGATATCGACAAAGTTGGCAATCAGCTCCAGCTCCGAGTGCTGAACCTGTTTCACCAGCGTTTCTCGCCAATGGCTGTCTTCCTGGCGTGAATTCTCCAGCGGTGGGTTGGTCAGCAGTTCCCGCAGGGGTTCGATCATGGCAAACGGGATACAGATATTGAATTCACCACTCAGTGCGCCAATCTCCACCTGGAACGGCGTGGTGACCACGATATCGTTCGGCGAGGTGGTGATATTGGTGAATTTGACCTGCATTTCGGCGCGCACGTACTCCACGTCGAGCTTGTAGATGGCGCTCCAGGCATCACCGTAGGCATCCAGCGCCAGGCGCAGCATGCGTTTGATCACCCGTTGTTCGGTGGGGGTGAATTCCCGCCCTTCCACTTTGGTGGGGAAACGGCCATCACCGCCGAACAGGTTATCGACGGCGATAAACACCAGGCTTGGGGCAAACACGAACAGCGCCGTGCCGCGCAGCGGGTTCAGATGCACCAGATTCAGGTTGGTCGGCACTGGCAGATTACGGGCAAACTCATGGTACGGCTGGATCTTGATCGGGCCGACGGTGATATCCGGGCTGCGGCGCAGCAGGTTGAATAACCCCATGCGGAACTGCCGGGCAAAACGCTCGTTGATGATCTCTAACGCCTGCAGCCTTTCCCGCACCACGCGCCGCTGGGTATTGGGATCGTAAGGTTTGATCTCACTCTCGCTGCCCTTGGCTGCAGCGGGCTGATCCCCTTCGGCTTCACCGTTGAGTAAGGCGTCGATCTCGGCCTGTGAAAGAATATTGTCGCCCATCGAGGATTACCGCAGTATGAAGGCAGTGAACAGCACGTCGCTGATCACCGGCTTAGGTTGCCCGCTGACCAGCGGCGCGCCGAGGGCTTCTTTGATCTGCACTACCAGTTGATGTTTGCCTTCCTCGCTGGCCAGATGGCTGGCTTCCTGGCGTGACAGCAGCATCAGCAGGCGGCTGCGCACTTCCGGCAGAAAGTCGTTTAACTGGCGGCGCGTGGCTTCATCGGGCAAGCGCAACGTCAGGCCGATATACAGCACGCGCTCAGGGTTGTTATCCGGCGTCACCAGATTGACGGTAAAGGTGTCGAGCGGCATAAACACCGGTGCAGCCGGGGGCTGTTTTTCCGCCGCCGCGGCAGACTCACCGTCTTTCGGTTGTTGCATCAGCCACCAAGCGTAGCCTGCGGCCCCACTGGCACCGAGGGCGAGCAGCACCAGTAGGATCACCAGAAACGAGCGCTTTTTCGCTACTGCTGGAAGGGAGTTCTCAGACATGACGTAATTTCATTCCTGTTGTATACCCTGAGTTTCTCACATCGCCATCGTGTGGAGTTCTTCGGGTATCCTGTGCAAAAGCCGCACGTATGACCTATGACGGGATTATCCCGCTTATCCTGCTGGGCAATAGCCAGAATAGGCGGGAAAAAGTGTGTCAGACCGGGCGTTTAGGCGAAAATATCAACGCCATCGACCGCACGGGCCATAGCGTGCAAGGTGGCCGGGGGAGTAAGGTTTTCCAGCGGAGATTCCGAATGACCCGGTTGTTCGCGATACCCAGGTTGCCCACCGCCCTGTGAGTGCTGCTGCGGCGATTGTTGCGGCAGCGATTCGCTACCGACGCTGCTCTGCCCCAGGTTGATACCGCTTTCCGCCAGCGCCTGCCGCAACTGGGGCAGCGCGGCTTCCACTGCCGAACGCACCTGGCCGTGTGCCGAGGCAATATGTAACTGTGCCTGATTGTCGTCGAGCTTTAGCGTGATCTGCAGTGCACCCAATTCCTGCGGATGCAGGCGCAGTTCAGCGTTGTGCTGGCCGTTGCGCTGGAACATCAGCACCTGTTGGCCCAGCGCCTGTTGCCATTCTGGGCTGCCGAGCGGTGCCTGTAATTGTGGCGTTAGTGCTGCGCTTGCCGTCGTGTTGAACGCCGCCGCAGGGGGTAGCGGGCTGGCAACCGCGGTTGGGGTGCCATGGCCAGCCGTCGCTACCGGTTGCGCTGGCTCGACGGTGAGTTTGCCGGGGGGAACCGCGCGCCCGGCGGTGCTATCGGGGATGAGCGTGGCGGTGTCGGTTTTCGCCGCCAGCGGGGTTTTATCGGTGAGGGCAGCCTGTGGTTTCTGCTGGGCTACGCTTGGCGCAGGTTCACTGGGCTTATCGCTCTGCACGCTCAGCAAATCTGTGCTCTTTGCATCGCGTGCATCAGCCAGCGTTTCTGAACCGTTGGGCCGTGGTGTTTGTACGGCGGGCAGCATAGCGAACAGGGCCTGCAGGGGAGCGGATGGGCTTTCATCCGGCTTTTCCGCTAACGAGGGCGCTGTTTGATCAGCCAGAGTGCTGGCGTCAAGCAACACCTCCTGCGGTTTTGCCAGGCCCAATAACCCGGCTTTTTCCAGCTGCGGGCTGAGTGGGTGGTGGCTCAGCGCGGGGGCCTCCGGCATCGCGGCCTGTAACTGTGCCGTCGTGAGCTTGCCGTTTGGTTTCCCGGCGGGTGTAAAGCGCGCACCGAGCAGTTGTGCAAAGGCCGAAGACAGCTCGCTATCGCTCAGCGGCACAGCGGCTTCCCCGGTCGCCAGGTTATCGCTCGCTGCCAGCAGACCAGACAGAAGATTCAGATTCATTGGGTCAGGTTCCTTTGTGCGCTGCGTTGTGCGAATTCATCCATCAGTTTTTGATCCCGCTTGTTCTCCAGCACCTGCTCAGCACTCAAGGCGCGCGTATGCAGGGTGTCGAAGGCGTTCAGCCGCTGCTGTTTATCCTGCCAGAGCCGGACGGCGTGGCTCACCTTCTCATTCCACTGCAACAGTTGATGACGGTGTTGATCAATCGCCTGCTCAAGCGTGCCGATAAACTGCTGATAATTCTGCCAGCGGGCAGAACCCATGCCATCGCACAGGGTGGTATTCAGTTTGTGGCGGTATTCATCCTGATAGTTGAGCAGCATGCTGAGCTGCTGTTCTGCCGCCTGTTGTGCCTGGCGTGCCTGCCCGAGTTGCTGTGCGGCCTGTTCCACCGCATCCTGCGCCAGATCGCGCAGAATAATCAGAGGTGATGGTGTTTTCATCGCGCTCACGCTCCTTGGTTAAACGATCAGTTGTTGTAATTGCTGGCAGGCATCGTCGTAACCGCTGCGTTCAAAGATGCCCTGCTGCAGATAGGTTTCCATCTGGGGATACAGCGTTATGGCGCGATCCAGCAAGGGATCGCTGCCTGCGGCATAGGCTCCGACGCTGATCAGATCGCGGTTACGCTGGTAACTGGCCAGCATCTGCTTGAATTGCCGTACCCGGCGGTAATGTTCTTCATCGATCAACGACGTCATCGCCCGGCTGATTGAGGCTTCGATATCGATGGCGGGATAGTGCCCGGCCTCCGCCAAGCGCCGCGATAACACCACGTGGCCGTCAAGAATGGCCCGGGCCGAATCGGCAATCGGGTCTTGCTGGTCGTCGCCTTCGGTCAGCACCGTGTAGAAAGCGGTAATCGAACCGCCGCCGCTGATGCCGTTACCGGCGCGCTCCACCAGCGCTGGCAACTTGGCAAAGACCGACGGGGGATAACCTTTGGTGGCCGGTGGCTCGCCGATCGCCAACGCGATCTCACGCTGTGCCATGGCATAGCGCGTGAGGGAGTCCATAATCAGCAGCACATGCTGACCGCGATCGCGGAAGTCTTCGGCGATTCGGGTGGCATAGGCGGCCCCCTGCATGCGCAGCAACGGGGAGACGTCGGCCGGTGCGGCGATCACCACCGAGCGGGCCCGGCCCTCGGGGCCCAGGATGTTTTCGATAAAATCTTTTACCTCACGGCCACGTTCGCCGATCAGGCCGACGACAATCACGTCGGCCTGGGTATAGCGCGCCATCATACCAAGCAACACGCTCTTGCCGACGCCAGAACCGGCGAACAGCCCCATGCGCTGGCCGCGCCCGACGGTGAGTAAACCGTTGATGGTGCGCACGCCAACGTCGAGCACCTGCTCAATCGGCGTACGTTGCAGCGGGTTGAACGGGGCGGTGATAAGTTGAGCCCGGTAGCCGGTGTCTGGCGGCGGCAGGCCGTCGAGCGGTTTGGCGCCACCGTCTAACACCCGGCCCAGTAGCGCCGGGCCGAGGGGCAGCTGTTTACTGGCGCTTTGCCCTTCCGCTGCGGTGCGGGCATAAACGCGAGCGCCGGGGACGATGCCGTCAACCTCTTCCAGCGGCATCAGGAACAGCCGCTGGCCGTTAAACCCGACCACTTCACTTTCCACTTCCTGTATGGCACCGGCATCATGGCGTTCGATCAGGCAGGTTGCCCCCAGCGGCAGTTGCAGCCCGGTGGCTTCCAGCACCAGGCCGGTGGCGCGGACCAGCCGACCATAGCGGCGCACCGTTGGGGCGCGGACAATACTCTTTTCCAACGCGTCCAGCGCGTTCAGCCAGCGGCCAAGGCGCACGGTCATTACACTTCTCCCGGAGCGGCCAGGCGGCAGAGCTCATGCCAGCGTGTTGCCAGGCTGGCATCCAGATCGCCTTCGTCGGCGCTGACCTTGCAACCGCCAGGGTGCAGCTGACCATCGGCCAGCAAACGCCAGCCATGCAGGCTGAGCGTTACGCCAAGCTGTTGTTCCACCTTGGGGTAATCATCGGGATGCACGCGTAGCTGCGGCTTGCCGCTGAACATCGGCTCCTGCTGGATCAACTGCTGGATCTGGGCGAGCAGGGCGGTGCCGTCGCAGACCGGCGGCTGGCCGATCACCTGTTTGGCGGCGGTTAAGGCCAGTTGCATCAGGCGTGAGCTAATCACGCTATCCAGCGCATCCAGCGTGTGCTGAAACTCGGCGATCAACTGTTTCCATTGTTCCGTTAACGGCTGTTGCTGCTGTTGGCCCTCGAGGATGCCCTGCTGGCGGCCTTCTTCCAGCCCGGCCTGAAAACCGGCTGCGTAGCCTTTTTGCTGGCCTTCGTTATAACCCAACTGCTGGCCTTGCCGCTGCGCCTGTTGGCGCAGCATCTCCAGCCGTTGTTGCTCGTCAACGCTGTCATCCAGCGGTATAAGTTCCATTTCCGGCGGCAATTCCGCTTCAGGTAATGGCGCGGGAGCGGCCAGATCCTTGGGGGACCAGCGTTGCCAGGGCAGGGTGTTGAGACGATCAGACATAGGTGTCCTCGCCGCCGCCGATGATCATTTCGCCGCTTTCCGCCAAGCGGCGTACGATCAGCAGAATCGCTTTCTGTTCGTTCTCCACCTGCGACAGGCGCACCGGGCCACGGTTGGCCAGATCGTCGCGCAGGATGTCTGCGGCGCGTTGTGACATGTTCTTGAGGAACTTCTCGCGCAGCGGTTGTTCGGCCCCCTTCAGGGCGATCAGCAGCGATTCGTTTTCCACTTCCTGCAACAGACGCTGAATGCTGCGATCGTCCACGTCGACCAGGTTTTCGAACAGGAACATCTCGTCGATAATCTTCTGCGCCAGTTCGCCGTCGTATTCGCGCATGGCTCCCATTACCGCCTCTTCCTGCTGGGTCTTCATCAGATTGATGATTTCAGCGGCGGTGCGGACTCCGCCCATTTTGCTGCGCTTGAGGTTTTGCCCATCCAGCAGGTTGTTCAGCACTTCGGTCAGTTCCGCCAGTGCGGTGGGTTGCACACCGCCGAAGGTGGCGATCCGCAGCATCACGTCATTGCGCAGGCGCTCGTCGAACTGTGCCAGAATATCCGCCGCCTGGCCGCGCTTCAGGTGCACCAGAATGGTGGCGATGATCTGCGGATGTTCATCGCGGATCAGATCGGCGGCACTCTGCGGCTCCATAAAGTTGAGCGTTTCCATACCGGAGGTGGTTTCGCGCGATTCGAGAATGTCTTCCAGCAGGCTGGCCGCACGCTCTTCCCCCAGCGCTTTGATCAGCACTGAGCGCAGGTAGTCATTGGCGTTAACGCTCAGGGCAGCAAACTGTTCGGCATCATCTTCAAACTCGGTGAGGAGTTGCCCCAGCTGTTTGTGTGATACCTGGCGCATTGTGGCCATAGTGCCGCTCAGTTGCTGCACTTCACGGGAGGAGAGGTGTTTGAACACCTCGGCGGCACGGTCTTCGCCCAGCGTCATCAGCATGATGGCGCTCTTTTCGGTACCTGTCAGGCTCATAGTTCGTTACTCATCCATTGGCGGATCACCAGAGCGACCACGCGCGGATCCTTATCGGCCAGATCGCGGATCCGTTGATTCTGGACTTCGGTACTGACGCGCTGCTGAGATTTTTTACGCAGCGCCAGCTCCTCGTGGCTGGGGTGGTTCACGTCGGCCTGCGGGCTGACCGGCGCCTGGACGGCGGCAAGGGTCACCTGGCGATTTTGCAGCTGTGGGCGCACCAGTTTGCGCCACAGTAGCCAGGCCACCAGCAGCACCAGCAGATAACGGCCCGCATTCAATAGCTGGTCGATAAACGCCTGGGACTGCCAGAACGGCAGTTCGCTGCCGCCGGGTTCCACGTCGTTGAATGGCGTATTCACCACGTTCAGCGTATCGCCACGGCTGCTGGAATAGCCCATCGCTTCACGCACCAGCGCCTCCACCTGCGCCAACTGCTCTTTGCTCATGGGCACCGGCTTGCCGTCTTTATCCGTACCCAGCGTATTGATCACCACGGCCACCGACAGGCGCTCTACCGCTCCCGCCTTCTGCTGGGTATGGCGGATGGTGCGATCCACCTCATAGTTGGTGGTTTCATCACGGCGGGTATTCTGCGGCAGGTGGCTGTTAGCACTTGCCGTGCTGGTATTGACGCTGGCTGGCGTATTCGAGGGCGCGGCCGTGGCTGCAGGCTTAGGCGTTTCGATCGGTGCCGTTGCCGGTGCACTGGGCTGATTGGAAAGGGCCCCTGGTACGCCGCCAATCTGTTGCCCGCCAAGCTGCTCGCTCTGGCTGAACTGCCGTGAGCGCACCGCAGATTTATCGGGGGTCTGATTTGGCTGGTACTGCTCGTCGGTTTGTTCGCGGGTGGCAAAATCAATCTGTGCGGTAACCTGAGCACGCACATTGGCGCTGCCGACGATTGGCGCAATGATGGCTTCGATCCGGTGTTGATAGCGGTTTTCCACCTCGTTGGCATACTTCAGCTGTGCTGCATTGAGATCGCGCCCGCTGCCGTCGGACTGGGTCAGCAGACGGCCAGCCTGATCGACGATGGTCACGTTGGCAGGGGGCAAGCCGGCAACGCTGCTGGCAACCATATACACGATGGCATTGATCTGGCCATCATCCAGCGCGCGGCCAGTTTGCAGAGCCAGGGTCACCGAAGCAGAAGGTGGCTTTTGTTCGCGCACGAACAGCGAAGGCTTCGGCAGTGCCAGGTGTACGCGGGCATTTTGCACCGGCCCCAATGACTCGATGGTACGTGACAGTTCACCTTCCAACGCGCGCTGATAGTTGATCTGTTCGCTGAACTGGCTGATGCCGAACTTTTCCTGATCGAGCAATTCGAACCCGACGGCACCGCCTTTTGGCAACCCCTGTTGGGCCAGGCGCAAGCGGGTTTCGTGCACTTTCTCGGCCGGGATCAGCAGCGCAGAACCGTTCTCGGTAAAGCGGTAGGGGATATTCATCTGCGTCAGTTGCGTGACGATGGCCCCGCCGTCGCGATCGCTGAGATTGCTATACAGCACCTGATAATTCGGGCTTTTCACCCATAACAGCAGCGCTACCACGATGGCGATTGCCGCAGAGGCGGCGATCAGCAGTGGCATTTTCGGGTTGGCACGCAGGCGGCTCCACATAGCCTGAAGGCCGCTATGCTGAGGTTCGCTGGCGTTGGTCGAGGCACTCATGCTGGCCCCTTGCCTGGCCGGTTCTTGGTATGACAACTAGCGATGTGTAGTAACAAAACTGACTCCCTGATACACAGTTCTTTACGGGCTCACAAAAGGGATTGCCGTTTTTGGACACGCCATTATTTGCGCTCGAGGCCCAGAGTGATGGCTCGATAAGCCGGGTCTTTTGCAGCTAATTAAGCGCTTTAAACGGAAAATGCTGTGGTAGGTTGTACAGCATCGGAAAATGTACGGCGTAAATGAAATGGGGTCCCATGGCAATTCAGGGTATTGAAGGGGTAGTGCAGCAGTTGCAGGCCACGGCGCTACAGGCTGGCGGTGTGGCACCCGGCCATTCGGTGCAAGATGCCAGCTTTGCCAGTGAGTTGCAGGCTGCGCTCGGTAAAATCAGCGCCACCCAGCAGAGCGCGCGCCAGCAGGCGCAGGATTTCGCTTTAGGTGTGCCGGGTAGCAGCCTGAATGACGTGATGGTCGACTTGCAGAAATCGTCGGTTTCGCTGCAATTGGGCGTACAGGTGCGTAATAAGCTGGTAGCTGCTTACCAAGAGATTATGAACATGCCGGTGTAGCCGAAAAGCGTCAAAATAGCGCTAATTGAACAATAATCAAACGTATTCCCTGGCGCTCGGGTTAGCAAGCGGTTGCAACAACAACTCTGCTTGCAACGCGAAAGATGACAGATATCACCTGCTTTGCATACTCTGAGCCGGTATCGGTTCTACTAAGCTCAGGGAACGATGAATAAAATTTTAAAACTTTTATTTAGGGATGATATCGATGCTCAATGTACTGATTAATAAATTAATGAAGCTCTGTGTCTTGAACGTCGCCGATGTTTCTTGCGCGAGACCCCAATTTTTTTCGCGTCAATGATATTAGAATGTTTCCTGAATGAAAACACACACAAGGCCATCAGGGATGCCACCAAAAACTCCATCTTACCGCTCTCCGTGATAATAGATTAGGGAATCTAATATTTGAGCGAATTGACTTGGCTGTCAATTGAATCGGCGCAAAATAATTTTATTCTTATTTTTTATAGGGTTTTGTCTTAATTTTAATTTCACAAATATGATGATTACTGTTATTTAAATTTAAGATTAATATATATAATTAAACTAACTCTAAGATTAAAACATTAAAGATATGTATGTGATGAGATTGCTGGGAGAGGGCAATCAGAATTCTTGCCTAGAGAATAGGCGGGTTTTTACCACAATGCTGGCAGTAGCGCTGCCTTGGCTGGGGCTGGAACACTTACGGATGCGAGATCGCCATCCCATAAATAGTATCCAAAAAGCACCTTTTTTCACAGATTATTCCTTTAGGGAAATCTTGTTGGTGAAAATGAAGAGGTATTGGTTTATTAGCTGTCGAGCAGGCGCGTTATGGTTGATTTTCCTCTCTCTTCTACGTGAATGTTCACACAATCCGTTTGAGATCTCAGGTTCTTGCCAAGGGGTTATTGGCAGATTTAACGCTATTTCAATTATCTGTCTGTGGTTTCTGTTTTCAATGAAACCATTGTGAAGCGTATTTTTTAGGAGAGCAAATAAGGTTTTACGTGATAGATGTCTGTTTTTATAGGGGCCGCAGGGCTATAATTAGCCAGCGGGAAATGATTAAACGTGTTTTTAATATCTTGATGCAGGTAATATAATGAGTTCGAAAAGTGAGACGAGGTGGCGTTTTTTCAGCTTTATTATGCTGATTGCGTTAATCATATTGACAATTATATTGGTTAAATCCAGCTAACACCCGGGGCCACCTGAGGTGGCCACTCTGCCTGATATTTGGATCGATAACCTGCGGTTTTAGCTCCGACCCCCATGTGTTCTGCGGTTTACTTTTCCTGGCCCTGCAGTGGATAGGAAGATGGCAGATTTACATCATCCGTTGATGCCCGCGTATTGCCGTGGGGGCAAAGCCAAATCTTTTACGGAAACGTTCGGCAAAACGTGACGAGCTTTCGTAACCCACATGCTGCGCAATAGCGGAAATAGGCCAGTCAGTGGCCTGCAACAAGGCGAGCGCGCTGCTCATGCGCACGTCGATCATCAGATCGCGCAAGGCGATATTTTCCGCCGACAGCTTACGGCGCAACATCACTTCACTCATCGATAAACTCTCTGCCACTTTTGCGGCTGTCCAGATACTGTGTGGATCGGTAGCCAGGCAGTGACGCACGCGTTGCGTCAGGCGTGTGATCTCGTTTGGTGCAAAACGGATGCCCAGGTGGGCCAGCCAGATCAGGATCTCGCGCATCTTGTGACGGGTAATGGCCGGTGGGAGACGTGTGTCGAGCGTCAGAGCTTGGGCTGTGGCTTCAAAGCTGTGCAAAAACGCGCCAGGCAAGGTGTTTAATGCCAAGACACCACTGAATGGTGCAGGCGGTGGGGGATCAACCGCACAGAACAGGGTACTGAACAGCAGAGGATCGCAAATCAGCAGTTGGCAACTGAAGGTGCCATTGTCCGCAGGGGTGTTGATAATATCCACCGTCTGGCCGCTGTTGACGATCAGCAATTCACCGGCATGTGCCACCGCATCCCCTTGTTGCCACCGCACGCGTGTCTGGCCTTGCTGTATCAGATACAGGTGAGTGTATTCAAAATAGAGGGACGTAAGGAGCAGTTCAGAATGCTGAATGAGGTGTGCCGATGCACCGATTCCGGGATAAAGATTAATTATGCGTGCCATTGATATTCATTTCATAGTCGTGATCTGAGAATATCTTTACGCTTTGCGTTGCGCGGGGGCAACATTTTTCCATCTGCCTTGGGTAACTATTCAGTAAAATATGGGGCACAAGTCAATTTCCTGTTGAACAGAAAATATCCATATCGGGAGGAGAGTTATCCATAAAAAAGGCCATGCGTGAATTTTTAGGCTCATGCACGATATGTCATTTGAGTTATTCAAATGCTAAATATCGATCTCATTATGCAGCATGCTAATAATAGCATGTCGTATTATTTCTTGCTTAAACGAGTTAATGTCGATTAAGATTCATCTGGGTTGCGGTTCTCCCAGTAACAGTGCTTGGTCATAGAATTGACCGTAGGTGTTGTTGACAACGTTCTGTTGTGTGGATTGCCCAATCAAGACTCTTAATTCATCCATACGCAGTTGTAATAACCGTTTCAACTCGGCTTCATTGTCCAGGATCTGCTGCAGCCAGTGGTGCAGAATCTCCTGCAATGCCATAGGTGAGCCCGTGACAGCAACGAAGTCACCGGTTTTTTCAACGGCGCTGATGTAGGCCATTTCCAGCTCGATCAGGGTATCCCATTGCTGGGATTGTGCCAGGGCGATCATTTGTTTGCTCAGGTTGTAAATTTGTTGGTAGGCAGATAACAGTTGTTGTTCCATTACACGACGTCCTGTGCAGGTTGATAATTCGGGCCAATTTGGCGCCAGGCGTCAGCAATGTTTTCCAGCAACTTGGTGACTTCCTCAATAGCTGCCACATCGTTATGCAGATTGGCCTGCATCAGACGGCGTTTCATATAGTCATATAATGCGGCAAGATTATCGGCAATTTCTCCGCCCTGTTCATGATTAAGCCCGTTCTTCAGGCCGTTATCGATAATATTAATCGCTTTTGAGATGGCTTGCCCCTTGTCAACGATATTCCCTTGATTCATCAGTATACGTGCGCGAAGCAGGGCGCTGAGCGCCCCGTCAAATAACATCACGATTAACTGATGCGGGCTAGCACTCATTACGCCACTTTCGAGACTAACCTGGGCATAAGCCTGAGTTCCGCTACGGTTATACATGCGATATTTACCTGTTTAAAAGCGCTTATTTAGTTGAGAACTGCTGGATTAAATAATTGCTGGTTCCGTTCAATTTCGACATCATGGTATCCAGTTGTACAAATTGCTGTTTGTAACGTTCGATGGTGCTTTGAATACTTTCACTGACGCGGGTGATCTGCGTATTCAAACGGTCAAGATTGGTGTTGATACTCTTGGTTGAACTTTCAATCACGCCGTCCGCTTTGATGTAGTTCTGTATTTCATTGTGGATCTCGGTGGCCATGCCGGTATCTTTACCGTTACCGGCAAAAAAGTTCGCCACCTGCTGTGGTTTTTCATCAAGCGCTTTTTTCAGCTTGTCGCTGTCGAGTTCCAGTTTGCCGGTTTTGCTGTTGGTGGTAATGCCGAGATTGCCCAAGCCTTTCAGTTCAGGGTTATCCTGCGCGGCGCTCAGGGCACTTTTAATCGATGACTGAATGCCACGCAGCGTGTTATCGCCGAGTAACGCGCCGTTTTTGCTGTTCTGGTTTTCACCACTTTTGACCGGAGTGTATTTCGTCAGAGAATTGAACGTGTCCAGCAGGGAATTATAGCTATCCACCCAGTTCTTGATTTTATCGGCGGAACCATTTTTATCCGCACTAATAATCAGGTTTTGCGGCTCCCCAGGTTTGGTGGTGGATTTCAGATCGAGCGTTACCCCCTGTAGAGCATCGGCAATAGAGTTGGTGCTGCGGGTAATTTCGGTGCCGTTGATTTTGACTTTAGCATCCAGCCCCTTGGCCGATTCAAACATCGGGTTAGCGGCTCCCTTGGCCGGATCGTAATTGAGCACGTCACCCAGCTTATCGTCGTTATTAACCTGCAGGGTGATCTTGCTGTTTTCACCGGGGGTAGACGAACTGATTGCCAACTTATATTCATTGTCCCCGACGCGCATGATGGTGGCATTGACGCCAGCATTGGCAGTGTTAATCGCATCGCGCAGTTCCACCAGCGAGGTTTGATTGTCACTGAGCGGGATGTTAACGCTTTTGGCGGGGTTCCCCGCGGTGATGGAAAGCGAGCGATCGGCTGCCCCTTGAGTCCCCAATGCGGCGGTTTGATCCGCGATGTCGGCCTTGGAGGTCAGGGTTTGCGGCTGAGCCAGTTGGATCACATCAATGCTGTAGTTGCCCGGTACCGATTTAGCGTTGGTCGTGACGCTGAATTGGTCGTGTGCGCTGGCGGTGGTGTTGTTAAAGAAATCAGGTTTGGCCAGATCTTTGCTCAGGCTGTCGAATTTTTCCAATGCCCCTTTCAAGGTGCCGTATGCGGTCAGTTTTGCGTTATAGCTGGTTTGCTGGGTGGTATAGGGCGTCAGGCGCAGCTGTTCTGCTTTACTCAGTTTATCCAGCAAGTTATTAAGGTCCATCCCTGAACCGATGCCCAATGAACTAATCGATGCCATTCGTGATTCTCCTAAGGTCAATGACTTATTCTTGGCGTTATCGGCTCAGTAGCAGAAAAGTTTACGGGAAAATCCAAAAAACGATGGCGCAGTAGAAGAGAGAAAAACAGCGTTATTTGCGCCATTGGCGAAAAGTAAAAAAGAGAGAAAAATATCTAAAGGTTGTCAGGGGAGCGCCGATACCTGAGGGGACGGTGGTTGACGCCGTGGGGAAATAAACTCGAACCCTTTAACTGTGAATGCGAATATCGCAACTGATTCGTAAGGAAAGCACACTATGGCACAAGTCATTAATACCAACAGCCTGTCGCTGATGGCGCAGAATAACCTGAATAAATCTCAATCTTCTCTGGGGACGGCGATTGAGCGTCTGTCTTCCGGTCTGCGTATTAACAGCGCGAAGGACGATGCCGCAGGTCAGGCGATCTCAAACCGCTTCACCGCGAATATCAAGGGGCTGACCCAGGCTTCCCGTAATGCCAACGACGGTATTTCTCTGGCGCAGACGACCGAAGGTGCGCTGAACGAAGTGAACAATAACCTGCAGAACATCCGTCGTTTGACCGTGCAGGCGCAGAACGGCTCCAACTCTTCCAGTGATTTGCAGTCTATCCAGGATGAAATCTCACAGCGTCTGAACGAAATCAACCGTATCTCCGCACAGACCGATTTCAACGGCGTGAAAGTGCTGAGCAGCGATCAGAAGCTGACCATTCAGGTGGGTGCTAACGATGGTGAAACCATTGACATCAACCTGGAAAATATCAATGCCGCAACGCTGGGCCTGGATAAATTCAGCGTTGCCGATGGGATTGATACCAGCAAGGTGGGTGCGACGGCATTGACCAACGTCGACAAGATGGGGGCACCGGCTATCCAGGCGGATACTAACGGTACGCCAAAAACCAGTGATGGCAAACTGTATTCTGCCGATGATGGCTCAGGCGGCACTAACTACTTCGTAAAATCAACCGACGGCGGTATCTATGATGCAACTGTTGCTGCTGACGGTAAAGTGACATGGAACTCGACTGCAGCCACGTCTAACTCAACCACTGGAATGGCTGAAGCCACTCAGGTGAAAGTGGGCACCACCGCCGTCAGCGGCTTGAGCGGCACCGATGCGCTGCATAGCTATACCGATGCTGCGGGTAAAGCCGGTTACATCGTCAAAGGTAAAGATGCGGACGGTAACGACGCTTACTTCAAAGCTTCTGTTGATGCCTCAGGTAAAGTGACCAAAGGCGCTCAGCAGTCCACCGAGCCAAAAACCACCGATCCGCTGGCGACGCTGGATAACGCGTTGTCACAGGTGGACTCACTGCGCTCTTCTCTGGGTGCGGTACAGAACCGTTTCGATTCCGTGATCAATAACCTGAACAGCACCGTGAACAATCTGTCATCTTCCCAGTCCCGTATTCAGGATGCTGACTATGCGACCGAAGTGTCCAACATGAGCCGCGCCAACAGTTTGACGTTGATTCGGCCTGCAGCCTTTCAACCTGATTACTGAAACGGATTGCAAGATATGTCAAGAATACCATCCAAGAAACGGCCGCTTAGCCGCTACCTGAAAGATTATAAACACAGCCAGACCCACTGTTCTCAGTGTGCCAAGGTGCTCGATCGTATGGCGCTGGTATTCCGTGGGAGAATCATCAGCAAAGAAACCATTGCCCGTATGGATCAGCCGATTGATGAGCAGGTGTGGCTCAACGTACAAAGCGAACTGACGGCGCTGTGCCGTTTCTGCAGTGAGATCGCTTATAACAGTGCCCCCAGCTACTTCGATATTATGGCGTTTAAACAGTATCTGTTTGAACAGACCGAGATGAACCACAGCACTATCCGGGAATACGTCGTGCGCCTGCGCCGGCTGGATGAAATGCTGGTGGCGCACAATTACCCTGCTGAGCAGTTTGCCGACGGAATCAGCCACCAGCGTATTATTGACGATGTTCCCTCGGCGGCACATGCTAACTATCGCATTGCGCTGCGTAAATACGATCAGTACCTGGCCTGGCAAAAAAGTTACTGACCTCTGATAGCTTAAAGCCCACGCTTCAATATCACCGGTGGGCTTTGGCAGCATTCACCTGTTACCTGGCTCATTCCTTATTCCATTTCCGATCGGTTCATTAGCGCATTATCTCCCGTCACGAATAAAGAGTGATTATTTAGGGCACATCTGATAAATCTATCACTTGGACGTCGTTATTCTTATTCCCTGGGGGAAAGTTGTGAATCTGCAACAGCAACTGGCGCAGTTTCCGCGCTTGGATTTGGTTGGCTCAGCCACGCCGCTCGAAAAGTTATCTCGCCTTTCTGATTATCTCGGTCGCGACATTTACATCAAACGTGACGATGTCACGCCGATGGCGATGGGCGGTAACAAACTGAGGAAATTGGAGTTTCTGGCTGCCGATGCCCTGCGCCTTGGTGCCGATACGCTGGTGACCGCCGGCGCTATCCAGTCAAACCACGTACGCCAGACGGCTGCCGTGGCGGCCAAATTGGGCCTACACTGCGTGGCGCTGCTGGAAAACCCTATTGATACTAAAGCAGAAAACTACCTCAGTAACGGTAACCGCCTGTTGCTCGATCTGTTCAACGTTGAGGTGGTGATGTGTGATGCTTTGCACGATCCACAGACACAGCTGGCGGATTTGGCAACGCGCCTGGAAGCACAAGGGTTCCGGCCTTATGTGGTTCCGGTTGGCGGCTCTAACGCTCTGGGGGCACTGGGTTATGTGCAATGTGCCTTGGAAATTGCTGCGCAGAGCAGCGATATCGCTTTCAGTTCGGTCGTTGTGGCTTCTGGCAGTGCCGGAACCCACGCCGGTTTGGCCGTTGGCCTGCAGCAGTTGCTGCCAGACAGTGAGCTGATTGGCGTGACCGTTTCGCGCAAAGTGATCGATCAGTTGCCGAAGGTTGAGCAGATTCAGAAAGCGCTGGCCTGTTCGCTGGGCGTTGAGGCATTGGCCCCGATCGCCTTGTGGGACGATTATTTTGCACCGCAATACGGGATGCCAAATGATGAAGGCATGGCGGCAGTGCATCTGCTGGCACAGCAGGAAGGGGTGCTGCTGGATCCGGTTTATACCGGCAAAGCCATGGCTGGCCTGATTGACGGGATCGCCCAGAAGCGTTTCCGCGATCAAGGCCCGATCCTGTTCATTCACACCGGCGGGGCTCCGGCGCTGTTTGCCTATCACCCACAGGTGTGAGATGAGCTATACCTCATAGGGGTATATCCGGTTTGTACAGAATGTTGATATATTCCACTTTGAACTATATTTATTAATTTATATTCCTTTATGCAGCCATAAGGGCTGCTAAAGTACTGATATCAAAAAAGATAAACAGCAGATGGGGTGTCTATGGTCTTTTCTAAAATTCGTCGTCAATGCCTGTTGGGTGTGATGGCCGTTGCGTTGGTCACCGGGTTGAACGTCAAAACCTATGCGGCCGATAACCTGCTCGACCAGGTCAAACAACGCGGTACGCTGATTGTTGGGCTGGAAGGGACTTACCCGCCATTCAGCTTCCAGGGGGAAGACGGTAAACTCACCGGCTTTGAAGTGGATTTCGCCAATGCGCTGGCTGAGCGCCTGGGCGTGAAGGCCAAGCTGAATCCAACCAAATGGGACGGGATGCTGGCTTCGCTGGAGTCCAAACGTATTGACGTGGTGATCAACCAGGTCACGATCTCCGAAGAGCGTAAGAAAAAATATGACTTCTCAACGCCTTATACCGTTTCAGGTATTCAGGCGCTGGTGAAGAAAGGCAACGAAGGCACGATCGCCAAGGCTGACGATCTGAAAGGCAAGAAGGTCGGGGTTGGTCTGGGTACTAACTACGAGCAATGGCTGCGTGAAAATGTGCAGGGTGTTGATGTGCGCACCTATGATGATGACCCAACCAAATATCAGGATCTGCGCGTCGGCCGTATTGATGCCATTCTGGTCGATCGCCTGGCCGCGCTGGATCTGGTGAAGAAAACCAGCGATACGCTGGCGGTTGCCGGTTCCGCTTTCTCCCGTCAGGAAGCGGGTGTTGCGGTGCGTAAAAACAATCCGGAACTGCTGGCTGCCATCAATCAGGCGATTGCTGAGATGCAGAAAGACGGAACGTTGGCGAAGCTCTCAGAAAAATGGTTTGGCGCGGACGTAACTAAATAATGCATGAGAGTATCCAACTGGCGCTGGATTCAGCGCCATTTTTATTAAAGGGTGCCCTGTTGACTCTCCAGCTCAGTTTGGGGGGCATGGCACTGGGGTTAATGCTTGGTTTTCTGTTGGCGCTGATGCGCCTTTCGCCATTGTGGCCGGTATCCTGGTTATCCCGCATTTATGTCTCGCTGTTCCGTGGCACTCCGCTGATCGCACAACTGTTTATGATCTATTACGGTCTGCCGCAGTTTGGCATTGAGCTGGATCCGTTCCCGGCGGCGCTGATTGGTCTTTCACTGAATACCGCGGCGTATACTTCGGAAACCCTGCGTGCGGCGATCTCGTCGATCGACAAAGGGCAATGGGAAGCGGCAGCCAGTATCGGTATGACGCCATGGCAGACAATGCGCCGGGTGATCCTGCCGCAGGCGGCACGCACCGCGTTACCGCCGCTCGGCAACAGTTTTATCGGGCTGGTCAAGGATACATCGCTGGCAGCAACCATTCAGGTGCCAGAACTGTTCCGGCAGGCGCAGTTAATTACCTCACGCACGCTGGAGGTGTTTGCGATGTATCTGGCGGCGTCGCTGATCTACTGGGTGATGGCAACCTTGCTTTCTGCGCTGCAAAATCGCCTGGAAGCGCATGTTAACCGTCAGGATCAGGAGTAACCGATGAGTGCCATTGAAGTAAAGCAGTTGGTCAAACAGTTCAAAGGGAACACGGTGCTGCACGGTATCGATCTCGAGGTGAACTCCGGCGAAGTGGTGGCGATTATCGGGCCAAGCGGTTCTGGCAAAACCACCTTGCTGCGCAGTATCAACCTGCTGGAAGTGCCTGAATCAGGCACCATCCGCGTAGGGGATATCGAGATTGACGGTGCGCGCCCGCTGAGCAAGCAGAAGCAGCAGGTGCGTGCTCTGCGCCAGCAGGTGGGGTTTGTTTTCCAGAGCTTCAATCTGTTTCCGCACCGCTCGGTGCTGGAAAACATCATTGAAGGGCCGGTGATCGTCAAAGGCGAGGCGAAAGCCAGCGCAGAAGAACGCGCCCGTGCACTGTTGGCGAAGGTGGGGCTGAGTGGCAAAGAGCAGGCTTACCCCAAGCGTCTTTCCGGTGGCCAGCAGCAGCGCGTGGCGATTGCTCGCGCGCTGGCGATGCAACCGGCGGTGATTCTGTTTGATGAACCGACCTCGGCGCTCGATCCTGAACTGGTGGGTGAGGTGCTCAACACCATCCGCGCCTTGGCAGAAGAGAAACGCACCATGGTGATTGTGACGCATGAAATGAGCTTTGCCCGTGACGTTGCCGATCGCGCCATCTTTATGGATCATGGCCGCATTGTGGAGCAGGGGCCGGCGAAAGAGCTGTTCGCCAACCCGCAGCATCAGCGTACCAAACAGTTTCTGGATAAGTTTCTGAATCAGTAGCCAGTAGTTTTAATCTGGTAGGAAATGAAGCGCCCCCTTCCTGATGGTTGGGGGCGTTTTACTGTTAATTAAAAGCGTCAGAAAGCTCACAGACCACGTCTTTTGCACTGCTGATCTTTTCAATGCAGCCCGCTTTATGCCCGGTGAGAATAATTGCGCCAACAAGCAGCCAAATGGCTGCCTGAGGTTGATTAACGTTGATTGGCGTATTTAGGCGATCGCGGGCCATACAGGATGGCACCATCTTCCCCGGCGGAAAGGAGACGCGTATTGGCAATCGCACCAATATCGAAGCCTTTGTCGCTGATGGTATCTACAACTTGGTTTATCGCCGCAGTAATCAGTATCCCGACGAGACCACCGCCCGAATTGCTGTTGTTCTCGTTGCTGGAGGCAGTGGCGCTGCCCGCCCACAACTGCTTACCCGTGCGCAGATCGACCAGTTTGGCATTCACGGTGACGCGGGTTTCACTGCCGATCACGATATAGCTGGTGCCGTATTGGGTGACATCCAGATACAGCACGGCGTCAGCACCGAAGATCTTATGCAGCTTCTGAGTACTGACCGCGCGGATATCGTTGGCATTGGTCAACCCATTCTGCTGGAAAGTTTCTTCCACCACGGCGACCGGCAGCACGTAGTAACCCGCTTCTGCCAGCGGTAAGGTCGCGGTAGACAGCACGCTGTGGCTGGCTTTGACGTCAGGAGATTGGCTGGTTGGCGGCAAAACCAGGATCGATTTTGGCTTGCTTGCGTGGAAGGCGGTGTAGTCATAAGCGGGTTTCTTGGCGCAACCCGCCAGCAGCAGTACTGCAACCGCAGCCAAAAGACCTAATGCACGTTTCATTTGAAACTCCCTTTATCTTTGCTCATCAGGAAATCCATGAACGGCGCTGATTCCGGGAACAGGGATTTTTCAGTGTTGAATTCAGCCATCGCCAGTTCGGTGCGCCCGGTTTTAACGTACAGCATACCGAGATGAGCATGTAAGCCCGGTGGAACAGCTTGGCCTTTCGCACGGGATTTTTCGAGGCTTTCTTTTAACGCGGCGATCTGCTCTTCCGGGCTAGAAGCGTCCTGCTGATAATATTGGTATACCGTTTTCTGGTAACCATCCCAGTTGTAAAGAGGTTTTTGTGGCGCAGCACAGCCGCCTAACAGAGTTGCTGCCAGCAGCACTCCACCAATTTTTTTATTAATCATCATGATTCTTTTTTTATAATCCGTTAGTTGGTTGGGCGCCAGGCACCACTTTCGATCCCTGCAACCAGGTTGTTAACCGCTTCGCGCACGGCCAGATCCAGCACTTTGCCGTTCAGGGTTGAGTCGTAGCTTGCCGTGCCACCAAAACCGATCACTTCGCGGTTCGACAAGGTGTATTCTCCTGCGCCCTGGCTGGAGTAAACGACTTCAGAGGTTTGCACGTTAACCACGTTCAGGTTGACTTTGGCATAAGCGACCTGTGATTTACCGCGGCCCAGAATGCCCCACAGTTGCTGATCGCCCACTTCCTTGCGACCGAACTCGGTAACATCACCGGTGATCACATAGTTTGCACCTTTCAGGGTTTGCTGTTGGCCCTTGATACCCGCTTCGGCTTTCAGCTCATCCATATTGGCGCGATCCAGCACGTTGAAACGGCCAGTCTGCTGCAGATGGGTGATCAGGATGGTTTTTGACTGGTTACCCAAGCGGTCAACGCCATCGGAGAACACCCCGTTCATATAGCTGGAACGGTTATCAAATTTGCCGACGGCGATCGGGCTACGCACGCCTTGATACGCCGTATTGTAGGAGGCAACCTTTGGCACCTCGAGCGAACGCGAAGATTCGGTAGCACAACCCGCCAAGAGGGTAGTAAGGGTAATAGAACACACAATGAGTGATTTTTTCATCGGAATGAAATCTCTCCATGATGACGAATTCAGGAAATAACCTTCATGTATAATTACAGGATAGGTATTTATCTAATGTATATTTAAGTGAAGTATCAGAGCGCTTTTCTCAGTGAGATAGATTCACGCCGCGTATCCTAACAGAAACACGTTTCGTAAAGGATAAGGCTGCACACTTTACTATGAGATTTCTACCGTATATACCCTTCATACTTCAAGTTGCTTGGGTGTTGGCTGCCTTCGTTCACCCCAGTCACTTACCTGAGTAAGCTCCTGGGGCTTCGCTCAGTTGCCGCCTACAAGCAACTCGAATTATTTTGGGTATAGCGGGATAAATATCTTTTAAAAATCCCCAGTCACTCAGTTTGCTGAGCTTCTGGGGATTTCTATTTATTCATCCTGAAAATTAATGACGCTGCTTTATTTGCACAGGTTAGCCAATCGTCATCAGGCTGGCGTTGCCCCCTGCGGCGGCGGTGTTGACGCTCAATGAACGTTCAATCAGCAGGCGCTCGAGCAGAATATGGGTTTCACCGCGGGCGAAGCCCTGCACCGAGACAATGGCACCGCTGCGCTGAGCGATGTGCTCGCACAGGGTGCGTAGCTGATCGGCATCGCCGTGGTAGATCGCGGCATCAAACGCCACCTTATCCTGCTGCCAGTCTTTGCTGAAGCTGATGCGCGCCTGCACGGCGGCGGGCAGGCGGCGGAACAGCGTGCGCTGCAACTCTGCTTCCGGCCACAGCACCTGGCTGCCCACGGCCAATACTGCCGCCAACTGAGCCAGCGCATCGGCATCGTTATCGGCCAGGCACAGCACGCGTTCACGCGGCAGCAGAGCGTAAGTATTGCGCTCCCCGGTCGGCCCCGGCAGAGGCCGCACGATCCCACCTTGGCCCAGTTCGGCATACTGTTGCGCCAGCGCCGCCAGGTCGTGCTGCTTTTCGGCCACGGCCCACTGCTCCAGCGCCTGATGCGGTGCCAGTAGAGCCGGGCGCGCCGTTGCTTCCTGCGGGCGTTCGCTATCTTGGCGGTTCAGGGTGCGCTGCACTGCATCCATTGGGCGGCTAGCGAGCAGACGGTACAGATAGAGCGGCCCACCAGCTTTCGGGCCGGTGCCGGACAGGCCTTCGCCACCAAACGGTTGCACACCAACCACCGCGCCGACCATATTGCGGTTAACGTACAGGTTGCCGACCTTGGCGCTGCCGGTCACGCGGGCGATGGTTTCATCAATACGCGTATGAATGCCTAACGTCAGGCCATAGCCAGCGGCGTTGATCTGCTCAACCAGCTTATCCAGATTGGCACGTTGATAACGCACCACGTGCAGCACTGGGCCAAAGATCTCTTTCTGCAGCTCATCGAAGCTGTCCAGTTCGATCAGCGTGGGTTTGATAAAGGTGCCGCGTGCCCACTCTTTCTCGTCCTGCCCGTTGCCTTTGGCGGCCTGATAAACCTTGCGGCCCTTGGCGCGCATGGCTTGAATATGGCGCTCAATACCGGTTTTGGCTTCAATATCGATGACCGGGCCGATGTCGGTCGACAGGCGCTCTGGGTTACCCATGCGGCATTCGGCCATGGCTCCGCGCAGCATTTGCAGCGTGTGTTCCGCCACATCTTCCTGAATACACAGGATGCGCAGTGCAGAGCAGCGCTGCCCCGCGCTGTCGAAGGCCGAAGCCACCACGTCGGTTACTACCTGTTCGGTCAGTGCGGAAGAGTCGACGATCATGGCGTTCAGGCCACCGGTTTCGGCGATCAACGGCGTTGGGCGGCCTTGCGGATCCAGGCGGCCAGCGATGCTGCGTTGCAGAATACCGGCGACTTCGGTAGAGCCTGTGAACATCACGCCGCGCACGCGGGCGTCGTTAACCAATACCGATCCCACGGTTTCACCTTGGCCTGGCAGCAACTGCAAGACACCCTGCGGTATTCCGGCCTCCAGCAGGATCCGCACCGCCTGCGCGGCCACCAGCGGCGTTTGCTCCGCCGGTTTGGCCAGCACGCTGTTGCCTGCGGCGAGCGCGGCAGCAACCTGGCCGGTGAAGATCGCCAGCGGGAAGTTCCACGGGCTGATGCACACCACCGGGCCGAGCGGGCGATGGCTGTCGTTGGCAAAGTCGTCACGCACCTGGCCAGCGTAGTAGTACAGAAAATCAACCGCCTCACGCACTTCGGCGATGGCGTTGCTGAACGTTTTGCCCGCTTCACGCACCAGAATGCCCAGCAGGTTCTGCAACTGGCCCTCCATCAGTTCAGCCGCGCGCTCCAGAATGGCCGCGCGTTCAGCCGGAGGGGTGGCAAACCAGATTGGCCCGGCCGCGGCCGCGGCGTCCAGCGCCCGGCTGACCTCGCCCGCGGTGGCTTCACGCACGTAACCGACGATATCCCCCGGTTCTGCTGGGTTGAGCACCGGTTGTTCCACGCCCTGATCCAGCGCGGCATCGATAATAGGTTCGGCGCGCCATGGCTGTGCGGCACTGGTGAGCAGCGCGCTGGACAGCGAGGCCAGGCGATGTTCGTTGGCGAGATCCAAACCGTTGGAGTTGACGCGTTTGTCGCCGTACAGTTCACGCGGCAACGGAATGCGTGGATGCGGCAGGCCGATCTGGCCTTCGCTGGCCGCCAGCACTTCAACGGCGCTGACCGGATCGGCCACCAGTTCATCCAACGGCAGTGTGGCATCGGCGATACGGTTAACAAATGAGGTGTTAGCCCCGTTTTCCAGCAGGCGACGCACCAGATAAGCCAGCAGGGTTTCATGCGTGCCTACCGGGGCGTAAATGCGGCAAGGGCGGTTCAGTTTGCCGTCGGCCACTTTGCCAACCACCTGTTCGTACAGCGGTTCACCCATGCCGTGCAGGCACTGGAACTCATACTGCCCCGGATAGTAGTTATTACCGGCCAGATGATAGATGGCGCTCAGGGTATGGGCGTTGTGGGTGGCAAACTGCGGGTAGATCAGGTTCGGTACGGCCAGCAGCTTACGGGCGCAGGCCAGATAGGAAACGTCGGTATACACCTTGCGGGTATAAACCGGGTAGCCTTCCAGGCCGTCCATCTGGGCACGTTTGATCTCGCTGTCCCAGTAGGCGCCTTTCACCAGGCGGATCATCAGGCGACGACGGCTGCGGCTTGCCATATCAATCACCGCATCAATGGCAAACGGGCAGCGCTTCTGATAAGCCTGGATCACGAAGCCAATGCCGTTCCAGCCCGTCAATTGTGGTTCAAAGCACAGCTTTTCCAGCAGATCGAGCGAGATCTCCAGCCGATCGGCTTCTTCGGCGTCAATGTTGATGCCGATATCATACTGGCGTGCCTGTAATGTCAGCGACAGCAGGCGCGGATACAGCTCGTCCATTACGCGATCGTATTGTGCCCGGCTGTAGCGCGGGTGCAGAGCTGAAAGCTTGATCGAGATTCCTGGGCCTTCATAGATGCCGCGGCCGTTAGAGGCTTTGCCGATGGCGTGGATCGCCTGCTGATAAGACACCAGATACGCCTGCGCGTCGGCCTCGGTCAGCGCCGCTTCGCCCAGCATGTCGTAAGAATAACGGAACCCTTTATCTTCCAGCTTGCGGGCGTTGGCCAGCGCTTCAGCGATGGTTTCACCGGTGACAAACTGCTCGCCCATCAGGCGCATGGCCATATCCACGCCTTTGCGGATCAACGGTTCGCCGCTCTTGCCGATAATGCGGTTCAGCGAACTCGACAGGTTGGTTTCATTGTGGGTAGACACCAGCTTGCCGGTAAACAGCAGGCCCCAAGTCGTGGCGTTGACGAACAGCGATGGGCTGCGGCCAAGGTGCGAATGCCAGTTACCGTTGCTGATTTTGTCGCGGATCAACGCATCGCGCGTCGGTTTGTCTGGGATACGCAGCAGCGCTTCCGCCAGGCACATCAGCGCCACGCCTTCTTGTGAAGACAGCGAAAACTCCTGCAGTAAACTTTGCACCATGCCAGCACGGCCATTGGCCGTTTTTTGGTTGCGCATCTTCTCGGCGATGCCATACGCCAGCTTGTGGGTCGCCTGGGCCTGATCGGCAGGCAGACGCGCCTGTTCCAGCAGCATCGGCACCGCTTCGGTTTCCGGGCGGCGGTAGGCGGCGGTAATGGCAGCGCGGGTGACGGACTGCGGCAGGATCTGTTCGGCAAAATCCAGGAATGGCTGGTGGGACTCTTCATGGGTTTGCGGCATAATGTCGTCCGCTTCGGCCAGCCCGGCGGCGGCGAGCGCAGGCAGTTCGGGAAGATCGGAACCGCTTTCGAGACGCTCGAGGTAATTAAAAATGGCTTGCTTGATTAGCCAGTGCGGCGTGCGGTCGATGCGCTGTGCCGCGCTTTTAATCCGGTCACGTGTGGCTTCATCAAGCTTCACGCCCATAGTGGTAGTGCCCATGCCAGTCCAACTCCTGTGTTTAGAACCTATCCCATCAGGCATACAGAGAGCGTGCAGATAAGCCTGCTGGGATAGGTTCGTAGCTAGGTTGTGTTATTAATGCGGACAATATCCAGCATGTTGCAACTTTGTGCAACCTTGTTAAATCAGGGCCGTGATTGAAGTGTGATTTCAATCGGTTTTTTAACATCGAACTACGGTACGGATCTTGCGGGCATCTGCGGCTGCCGGTTATCCAGGGCCGTATTTCCCTGCATTAAACAGGGATAATGGAGAGGTGCAACTCATTTTATGATGGATGAGTGCAACCTATTGGGTGGTTAAATGTGACGCAGGGTGAACTTTGTGTAACTTTATTGTTAAATATCTTGTTGGCTGCGGGGGGCCTCATCTAGGATAGCCCGCGTTTATACACGCCATACTTCAAGTTGCATCGGTGTTGGCTACGTCTGCTCGCACCCGTCGCAGAGTTTTCTATGCTCCTGGCGGCTCTCGAACTGGCCGCCTGCATGCAACTCGAATTATTTAGGTATAGACCATGCCGGGCAGAAACTATCTTTACCCGCTGCCTATCGCAATGCGCCACGTTCCGGCACTTGGCGGGTGAAATACATGACATAAAAATACCCGATGCATTTCAGCTGCCTGCCAATACGTGGCCGTCTGAAAGATAAAGGGAATAATAAAAGTGGAGAGTTGAATGACAATGAGCACACCGATGCTGGTGACCTTCCTGGTGTACATTTTTGGGATGGTGTTAATCGGCTTACTCGCCTACCGGGCGACCAACAACTTTGATGACTATATTCTGGGCGGCCGCAGCCTGGGTAGCGTGGTGACCGCGCTTTCCGCCGGGGCATCCGATATGAGCGGCTGGCTGCTGATGGGCCTGCCGGGGGCGATCTTCCTGTCCGGTATTTCAGAAAGCTGGATCGCCATCGGCCTGACGATTGGCGCTTACCTGAACTGGAAGCTGGTGGCTGGCCGGTTGCGCGTGCATACCGAAGCCAACAATAACGCCCTGACGCTGCCAGACTATTTCACCAGCCGTTTTGAAGACAACAGCAAGCTGCTGCGGGTGATTTCCGCCATCGTCATTCTGGTGTTTTTCACCATCTACTGTGCCTCGGGCATTGTGGCCGGTGCGCGTCTGTTTGAAAGCACCTTCGGCATGAGCTACGGCACGGCGCTGTGGGCCGGTGCGGCAGCCACCATCCTTTACACCTTTATCGGCGGGTTCCTGGCGGTGAGCTGGACCGATACCGTGCAGGCCAGCCTGATGATTTTTGCGCTGATCCTCACGCCGGTGATCGTGATTTTCGCCGTTGGCGGGATCGACACGTCGATGCTGGTGATTGCCGCTAAAAACCCGGCCAACGTTGACATGATGAAAGGGCTGAATTTTGTCGCCATTCTGTCGCTGATGGGCTGGGGGCTGGGGTATTTCGGCCAGCCGCATATTCTGGCGCGCTTCATGGCGGCAGATTCCCACCGCACTATCCGCAGCGCACGCCGGATCAGTATGACCTGGATGATCCTGTGCCTGACCGGCACCATTGCGGTCGGTTTCTTCGGCATCGCCTATTTTGCCAATAACCCGGAACAGGCGGGGAATGTGTCACAGAATGGCGAGCGGGTCTTTATTGAGCTGGCCATGTTGCTGTTCAACCCTTGGATCGCGGGCATTCTGTTGTCGGCGATTCTGGCGGCGGTGATGAGTACCCTGAGCTGCCAGTTGCTGGTGTGTTCAAGCGCGATTACCGAGGATTTGTACAAAGCCTTCCTGCGTAAAGGTGCCAGCCAACGTGAGCTGGTGTGGGTGGGGCGTGCCATGGTGCTGCTGGTGGCACTGATCGCGATCGCGCTGGCCGCCAATCCGGAAAACCGTGTATTGGGCCTGGTTAGCTATGCCTGGGCAGGGTTCGGTGCTGCGTTTGGCCCGGTGGTGCTGATCTCGGTCATGTGGTCACGCATGACGCGCAACGGCGCTCTGGCCGGTATGCTGGTGGGGGCGATCACCGTGATCGTCTGGAAGCAGTATGCCTGGCTGGACCTGTATGAAATCATCCCTGGCTTCCTGTTTGGCAGCATCGCCATCGTGCTGGTCAGCCTGATGGGGCGCAAGCCTTCGGCGACCATGACCGAGCGTTTTGACCTGGCTGAAGCCGAGTTTAAAACGGTGTAATGCCTGTTTAGCCTCCTCCTGACGATCGGGAGGAGGCTGCAACATCACTCCCTTCCTGGCCTGCTTTTCTCCCTGCTGTAACAACTGGCGACATTTGATTAGTAAAAATCACGCGCCCCTCTCTTGTATTTCTTTTTTCAATAATGATAATCACTATCGTTCTTGTTTACTTTTCTTTACATTGCTTGCGGCTGGGTTGCTCGCGTGCCAGCACCTTTTCAGGGGTTACTTATTTATGTTCGTTCCCTTTCTTATCATGTTCCGTGAGGGGCTGGAGGCCGCGCTGATCGTCAGCCTGATCGCCAGCTATCTGAAGCGTACTCAACGGGGCCAATGGCTCGGCATCGTGTGGATAGGTGTGATCGTTGCCGTTGCGCTGTGTTTGGCATTGGGCATCTTCATCAATCAAACCACCGGCGAATTCCCGCAAAAGCAGCAAGAGCTGTTCGAAGGGCTGGTCGCGATAGTGGCAGTCTGCATCCTCACTTATATGGTGTTCTGGATGCGGAAGGTGTCCAAGTCGGTCAAGGTGCATCTGGAAGGGGCGATCGATCACGCGCTCAACTCCGGCAAGGGCCAAGGCTGGGCGCTGGTGGCGATGGTGTTTTTTGCCGTTGCCCGCGAAGGGCTGGAGTCGGTGTTTTTCCTCTTGGCGGCGTTCCAGCAGGATGTCGGCAGCGCAGCGCCGATCGGTGCGCTTCTGGGGTTAGGAAGCGCCATCGTGGTCGGTATGCTGATCTACTGGGGCGGCGTGAAGCTGCATCTGGCTAAGTTCTTCAAATGGACCAGCCTGTTTATTCTGTTCGTCGCGGCCGGGTTGGCGGCGGGGGCGATCCGCGCTTTCCACGAAGCGGGCCTGTGGAATCACTTCCAGGCGATCGCCTTCGATCTCAGCAATACGCTGTCGACGCATTCGCTGCTTGGGACGCTTCTGGAGGGGATGTTCGGTTACCAGGAAGCGCCAAGCGTCAGCGAAGTGGTGGTCTATTTCCTTTATCTGATCCCCGCATTGGTTTTCTTTTTCCGCCCGCAGCGTACGGGGCCCGCAGTGTTCCCGGCGCAACATAAAATTCATCATTGATTTCATAGGGGATCTCATATGTCTACTCCGTTATTCCGCCGTAAGGCTCTGTGGTTAGCCACTCCGGCATTGGCATTCAGCCTCAATGCGTTGGCGGCGGACGTGCCGCAGGTGAAAGTCACCGTTAATGACCAGCAGTGTGAGCCCATGCAGTTGACCGTTGCGGCAGGGAAGACCCAGTTTGTGGTGCACAACGCCAGCCAGAAGAACCTGGAGTGGGAAATCCTTAAAGGGGTAATGGTGGTGGAGGAGCGTGAAAATATCGCGCCGGGCTTCAGCCAGAAAATGACGGCTAACCTGGAACCGGGTGAATATGACATGACCTGTGGCCTGTTAAGCAACCCGAAAGGCAAGCTGACGGTGACCGCCGCCGCTGCAGCAACCGATGGCAAACCGAATGCGTTGGATCTGGTCGGCCCGATTGCTGAATATAAAGTCTACGTTACCAAAGAGGTGGAAGGGCTGGTCAAGCAGAGCAAACTGTTCACCGAGGCGATCAAGGCTGGTGATGTGGCGCAGGCGCGCAAGCTGTATGCGCCAACCCGCCAGCATTATGAGCGTATCGAACCTATTGCTGAACTGTTCTCCGATCTGGATGGCAGCATTGATGCCCGTGAAGACGACTATGAGAACAAGGCGCAAGATCCGCACTTCACCGGTTTCCACCGTCTTGAAAAAGCGCTGTTCGCTGATAACAGCACTCAAGGCATGGGGCACTATGCCGAGCGTCTCTATAGCGACACGCTTGAACTGCAAAAACGCATTGGCGAACTGACCTTCCCGCCGAGCAAAGTGGTGGGCGGTGCTGCGGGCCTGATCGAAGAAGTGGCGGCCAGCAAGATCAGCGGTGAAGAAGACCGTTACAGCCGTACCGACCTGTGGGATTTCCAGGCCAACGTGGATGGCGCGCAGAAGATCGTCAATCTGCTGCGGCCGCTGCTGGAAAAAGCCAATCAGCCATTGCTGGCAAAGATCGATGCCAACTTTAAAACGGTGGATAGCGTGCTGGCGAAGTATAAAACCGCAGAGGGTTATGAATCTTACGAGAAGCTGACCGCTGCGGATCGTAATGCCATGAAAGGGCCGATCACCGCGCTGGCGGAAGATTTAGCGCAGTTGCGCGGCGTATTGGGTCTGGATTAAGGCGGCGTATTATGAGTCATCATTTCGGCCCGGAAGCTGGGCCGTTAACTCAGGAAGAAGGCACGCCCTCGCCATCACGCCGCCGTTTGCTGCAGGGGTTGGGCATGATCGGCGGAGCTTTGGTGCTGGGTGGGAATTCTTTGGCACAGGCGGCAAATAAAACCGAAGAACCCCTGGCGCAGCCGCAGGATGAACGCTGGCAGAAACAGCCGTTTTATGGTGCGCATCAGGCCGGTATTCTCACCCCACAGCAGGCGGCTATGATGCTGGTGGCCTTCGACGTGTTGGCCACCAATAAAACGGATCTTGAGCGCTTATTCCGCCTGTTGACCACGCGCATTGCGTTTCTCACCCGCGGGGGAAAAGCGCCGGAGATCGATCCCAAACTGCCTCCGTTGGATTCTGGCATCATGGGCTCGGAAATTTACCCGGATAACCTGACGATCACCCTGTCTGTCGGTGCTTCGCTGTTTGATGAACGCTTCGGCCTGCAGGCGTATAAACCGTTGCGCTTGCAGAAAATGACGCGCTTCCCGAACGATTCGCTGGATGCTGCGTTATGCCATGGCGATCTGCTGCTGCAAATCTGTGCCAATACCAATGAAACCGTGATCCACGCGCTGCGCGATATCATCAAGCATGCACCGGACTTGCTCAGCGTGCGCTGGAAGCGTGAAGGGTTTATCTCTGCCCATGCGGCGCGCAGTAAAGGCAAAGAGACCCCGATCAACCTGCTTGGTTTTAAAGACGGCACCGCTAACCCGAAAACCAGCGATAAGCCGTTGATGGATCAGGTGGTGTGGGTGGGGGACAACGCGGGTGAACCTGCCTGGGCGGTGGGGGGCAGCTATCAGGCCGTGCGCATTATCCGTTTCCACGTGGAGTTCTGGGATCGTACCCCTCTGCAGGAACAGCAAAGCCTCTTTGGCCGAGAAAAACACAGCGGTGCGCCGCTGGGGATGAAGCACGAGCATGATGAACCAGACTATGCCAAAGACCCAGAGGGGAAAATGATCCCAATGGACGCGCATATTCGGCTGGCTAACCCGCGCACGCCGCAAACCCAAAGCAGCCTGATGCTGCGCCGTGGCTACAGTTATTCGCTGGGTGTCTCTAATTCTGGCCAATTAGAAATGGGCTTGCTGTTTGTCTGTTATCAGTCCGACCTGGAAAAAGCGTTTCTAACGGTGCAGAAACGGCTGAATGGTGAAGCCTTGGAAGAATACGTTAAGCCGATTGGTGGCGGGTATTTCTTTGTTTTACCGGGTGTCAAAGAGGCCGGTGATTATTTGGCCAGCGGTTTGTTGCAAACCTGAAGTGCTGAAATGTTGAGCTGTCTACTAAAGGCACAGCGCAGGTTGTGCCTTTTTGCTTGCTGCTATTTTAATCTGGCAATCAAAATGTCATTGCTGATTTTTAATGATAACTAATTGATTTAAAGTGATAAAAAATTTATCTGGAATGGCATGAGCGGCATGATATAGTGTTTTTGCACGATCTGAAAACAGCGAATATTAAAAATTTTTACATTTTAGTAACACGGCAAGTTTGAATGTCATTATACTGTAATCATCTGGCGGTAGTTTCACTCGGTGCACAGCTTAATGCTGTAAATATCACTGCGGGGATCGCTAATGGTAAAGTCCTTGGTTGGGCTACAAAAGACAAATAACATCACCTCCCTGATTTCTCGTTATAACGAGGGCTCTCCCTCCGACTCTCAATTTCTCAACAATTCTTGGCTTTTCTTGCGCCGCAATCTGGCTGACACACTCTCTTATTGCGTACCCACCCTCGCGTTGTCCTGTGAAGAAACGGTGCATTACCCTGCTGCCGCGTATTCACGTTATTCATCGGCTTATATTGGCTCTAAAGGAAGCCAAAACCTAATACGTGTGTGAAACATAATCGTACGGCATCTGATGCCGCTGCGGTAGGTGAAACAAACTGTAAGGTGCCACCATGGGAAGACAGAAAGCAGTGATCAAAGCACGTCGTGAAGCTAAACGCGTTATTCGCCGTGACGCACGTAGCCATCGTCAACGTGAAGAAGAAAGCGTGACCTCTCTGGTGCAAATGGGAGGGGTTGAGTCTATCGGCATGGCACGTGACAGCCGAGATACTTCTACCATTGAGGCGAGAACCGAAGCTCAGGGTCATTACTTATTAGCGATAGAAAATAAACAGCTGATATTTGCCACTGGCGAAGCCGGCTGCGGTAAGACATTTATCAGCGCCGCCAAGGCGGCAGAAGCCTTAATACATAAAGAGGTGGATCGGATTATAGTGACGCGTCCGGTTCTGCAGGCGGATGAAGACCTCGGCTTTTTGCCTGGGGATATCTCTGAGAAATTCGCCCCTTATTTCCGGCCGGTGTATGACGTGCTGCTGCGCCGTTTAGGATCGTCGTTTATGCAATACTGCCTGCGCCCGGAAATCGGCAAGGTAGAGATCGCGCCTTTCGCCTATATGCGCGGGCGTACCTTTGAAAATGCGGTAGTGATCCTGGACGAAGCCCAGAACGTTACGGCCAGCCAGATGAAGATGTTCCTGACGCGCCTGGGTGAAAACGTTACGGTGATCGTCAATGGCGATATCACCCAGTGCGATTTACCGCGCGGCGTGATATCCGGCCTTAGCGACGCGTTGGAGCGCTTCGAAGAGGACGAAATGGTGGGCATCATCCGCTTTGACAAACAAGACTGCGTCCGCTCGGCACTTTGCCAGCACACGCTTAATGCTTACGATTGAGATCGTTGAACTTTATGAAAGGCCACTGCGGTGGCCTTTCTTACGCCCCGGACTACGTGGAGTGCAATTAAAAACAGAGAGTTAAGCTGTATTGTAGACATCTGTAAACCTCTAAAAGCAACTCAAGTGTGGACACTATGTGGACGCCTCTACGCTTGCTTTCCCCCTTAATGGATTGTAGGCAATCGCATCTTGCAGAAAGTCTGGAGCAAGATCCGCACCGCGTTTAAAGACCGTGGCCTGAGCGTTTACGGTATGCGTGTTGTTGAGCCGCACCATGACGGGACGCCGCACTGGCATATGATGCTGTTTTGCGAACGCCAGCAGCGCCAGCCGATCATCGACATCATGCGCCGGTATGCACTGAAAGAAGATGGTGACGAACGCGGCGCGGCAAAGAACCGCTTTGACTGTAAGCACTTGAACAAAGGCGGGGCCGCTGGCTACATCGCTAAATACATTGCCAAAAATATCGACGGCTATGCGCTTGATGGCGAGATCGATCACGATACCGGTAAGCCACTGAGGGATATGGCCGCCGCTGTTACTGCCTGGGCGTCTACGTGGCGTATTCCGCAGTTTAAATCTCTCGGTGTGCCAACCATGGGCGCTTACCGCGAGTGCCGTGCTGATTGTTTACGCCGGATTAGCTTGGCCGAGACGTTTGACGAGCGAGTCGAAGCGGTTCGCGCGGCTGCTTCTGCGGGTGACTTTGCGGCGTACATTGACGGGCAGGGTGGTGCAAACGTCCCGCGTGACGTTCAGACGGTGCGTGTGGCGCGCAAGGTGGCCGATGAGCCGAACGCCTATGACGAAGAGGTGCAGAAGGTGGTCGGTATCTTCGCGCCGCATCTTGGTGCCGGTCATGTATTTGAAACCCGTACAACAGAATGGCGCATTGTCCGTAAAGCTGTTGACGTTGAGCCTTTGACTTTAAAAGCGCCTCTGGCGCGCCTCGGAGTCCTGTCAATAACTGTGGGGAGGTTGAGCGAGAACTGGAGCCAGTATTGACTGTTACACCGCCTGAGTACGTCACAGCGGTGATGAATTTGATTGGGAGCGGGGATGTTAGTTGGGATGATCCAGACGTCGCTAAGGCGCTGAGAGAGGCGATATGTAGGCAAGCATCAAAGGCCAATTGCGGGTCGGTCAAAAAACGTAATAAATTGCAAAAAGTATGTGGCAAGGTCTAGAGGACGACTTTCCCTATAAATCAAAAGGGAGTGGGCTTATCTGTTTCTGATAGTGGTAAATACTCATTTCTGGGTTAAAATTACAGTTGATGGAGTGGATTGAGAAGGCTAAGATGTACGGTCTGACATGCGCCAATGCCAATAGTGTACATGTGCGCAGCTGAGTGGGGTTGGACAAGTATGTCCTGAAAAGACTACATAAAGTGTAGTGGATTTTTGCAGCAACCGAACTAAGAGAGACTAAAATGAGCAAGAAAATGATCGCTATCCAAGTTAGAGGCGACCGTACTGTTAAGACGGTTCCCTCTTCTAAACTTGAAGAAAGTGCTAATCGTTCTCTGCGCGCATCTTTTTCGCTGGAGGGGCAGAATGTCAATGACACCACCTGGGCTAAAATGAATTCTGTGTCCCAATATCTGACTAGGGTTGTTTAAATTTCATTGATCGCCCTACTAAACAGGGCGATCAGGTTTCTTTTATCATCATGAATAGCCCTTCTAACCGCATAATGGTACGCTTTTTTGTTCTTTGTTGAACCATCTAACATCTCAATAGCTAAATCATAACCCATAGTTATAGATATTATCTGAAGAAATAATCTTATAGTTCTACCGTTTCCATCCTGAAACGGGTGAATCCAAGCGAGTTCCGCATGTAATGTCACTAATTTTTTTACTAATTCGCTTTTGTTTTTAATTTTCGAGAGTTCGGTTCTATTGCATGCTCGTAAGCAAAGTTTTATAGAACGCTTAATATCCTCAGCTTCCATAGTAGGCCTTTCTTTATCACCAACAACTACAGGATGGTTACGATATTTCCCTGCCCAGTCATAGATTCCGTTGAATAAGGCAAGGTGACATTCTTGAAGAGTTGTCTCTCCAATAGGTAATGCTTTGTTTCTTGCATATTTTTCAATTAATTTAAAATTCCTCATATACGACATAATTAATTCAGCGAAAGCCACTTCATAATTATATTTTGCAAATGTTAAGTTAGGTATTGCCATTTTTTCATATCTTAGATTTACACCGTCGTTTAAAAGAAATATTTTCTTGCTTTCATATTTTACTTTTATTACTTTATCGACGGTGTATGGGAACTCATGGTGGTGAGGAAGGACGTGTAAGTATCTGTTTTTTTTCCTAAAGTCTACCCCTACGATAGTTCCAAAAAGAAATAGTGTGACGCTGGTGTTGAATAAAACACCAATTGAATCACCTATTTGAATCTCGGTTCGAGTTAAATCAGAAGTGGATTCTTTATACTTAAGAAGGTGTGAAACTGAGGGTATGTTCTTTTTGAGTTTTAGTTTACTATTTCCACAGAAAACCTCTTTTGTTTTGTTATTCCAAAAGTAATTACATTCTTTTTTTCCTCGTTTTGTTTTTTTGATATGTATAATATCATCATCACAAATTGAGATTGTTATTTCAAAACGATTGTTTTTAGGTTGTTTGGTAATGAACTTTGACATTTAAATTTACTCAAAGAAGTGTTATATTATTCTATTATATAAAAAAGGCAAGCGACACAACTTTTTTTTATTATCGAGATGAAAATCATCATTTTGATTTTAAAGGAGTTGTTGTCTTGGGTTGCATGATTTTGCATGCAAAATACTATCCCCTTAAAGTTGAATAACACTAGTACTGGAGCGATTTGTATTGACTCATGCAACTGCATTAAAACCTACTCATGAAGCGGGCAGGTGTGGCGGGGATAGCATTGCGCGCAGTCGGTGTTTTACGTCATTTAAAAATCGCTGTCAGCGGCTAGTTACGGCGATTTATCATCGCGTCTAAATCCTCAGCGTGACACATCACATTGATGTGGTGCGATAGCGACGCTCTCAGAGCGTGGCAGGGCGTTCGGCCTATGTTGTTCCTCAAGTCATCCTGATAAGCATAAGAAATGAATCCTCTACGTCTTGCGATGGTGTCATAAAGTGATACTATGAACTCCATGAACAAACGACACCAAAAAACGCTGTCAGATGTGTTTGCCCGGCCTGTCAACGGTTCTATAAAGTGGTCTGATATTGAGGCGCTTTTTACCGCATTAGGGGCGGAGATTCACGAGAGGGAAGGTTCTAGGATCGCGGTGCTGCTGAAGGGTGAGAAACGCATCTTTCATCGGCCCCACCCCAGACCTACCACTGACAAGGGGGCGGTCAACTCCATCAGGATCTGGTTGGACAGTTTAGGAATTAAACCATGATGAATAACACACTGAAGATCGACGGCCATATTGCCGTGATCAGCTTTGACCCGGAGATCGAAATGTTTCGGGGTGAGTTTATTGGGTTGAATGGTGGGGCAGACTTTTACGCCTACAGCGTGGAAGAACTCAAGAAAGAAGGGGCCACCTCACTGGCGATCTTTTTGGACGAGTGCCGTCAAGACGGGATTGCACCCTATAAAGCCTACAGCGGCAAAGTAACTACCCGCCTCTCGCCAGAACGCCATCAGGCGTTAGCGGTAGCGGCACAGGCGACCGGGCAATCCATCAACGAATTGCTTAATGAAGGCGTTGACCTGGTTATCGAAAAACACTCCTGATTCCGCGCAAAAAACTGTTATTACCCGGAGAATTGGGGTTATTTTCAACGTGTGATCAATGCGTGCCACGCTAATAAATATTTCAGGCCACCTTGCGTGGCCTTTCTCCTTTATTGGGCTGGTGCCAGTTGGTTTCTTTCCGACAAGTACTGAATAAATAACAGCCCTAACGCGATCGTCACCGGTATGAATACCAGGATATTGAGCCAGAACCAGCCGATGGTATGCAGCATCTGCCCGGATAACAGTGAGGCTAATGCGGTGGTGCCAAAGACAAAGGTGTCGTTCAGGGATTGCGTTTTCAGCCGTTCCTGGTGGGTGTAACAGGAACTGAGCATCACCGTGGCGCTGACAAAGCCAAAGTTCCAGCCCACGCCCAGCAGGATGAGCCCGCTCCAGAACCAGATCACCTCGTTACCAACCATGGAAACCGCAGCGGCACAGGCCGTTAACAACAGCCCGGTGACACAGATTTTACGCGGGTCAAAACGTGTCATCAGCCTGCCGGTAACAAATCCCGGCGCATACATCGCCAGAATATGCCACTGGATACCCAGCGTTGCGGTAGACAGGCTGTGGCCGCTATGCAGCATGGCCAGCGGGGTTGCGGTCATCATAAACGTCATCAATCCATAAGAGACCAGGCCTGCCACCGCGATAGCAATAAAGCGGAATGAGCTGGCAATTTCTCTCAGGGAGCGGGGAGGGGCCAGCAGCGTTTCGTGTTGATGCAGTTGCTCGGAAAGATGGCGCTGCTGGGCCGCTAACTGTGCCGTCATACGCCGCATGCGCCATAAAAACAGCAGGGCGATCAGGGCTAATAAAGACTGGCTGAGAAAGCTGGCGGACAGCGGCACCGGTAAGAGATTTTGCGTCCAAATCACCAACTGTGGGCCAATCAGCGCTGCCAGCAGCCCGCCGAGCATAATACGTGAGATCGCCATGGGTTGTTCTGGTCTAGCGACATAGTCCGTTATGGCAAAGCGATAGTTCTGTACGCATGCCGCATAGCACCCTGCCAGCAGGCAGCCCAAACAGAACAGGCCGAAAGAACCGCTGATCACTCCCCAGGAGGCTATGGCACCGCCGAGTAACGCACTGAGCGCACCAAGGGTATAAGCATTAACGCGGCCAATGCGAGCCATCAGGAAGCCGATGGGTAAGACGGACAACGCCAGGCCGATGTTAAACAGGCTGACTGGCAGGGTGGATAAGGTTTTGTTGCTGCTTAAGGTTTCGCCCACCAATCCACCCAGCGAGATAATAATCGGCGGTGAAGAGGCCCCGATCGCCTGCAGGGCAAATAGCAAATAGATATAGCGCTTGGTTTGCGCCTGGTACGCGTCTGTCCCTGTTTTCACGCTTGCCTGCTCCACAGTCGGCATCCTTTGGTTTGCGATGATATAAAAAATCAGGCGGAGTATCTGCACCGCCTGATTTGGGGATGTTATTTACGGCCGCAGCCTGGCATCAGGCGAAAATAGTCATCATATAAGCGGCAAACAGGGCCAGGTGCGCGGTGCCGTTCAGCACGTTGGTTCTGCCGGTTGAGAAGGAGATATGGCAGAGGATCAACACCGTCAACATCACCACCATATGCGGTGCCTGCAGGCCGAAGATCAGCGTTTGGCCGGTCAGGGTGGCGATGATCGTGACCGCAGGGACCGTCAGCGAGATCGTCGCCAGCACGGAGCCGAAGAACAGGTTCATGGCGCGCTGCACCTGGTTGTTCAGCACCGCACGCAGCGCTCCCAGCCCTTCCGGTGACAGAATCAGCAACGCGACCAGGAAGCCGGTGAACTGCGTCGGTGCATTCAGCTTGGTCAACAACCCTTCCAACGGATTGGCGTTGAACTTGGTCACGGCGATAACCGCCACCAGATGTACGACCAGCCAGACTGCATGCCACAGGCTGCTGTGAGAAGAGGGCTTGCCGTGGTGCGGATCGCCATCGTCACCGTCATCTTCGTGTTCATACACAAACAGGCTCTGGTGTGTTTTGGTCTGGATCAGCAGGAATACGCCATACATTGCCGCCGAAATAGCCGCGACCAGCAGCGACTGGCCCACGCTGAAATTACCGCCCGGCAACGCGCTGGGCAATACCAGCACGATGATCGCCAGCGGAAAAATGGCCATCAGATACTGCTTGATGCCCCCAAGGTTAACGTACTGGGTGGCAAACTTGCGCCCGCCAAGCAGCAGGGCAAAGCCCACCAGGCCAGCGGTGACAATCATGATGATCGAATACAACGTGTCACGCATCAGTGCAGGAGCGGCGTCGCCGGTTGCCATCAGGGCCGAAATCAGGCTGACCTCCAGAATCACCACCGACAGGCTGAGGATCAGCGAGCCGTAGGGTTCACCCAGCCGATGGGCCAGTACATCGGCATGGCGTACTACGCTGAATGCACTGCTGAGGATCCCCACCAGCGCCACAATATTTATACCGACGATCAGCGGAAAACTGCCGGTACCGCCCCACAGATTGAGCACAACCAGTGCCGCAATAGCAAAAATCAATGAATACTCGGTATGGCGGGATTTGGATCGGCCAGGATCGTTGTGCGACTTCATTTCGGTGATTCTCCTTCTCAAACTGCATGGCCCCGTCATCGCAGAGCTGGCACAGAGTGGCCGTTCTGCGTATCCAGAAGTTGTTATACCCCGAAGGATTCAGGCCACAGGTAGGCACCCACTCAGCGGCTCCCGACAAACTGGGTCTAGAGCCTATGAGGGCTACCAACCTCCGCAGCTTGAAAAGCGAAGGGGATAATAATAATAGGATACACCCTGCGCATGATGCCGGGTAATGATGTGATGTTGTTTTAACTAGGGAAAGCAATGGGTTGCTTTATGTGACAAGCGTAGCAAAAAAACCGCAGTTTATGCGGTTTTTTTTACGAACTTTTACGTAATAAAGTACTTTTTTTATGCTAAAGCGCCATAAAATCGATTTAGTACCACATTTTCTTATTAAATCAGGCAGAAATTAGCCATCAGGAGTCAATATTATCCATGATCTCATGCCTTTTATCATGATAACCCTCTTCATTTAGCCCTTCATGCCAGTAAGGCACCGCATAAAGCTGGTTACGATCGCATTTCCACACGCGGCGCACGTGACGGCGCAGTTCGACCACCAGGCGATCTTCACCGGCCAACCAGAACTGGGTGCCTGCTTGCGGCAAGGGTTGCGCACAGAATTGGGTAATGAGTTCTGCGGTTTTTTCGGTGTCGCCAATAATCCAGCGTAGCTCAATGCCGGTGGGTTTTTGCAGATCGAGCAGGTCTGCCGGTGTGTCGACGCGAATAAATGCACATCCGGTACTGTGCGCAGGCAGGTTTTCCAGCAGCGCGGCGATCGCTGGCAGCGACGACGGATCGCCAGCCAGGCAATAGAAGTCTGCAGCTGGCAGCATGGGTTTGGGGCCGCCGGGATTGCTGATACCGATCTTATCGCCCGGTTTGGCCTGACGGGCAAAGTTCACCGCCGGGCCGCTGTGATCGTGCAATGCGAACTCAATGTCAATTTCAGCCTGCTGTGGCCGAACGGCACGTATGGAATAGGTGCGGATCAACGGGCGCACTGCATCGGCAGCCCATACCGGCCCATTGTCACTGAGCGTTGGCAGGTCCGGCTGGGTTTGGCCCGCATGTGGCAAAAACACTTTGATGTGTGCAGCGGCGGCATTCGCCGGGTAATAGCACAAATCCGCGGCGCTGAAGGTGATACGGCGTAGGTGCGGCGTAATATCGCGCAGGCGGGTGACTTCGATCAAATAGGGCGCGCGGCTGCGTGGGGTCTCTGTGGTCACGGTGTTCTCCTTTATCATTCTGCGCCGAGTATACCATTCCATATGATAATGAGAATCGTTTGATTGTGGTGGGTGAAACCTGTCAGTTAAGAGGGGGTTTTATGCGTAGCCTCGGTTAAGAAAATGTTTGAGCGAGGAATAAAGAGGTAAAAATTACGCTGACTCATATTATCGCTGTTACAGATAAATACTTTTTCACACTAAATCTGCCGGTAAACTTGATTACTCTGCCAGAACCGAATAAGGTTATTAATATAACTGCGGGGTTATTAAATTAATAAATTCCGCAAACTCAATTTCAAAGACGTAGTGGCAAATGGGATTAGGGCAATCCTATTCCCAGGAGGTTGTATTAGGTGTTAACACGAGATTTTCTACAAAAGGCAGATTGCAAAACGGCATTCGGCACAATTGAAGAGTCGCTGTTACTGACACCAGAACAGCGTATGGCATCATTGGCATGTACGTTGTCGCGTCGGCCAGACAATAGCCCGGTGTGGATATTTGGCTACGGTTCATTAATGTGGAACCCGGTATTTGAATCTGAAGAGGTCAAACCTGCCACCTTGCAGGGGTGGCATCGTGCTTTCTGCCTGCGGCTGACCGCCGGGCGTGGCACTCTGCATCAGCCTGGGCGCATGCTGGCGCTGAGCGAAGGTGGGCAAACCACAGGCCTGGCGTTTCGGTTGCCGGAAGACACGCTGCGTGAAGAGCTGGAGTTGTTGTGGAAACGCGAGATGATCACCGGTTGCTACCTGCCAACCTGGTGCGATCTGACGCTGGAAGATGGCAGAATGGTGACTGCGCTGGTGTTCGTGATGAACCCGCAGCACCCGTTGTTTGAGGAAGATACCCGCCATCAGGTGATTGCACCGCTGATCGCCAGCGCCAGCGGCCCGTTGGGCACCAATGCGCAGTATCTGTTCGCCTTGGATAATGAATTAAAAAACTACGGCATGAAAGATGACTGCATCGGTGATTTGGTCAACACGGTGCGCCAGTGGTTACAACAGAACAGCTCTGGTTCGGCCGGGAGTGAAGCTACGGCCTAGTCTGTGCCTTTCGCATGGTGCCCAGGAGGGTGCCATGCTTGTTTTTATCTCATCGCTGATATAACAAATCCCTCTATTTAATAACCTGGCTTTGCATGCCCTCTAAACCCTATTATTCTTGTGAACATCTACCTCATTGATTATAAAGCCATTATCCTCATGCTGCTAAATCATGAGGGGGAATCAGCCATGAAAAAAGGCATTTAGCATTAAAAGGTATAAGTAAAGATTATTTCTTATTTGTTCCTCCTGTGCAGAGTCCGTATCAATATTGTTAACGACATAGGTGGAAAGAGAGTATTGGATGAACTTTCAGCAGTTAAAAATTATCCGTGAGTCAGCGCGTTGCAACTACAACCTGACGGAGGTTGCCAACACGTTATTTACGTCCCAGTCGGGAGTCAGCCGCCATATTCGGGAACTGGAAGAAGAGCTGGGTATTGAGATATTTATCCGCCGTGGGAAACGCTTATTAGGCATGACGGAGCCGGGTAAAGAACTGCTGGTTGTCGCCGAACGTATCCTGAACGATGCCAATAATATTCGTCGCCTGGCGAATGTTTTCAGCAACAATGACGCTGGCCAACTGCATATTGCTACGACCCACACTCAGGCACGCTATAGCCTGCCGGGAGTCATTAAAGAGTTTCGAGCGCTGTATCCGCGCGTGCGGGTGGTTCTCAATCAGGGGAGCCCAGAAGAGATCGTGTCGATGCTGGCTTCCGGCGAGGCGGATATCGGCATCGCCAGCGAACGCCTGATGAATGATGAGTCGCTGGCGGCTTTTCCTTATTACCGCTGGCACCATGCCATTCTGGTGCCAGAAGGGCATGAATTGACGCGTCAACCGCAGGTAACGCTGGAGATGTTGAGCACCTTGCCATTGATTACCTATCGCCAGGGGATCACCGGGCGCTCGCGGCTGGATGCTGCTTTCAAGGCTGCAGGGTTAACGCCAGATATTGCTCTGAGTGCGCAGGATTCCGACGTAATAAAAACCTACGTTGAACTGGGATTGGGCGTGGGGGTGTTAGCCGACATCTCTTTTGAACAAGAGCGCGACCGTGGCTTGGTTTGCCTCAACGCCGAGCATCTGTTTGAAACCAATACCGTCTGGCTGGGGCTGAAACGCAGCCAGTTACAACGTAACTATACATGGACGTTTATCCAGCTCTGTAACCCTACGCTTTCGCTGACGGAAATCAAAGAGAAAGTTTTTTCGGCCCAGTTGGAACAGGTGATCGATTATCAGATTTGATGCAGGCTGCGTTTACTATACGGAGCGTAGTGCGGGGCGCGGAGTTGCCCCAGTTCCCCCCCAGCGCTTTTGTAAAAACAATGATATCTGGCATTGGCAACAGCCGTTAATATCTGCGTTGTTAAGAAAAAATTTCCCATCTGGTTATTGTTTTCACTATTCTTTCATTGGGGTCAACATTTATTGACTCTGCAGCTGTGGGGGCTGCAGTGTGTTCTTCGACTAAGAACACACTTAGCGCATACCTATAGATCTCTTTTCGTCGTTGATTTACGCTGTCGCGCGCTCAGAAAAGGCGTTGTTTGCCGTATTAGTTAAATGAACGGAATCGATCAGTAAAAAATACTTGCAGTTTTTTTTATTCTGATTTCAATCAAGGGGTTAGCAAAAGTTAGCGTATTGTTTTTTATAAATAACGCTCGATTTTCGCTGGGCCGAATTATGGATAAGCAGACTGAATACCTAAAATGACGACTGAAACTCTTCCTTATACCGCACTTTTGCTTAAATTTTTTGCCGCTAAAGCGGCATTGTCATCACCTTATGCTGCATTGTCGGCGCTGCGGTTTGCTCTACCGGTATGCCTGCCATGAGGGTGCTGGTGACAGGGGCAACCAGTGGGCTGGGGCGCAACGCTGTTGAGTGGTTACTGGCTGCCGGGCACCAGGTGCATGCCACCGGGCGGGACGAGGCTGTCGGGCGGGCGTTGGTGGCGTTGGGCGCGAAGTTCACCGCGCTGGACTTGACCCGCGCAGGCGTGGAGCAGTGCGAGCAACTGATGGCTGGTTGTGAGGTGGTCTGGCACTGTGCTGCCAAATATGCCTCTTGGGGGAGACGCTCGGTGTTTTATCAGGTCAATACCTACGTCACGGATAAACTGGCTCAGGTGGCCGGGCGCTGCGGGGTGCGGCGGTTCATTTATATTTCAACGTCTGCGGTCTATTTTGATTATCAGCACCGATACAATATTGCGGAAAGTGAGTTTGCGGATAACTTTGTCAACCATTATGCCGCCAGCAAGTTTGCCGCCGAGCAGAGTATTGCAGCGTTGCTGCATCTTTACCCGCAAACCACCTATCTTATCCTGCGGCCTCGTGGCCTGTTTGGCCCGTATGATCGGGTGAATGTGCCGAGGATCCTGGCTCTGCTGCGGCGTGACAAAGGAGTGCTGCGCCTGCCTGAAGGCGGCAGGGTGTGTGTGGATCCGACCTTTGTGCTCAACGTAGTGCATGCGCTCGATCTGGCCAGCCGTAAGGAGCATTTAACCTCCGGCAGTATTTACAACATCACCAACCAACAACCGCAGCCGTTGGCGGATGTGTTGCAGCAGTTACTCATTGAGCAACTCGGCTGGCAATATCGCGTGCAGGCGGTGCCTTATCCGCTGTTGCTGTCATTGGCATGTGCCATGGAAATAGTGGCGTTTATCACTGACAAAGAGCCACTTCTGACGCGTCATGGCATGGCGGCCATCCATTTCGATATGACGCTGGATAACACCCGAGCGATTGAGGAACTGGGGTATCGGCCGCTGTACAGCATGGAGCAGGGGATTGAGCAAACAGGGCAGTGGCTGAAGCAGCAGGGCGTTCTGGAGGCGAAGGACTGAAGTAGCGGCTCCAGAGAGCCGCCAGCTTTCTTTAATGCGTTCTCATGCCTGCCATGCCCATCAGCAGGCGAAACAGCGTCGCAACCAGAAATAGCCCCAGCACGCTGGCACTCCAGATAACCACCAGCCAGCCGAGGCGTTGCCACCAAGGCGCTTTATGCTCCATCGTCTTTTTCATCATCAATGATACCCATCCTCATGGCTGACTTTGCCGCGGAACACGTAATAACTCCAGAAGGTATAAACCAGGATGATTGGGATAATGAACAGCGCGCCAACCAACATAAAGCCCAGGCTTTGCGGCGGTGCGGCGGCCTGCCACAGCGTAATGGATGGTGGTATCAGCAGTGGCCAGAGGCTGATCCCTAGGCCGCTCAAGCCGAGAAACACCAACAGTAACGTCAGCAGGAATGGCGAATAATGGGCCCCCTGACGCACGCCATGCCAGATCCCCCAGGCGCTGAGCAGCACCAGCAGCGGCACCGGCAGTAGCCAGAACAGGTTTGGCAGGCTGAACCAGCGGGCGGCAATGGCCTGATGTGCGATAGGGGTCCACAGGCTGACCACCAACAGCACCAGTAGCAGAATGATTAACAGCGGAGTCGCCAGACGATACATGCGTGCTTGCAGATCGCCCGCCGTTTTCATCACCAGCCAGGTGCAGCCGAGCAAAGCATAGGTCACTACCAGCCCCAGCCCGCAGAACAGCGCAAACGGCGTTAACCAGTCGAGCGCGCCACCCGCATAGGCACGGCCTTCTACCGCAAAGCCGTTGAGGATCGCTCCCACTACCACCCCTTGGCTAAAGGTGGCGAAAATCGATCCGCCAATAAAGGCTTTATCCCAGATATGGCGCTGTTCCGGTTTCGCCTTGAAACGGAACTCAAAGGCGACCCCACGGAAAATCAGGCCAAACAGCATCAGCGTGAGCGGAATAGCCAACGCTTCGAGGATCACCGCATAGGCTAGCGGGAAAGCGCCAAACAGTGCCGCACCGCCGAGCACCAGCCAGGTTTCATTACCATCCCAAACAGGGGCGACGGTGTTCATCATCACATCGCGATCGCGGCTGTTTTTCACCCAGGGGAACAGAATGCCGATGCCTAAATCAAAACCGTCCATCACCACGTACATCATGGTGCTGAACACGATAATCACAAACCAGATCAGCGGAAGATCGATACCCATGTTCAGCTCCTGTCGTCCAAGGTTTCTTTGACCGCCGACAGCGGACGAGACGGCGTGCCATTGCTGTTGGGTTCGTCACCCTCGTGTTCCTGCGGGCCTTTGCGGATCAGGCGCATCATGTAGGAGTAACCGACACCAAACACCGAGCAGTAGACGACGATAAAGGCCAGCAGGCTGATGCTCATCTGCAGTTCACCGTGGGCAGAGACGGCGTCTTTGGTGCGCAACAAGCCATAGACGACCCAGGGCTGGCGGCCAATCTCGGTGGTAAACCAGCCTGCCAGCAGGGCCAATATGCCAGACGGCCCCATCCAGAGAATAAAGTGCAGGAAGGGCCTGGAGTGATAGAGCCTGCCGCGCCAGCGTAGCCACAGGCTCCAGACGCCAGCCAGGATCATCAGCATGCCCAGCGCTACCATGATGCGGAACGACCAGAACACCACGGTGGCGTTAGGGCGATCTTCCGGCGGGAAGGATTTCAAGGCCGGCACCTGCCCGGTCAGGCTGTGAGTCAGGATCAGGCTGCCGAGGTAAGGAACCGCTAGCTGAAAGCGCGTCTCTTCACGTTGCATATCTGGCCAGCCGAACAGGATCAGCGGCGTGGCTTCGCCTGGGCGGTTTTCCCAGTGGCCCTCCATTGCCGCGATTTTTGCTGGCTGGTGCTTCAGCGTATTCAAGCCGTGGGCATCACCGATGACTGCCTGGATCGGAGCCACGATCAGCGCCATCCACATGGCCATTGACAGCATCTTGCGCATAGCAGGGGTGTCACGCCCGCGCAGCAGATGCCAGGCGGCGGAAGCCGCGACAAAGAAGGCCGAAGAGAGGAACGCCGCCGTGGTCATGTGCAGCAGGCGGTAAGGGAACGACGGGTTGAAGATCACCTTCAGCCAGTCAACCGGCACCACCACACCGTTGATGATTTCATGCCCTTGTGGGGTTTGCATCCAACTGTTGGAAGCCAGGATCCAGAAGGTGGAAATCAGCGTGCCGAGTGCCACCATGCAGGTGGCAAAGAAGTGCAACCCAGGGCCGACGCGGTTCCAGCCAAACAGCATCACCCCCAGAAAACCGGCTTCAAGGAAGAAGGCGGTCAGCACTTCATAGGTGAGCAACGGGCCGGTAATGCTGCCGGCAAATTCAGAGAAAAAGCTCCAGTTGGTACCAAATTGATAGGCCATCACCAGGCCGGAAACCACCCCCATGCCGAAGTTAACGGCAAAGATTTTTGACCAGAAATGGTACAGATCGCGATAGGTACCATCGCCGCTCTTTAGCCATAATCCTTCCAGCACCACCAGATAACTGGCCAGACCGATGGTGATGGCGGGGAAAATGATGTGAAAGGATACGGTGAAGGCGAACTGAATACGTGCTAATTCCAACGCGTCAAAGCCTAACATGACGCCTCCTGCTGCTGTACATAAATCGACCTCTCCAGTATAGCTCTAATTTTCCAAACCAACGCTTGGTATTCAGTAGAGCACGGAGTACAGTGGCTATAATAGTGACAATTATTTTATATTTATCTATAACAGTTGGGTGCGAATGACCAGATACGAACAGCTTGCTCAGCAGATCCGCGAGCAAATTCAGAATCGCGTGTGGCGTGCTGGCGACAAACTGCCCTCGCTGCGTGAAAGCGGCAAACGCGCAGGATTGAGCCTGATGACGGTGGTGCAGTCGTACCAGCTGTTGGAGAGCCAGGGCTGGATTGTCGCCCGGCCACAGTCTGGTTATTACGTTGCCGCTCGCCCGCAGCCTTTGCCACAGCCGATACGCAAGGAAAGATTGCTGCTGAGTGAACAGGTCGATATCAACGCCTTCATTTTTGAGGTGTTGCAGGCGTGTAAAGATCCGGACATTGTGCCTTTTGGCTCCGCTTTTCCTGATGCCACGCTGTTTATGCAACCGAAGCTGGCGCGAGCGCTGAGCAGCGTGGCGCGTAAATTCACCCCGCACAGTTCGCTGGCCAACCTACCGCCGGGCAATGATGCCTTGCGCCGCCATATTGCCCAGCGTTATGCGTTGAGTGGCATGCAGGTGGCTCCGGACGAGATTGTGATCACTGCCGGTGCCATGGAGTCATTGAGCCTCAGCCTGCAGGCGGTGACGCAACCGGGCGACTATGTGGCGATCGAATCCCCGGCATTTTACGGCGCGTTGCAGGCGCTGGAGCGCCTGCGGCTGAAGGCGGTGGCGATTGCCACCCACCCGCAGGACGGTATCGATCTGGATGCGTTGCAGCACGCGCTGGAACAGTATCCGATCAAGGCCTGCTGGCTGATGACTCATTTTCAGAACCCGCAGGGTGCCACCATGCCGCAGGAGAACAAACAGCGGCTGGTGACGTTGCTGCGCGAGCGCCAAATCTCATTGATTGAAGATGACGTGTACGGCGAACTGTATTTCAGCGCTGAACAACCGCTGCCCGCCAAGGCGCTGGACAGCGGCGGGCAGATCCTGCACTGCTCGTCGTTTTCCAAATGCCTGGCACCGGGGTTCCGCGTGGGCTGGGTGGCCGCAGGGCGTTATGCGCAGCAGATCCAGCGTTTGCAACTGATGAGTACGGTATCCACCAGCGTGCCGACCCAGATGGCGATTGCCGATTATCTGCTGCACGGTGGTTACGATACTCACCTGCGCCGCCTGCGCCGTTTACTGGCCCAGCGTCAGAGTGCGATGCGTCAGGCGATCGCCCATCACTTTCCGTCCACCGTCAAGGTGAGCCAACCGGACGGTGGCTATTTTCTCTGGCTCGAGCTCGATCCGGCACTGTCTGCCATGGTGTTGTATCAGCGGGCATTGGCTGAAGGCGTGAGTATTGCACCTGGGCGGATGTTTACCACCGGCAACCATTTCAACCATTGCTTCCGTTTAAACGCCTCTTTTGAATGGTGTGACAAGTTTGAAACGGCGATCAAGACCTTAGCCAGACTCATCCGCGAGCTGGAGCCGGTGGGGTGAGTCAGGTTAAATAATGTTTTAGCGCTCGCCCTGCCTGGTGGAGGGCGGAATGCACCGCAGGGACGTGGGCCAGCGGGTTCAGCAGGCCGTAATCATGGATCAGGCCGTTGTAGCGGGTGGCCGTGACCTCCACGCCCGCGGCGTTCAGCATGCGGGCATAGGCTTCGCCTTCGTCACGCAATACGTCCAGCTCTGCCGTTTGGATCAGAGCTGGCGGCAGGCCTTTCAGTTGTTCCAGTGTGGCATTGAGCGGCGAAGCGTGGATCTCCTTGCGCAAGGCTTTATCAGGGGCGTAATGGTCCCAGAATCCTTTCATCATATTGCGCGTCAGGAAATGGCCTTCTGCGAATTGGTGATATGACCCGGTATCAAAACTGGCATGGGTGACCGGCCACAGCAGGATTTGGCAGCGTAGCGCGGGCGTAGCCTGCTCTTTGGCCAGCAGGCTGACCACCGCCGCCATATTGCCGCCAACGCTGTTGCCGACAACGGCCAGACGCGTGCCGTCGACGTTGATTTTCTCGCCAAACTCCGCCACCCAGGCGGTGGCCGCATAGGCCTGATGAATGGCGCTGGGGTAATGTGCTTCTGGTGACGGCGTGTAGTTGACGAACACGGCGACTGCGCCGGAGCTGTAAACCAGATCGCGCACCAGCCGCTCATGAGTGCGGAAATCACCCAGCACCCAGCCGCCACCGTGGAAGAACATAAACGCCGGTAACTTCCCCTTCACTCTGGGCGGGCGCACGATGTGCAGCAGGAGATCGTTGCCTGCGACACGGATAACCTTTTCCTCAATCTCAACGTCACGCAGCGGCACCTCGACGCTGCGCTGCAGCGCTTCCAGCACCTTGCGTGCCTCTTTCGGCTTCATATGCTCAATGGGTTTGCTCATACGGGTATTCAGTGCCTGCAAAAAGGCGGCAGTGTGCTGTTCCGCAAGCGGCTGGCTAGGATCAAAGGTTTTTTTAGACATGCTGGAACCTCAAGGGTGGCGGAGGGAAGCGTGAACTGGCGCAATCAAAGTGTAGCCAATGTGCTTATTTTGTCTGGTAACGAGTGAGTAAAAAATGTGTCAGGCCACGTCATTGCTGATGTGCGCGCTGGTTTGCCTCAATTGAGTGCGCTTAATGTCCCAAAGTGGTGCGGCGCTGTGAGAAAACCGCTAGCAGGCCAAATTATTTTTGCGAGCACGATCAGAAAAACAGAAGAATTTTACGATTGAATAGGATTTCGCGGCCAACGATGATTTCATTCCGTATTTTTACCATTATTCATTACCAATGCATAAATATTGCATATTTATGCAATATAACTGTTTGTTTTACCGAAAAAAATTCCAAAAAGCGCTGAAAAACCCAATTTGGCACGATAGCTGCTCTACACTCTTTATGAAGCGACATGTATTTTAACTACTCGTTAACATTTATTCCCCGTTCCGGGGTGCTAAATGCGACAGATATAGCGAAAAACCGATTTTATGTAACAGATTTGTAGCTGAATGGCCGTTGATAAGGAGCATTATCGTCGGCCAGAGAATATCGCCAGTAAGACGGTTTTTTGTCGTGTTGTATTACTTCCGGCGCAGGAACGGCCCTTACAGTCAAAATTCAGCCTTTGCTGAAGTCATGAGGTCATTATGGAACAGCCAATCGCAGTTACCCGCCAGTCTTTTGATGACTGGATGATCCCGGTGTACGCACCCGCTGATTTTATTCTGGTGCGCGGAGAGGGATCGCACGTTTGGGATCAGCAGGGCAAATGTTATATCGACTTTGCCGGTGGCATTGCCGTGAACGCGCTGGGGCACGCGCACCCGCAGGTTAAAGCGGCGTTGGTTGAACAGGCTGGCAAGCTGTGGCACCTGGGCAATGGTTATACCAACGAACCGGTGCTGCGTTTGGCAAAACAGCTGATCGATGCCACCTTTGCTGAAAAAGTGTTTTTCTGCAACTCCGGGGCAGAAGCCAACGAAGCTGCGCTGAAGCTGGCGCGCAAATATGCGCTGGACCACAGCGGCAGCGAAAAGAACCAGATTGTGGCGTTCAACAATGCTTTCCACGGCCGCACGCTGTTTACCGTTTCAGCCGGTGGCCAGCCGAAGTATTCGCAGGATTTTGCGCCGCTGCCTGGCGGGATCCTGCATTCGCCGTTTAACGATCTGGCCGCGGCGGCGGCCGTGATTAATGAGCGCACCTGCGCGGTGATCGTCGAACCGATCCAGGGCGAGGGCGGGGTACTGCCCGCCGATCCGCTGTTCCTGCAGGGGCTGCGTGAGCTGTGCGATCGCCACGGTGCGTTGCTGATTTTTGATGAAGTACAAACCGGCGTGGGCCGCACCGGGCATCTGTATGCCTATATGCAATATGGCGTGGTGCCGGATGTGCTGACCACCGCCAAGGCGCTGGGCGGCGGTTTCCCGATCGGGGCGATGATCACCACCGATAAACTGGCACCAACGCTGGGCGTCGGTACGCACGGCACCACCTACGGTGGCAACCCGCTGGCAACGGCGGTAGCCGGTGCGGTGTTCTCGCTGATCAACACGCCAGACGTGTTGGACGGGGTAAAACAGCGTCACCAGTGGTTTATCGATGGGTTGAATAAAATCAATCAACAGTATCCGATCTTTGCGGAAATCCGCGGTGGCGGTCTGCTGATTGGCTGTGTATTAAGCAAGGATTATGCGGGTAAGGCTAAACAGATCACGCAACTGGCCAACGAGGAAGGGGTGATTGCCCTGATCGCCGGCCCAGACGTGGTGCGCTTCACCCCTTCGCTGATCATCCCAGAACAGGATGTTAAAGAGGGGCTGGCGCGATTCGCGCGTGCTGTCGCGCGGATCTGCAGTTAATAAAGCGGCTGCACCCGGGTGGTGCAGCCGATACCCAGCGGGTTCCAAGCCATAATGACTATTCCGATAGCTTGGAAAACGCGGGGTAGATGACTTTCGAGGTTCGCATCATGATGATTATCCGCCCTATAGCGCGTCGCGATTTGGCTGACTTACTGACGCTTGCCGGTAAATCCGGTATTGGTTTGACTTCCCTGCCGCAGAATGAGGACACGCTGTCGGCACGTATTGAGCGGGCGTTAAAAACCTGGCAAGGCGAACTGCCGAAAAGTGAACAGTGTTACCTGTTTGCCCTGGAAGATACCGAACGCCAACAGGTGGTTGGCGTCAGCGCCATCGAAGTGGCGGTGGGGCTGTCTGAGCCCTGGTACAGTTTCCGCGTGGGTACGCAGGTACACGCGTCAAAACAGCTTAACGTGTATAAATCGGTGCCGACGCTATTTTTGAGCAACGATCATACCGGTCATTCGGAATTGTGCACGCTGTTCCTCGATCCTGACTATCGTCACGGCGAGAACGGCAAACTGCTGTCTAAGGTGCGTTTTCTGTTTATGGCCGCGTTCCGCGAACATTTCTCGCGCAAAGTGATTGCCGAAATGCGTGGCTTTTCCGATGAGAACGGCCGTTCACCGTTCTGGGAAAGCGTTGGCCGCCACTTTTTTTCCATTGAGTTTGCTAAAGCGGATTATTTGAGCGGGACCGGGCAAAAAGCCTTTATCGCCGAACTGATGCCGAAACATCCGCTGTATGTTGATTTTCTGGCTGAAGATGCCCGGAATGTGATTGGTGAAGTCCATCCGCACACCGCACCGGCGCGCCGGTTGCTGGAGGCAGAGGGGCTACGCTATCAGGGCTACGTGGATATCTTCGACGGTGGCCCGACGCTGGAAGCTGAGCTTGATGAAATCCGCGCGGTGAAGCGCAGCAAACTGGTGAAAGTGGTTCTGGACGATGCGCCAATGAATAACGAGGCCCCGGTGTATCTGGTGGCTAACGACAACTATCCCCATTACCGCGCACTGCTGGTGCATGCCGATCTGTATGACGATCGCCTGCGTATCAATGCCGATACCATGGCAGCGCTAGGCGTTGAGCAGGGCAGCCAGGTGCGGGTAATCACGCTGATTGCACAGGAGAAAGCCTAATGTCACACCCTGCATTGTTGATTAACGGGACTTGGCGCACGGGCCAGGGGGCCGAGTTCAGTAAAACCGATCCCGTGGATAACCAACCGCTGTGGCAGGCTAATGCGGCAGATGCTGCCGATGTGGCCGCGGCTTGTGAGGCGGCGCGTGGCGCCTTTTCTGCCTGGGCTCGCACGCCGTTTGCCGAACGCGAACAACTGGTCAAACGCTTTGCGGCGCTGCTGGAAGAGCATAAGCAGGCGCTGGCTGAAGCGATCAGCCGTGAAACCAGTAAGCCACGTTGGGAAACCCTGACCGAAGTACAGGCAATGATCGGCAAAGTGGCGATCTCCTTGCAGGCCTATCAGACACGCACTGGGGTAACAGAAACGGCGATGGCCGACGGGGCTTCGGTGCTGCGCCATCGTCCACACGGGGTATTGGCGGTATTCGGCCCGTATAACTTCCCCGGCCATTTGCCGAACGGCCATATTGTGCCCGCCTTGCTGGCGGGCAATACCCTGGTGTTTAAGCCAAGCGAACTGACGCCGCTGACCGCAGAAGCCACGCTGAAACTCTGGTTGCAGGCCGGTTTGCCGGATGGGGTGATCAACTTGGTGCAGGGCGGGCGTGAAACCGGCGAAGCGCTGGCCGCCAGCCCGGCTATCGACGGATTGCTGTTCACCGGCAGCGCCAATACCGGTTATCACCTGCATCGCCAACTTGCCGGGCAGCCGGAAAAAATCCTGGCGCTGGAGATGGGCGGTAACAATGCGTTGATCGTCGAACAGATTGAAGATCGGGATGCGGCGGTGAACTTGGCGATCCAATCCGCGTTTATCTCCGCCGGGCAGCGTTGCACCTGTTCGCGCCGTATTCTGGTCAAACGCGGGCAGGAAGGCGATGCCTTTATCGAACGCCTGGTTGACGTGGCTGGCGCGTTACGCATTGGCCGCTGGGATGCCGAACCGCAGCCGTTTATGGGGGGCGTGATCTCGGTGACTGCCGCCGAGAAGATGCTGGCGGCACAGCAGCAACTGCTGGCGCTAGGGGGAAAAGCGTTGCTGACTCTGCGGCAGTTGGAGAGTGGCAGCGCCTTGCTCAGCCCGGGGATCATTGAGGTGACGGGGGTGGCCAATGTGCCGGACGAAGAGTATTTCGGCCCGCTGACCACCATTATCCGCTACGACAGCTTTGACGAGGCCGTGCGCATCGCCAACGATACGCGCTTTGGCCTGTCGGTTGGGCTGGTGTCACCACAGCGCGAGCAGTTCGAACAACTGCTGCTGGAGGCGCGGGCCGGTATTGTCAACTGGAACAAACCGCTCACCGGGGCCTCCAGTGCCGCTCCCTTTGGCGGCGTCGGGGCTTCGGGTAACCATCGCCCGAGTGCATTCTATGCGGCAGATTACTGCGCCTGGCCGATGGCTTCGCTGGAAAGCCCCAGCCTGACGTTGCCTACCAGTCTGTCACCCGGTTTGTCGTTTAACTGATGCCCAGAGGAGAGAAACATGTCGGGATATGAAGTTAACTTCGATGGGTTGGTCGGTTTGACGCACCATTATGCCGGGCTGTCGTTTGGTAATGAAGCCTCAACCCAGCACCGCAATGCGGTATCCAACCCCAAGTTGGCCGCTAAGCAAGGTTTGATAAAAATGAAAGCGCTGGCGGATTTGGGCTTTCAGCAGGGGGTGTTGCCCCCGCAGGAACGCCCGCATTTGCCGATGCTGCGCAAACTGGGGTTCAGTGGCACTGACGAAAACGTGTTGGCTCAGGCGATGCGCACGGCACCACAGCTGCTTTCTGCGCTCAGTTCGGCCTCTGCCATGTGGACGGCCAATGCGGCAACGGTTTCACCCTCGGCCGACAGCGCCGATGGCAAACTGCACTTTACCGCTGCCAACCTGAATAACAAATTCCACCGTGCGATCGAAGCAGAAACCACCTCCGCCGTGCTGCGGGCGATTTTCAGCGATCGGCAGCACTTTGTTCACCATGATGCACTGCCGCAGGTGGCGCTGTTTGGTGACGAGGGGGCGGCTAACCATAACCGATTAGGCGGTGACTATGCCAAACGCGGTGTGCAGGTGTTTGTTTACGGTCGCCAGGAGTTTGGTGGGGAACGGGCACCCACGCGTTATCCGGCGCGGCAGACGTGCGAAGCCAGCGAGGCGATCGCCCGCTTGCATCAGTTGGATGCGGAGCAGACGGTGTTTTTGCAGCAGAACCCGGCAGTGATCGATCAAGGGGTCTTCCATAACGATGTGATCGCGGTCAGCAATCAGCAGGTGCTGTTTCATCATCAGCAGGCTTTCCTGCATCAGCAGCGTGGGCTGGATGAGGTTCGGCGCAAGATGGCGGCGGTGGGAGCAGAACTGGTGGCGATCGAAGTGCCCACTGCGCGCGTTAGCGTGGCGGATGCGGTAGCGACCTATCTGTTTAACAGCCAGATCCTGACCAAACCGAATGGCCGGATGATGATCGTGGTGCCAGAAGAATCCCGCCAGCACGAAGGGGTTTGGCGTTATCTGACAGAAATGGTGGCCAGCGGCGGGCCAATTGATGAAATCAAGGTGTTCGATCTGCGTGAGAGTATGCGTAACGGCGGTGGCCCGGCCTGCCTGCGGCTGCGGGTGGCGATGAGCGAACAAGAATTACACGCGGTCAACCCGCGGGTGATGATGAATGATCGGTTGTTTACCACCTTAAACCAATGGGTTGATCGCTATTATCGAGACCGCCTGACGCAGGACGATTTGGCCGATCCGCAGCTACTGCGCGAAGGCCGCGATGCCTTGGATGCCCTGACATCGATCCTCGGTTTGGGCTCTGTTTACCCGTTCCAGCAATAACCGGAGCATTTATGATCGATCTTTTGGCGCTGACGCTGGCAGGGGAGGAACCGGCACAATTCGGCGGTGAGAACGCCATGCTGCGTTGGCACTGGCTGGGAGAAGGGCTGCTGGAGATCTGCCCGTTGCACGGTTATCAGCGTGCAGCGGTGATTTCAGCCGGTATCCACGGTAATGAAACGGCCCCCATCGAATTACTGAACCAGTGCGTAGGTGAAATACTCGCGGGCACCCGCCCCCTGGCGGTGCGTTTGCTGGTGGTACTGGGTAACCCATCCGCGATGCGGGCCGGTAAACGTTATCTGGTTAGCGATATGAACCGCATGTTCGGTGGCCGCTACGGCCAGTTTGAGCCTGGCGAGGAAACCTTACGGGCACAGCGGTTGGAGCAGGCCGTCAGCGGCTTCTTTGCTGGCGAAGAGGCTGCACGCTTTCACTTTGATTTGCATACGGCGATCCGTGAATCGCATTTACCGCGCTTTGGCCTGTTACCCTTCCAACATCGGCCATACAGCGCGGAAATGCTGGCATTACTGGATGCGGCGGCGCTGGATGCCGTGGTGATCCATCAGGCTCCTGGCGGCACTTTCAGCCATTTCACCAGTGAACAGCTACAAGCGGCCAGTTGCACGCTAGAGCTGGGAAAGGCGCGGCCGTTTGGCTGTAACGATCTGCAGCAGTTTAGCGGGATCCACCAGGCGCTGCGGGCATTTATCAGCGCTGAACCGTTGCCGCAGCGTGCGCAGGCACCGATGCGGGTATTCCGTGTGGAGCAATTACTGATCAAGCGCAGTGAAGCATTCAAGCTGTACCTGAGTGATGACACGGCCAACTTTACGGAATTACCCCGCGGCACATTATTGTGTGAGCAGCCCGGAGAGGCTTATCGGGTGCAGCACGACAGTGAATGGATATTGTTCCCCAATCCCCACGTTGCCCTGGGGCTGCGTGCTGGCATGATGTTGCGCGAAGTCCCACGCACGGCTCTGTTCTAATCCTTTCTTCTACGCTGCAGGCAGAAAAAAGCCTGCGGCGGCATTATCTACGATTTGCCGCAGCAGATTATTTTATTTAATGGTTTTAATGCCGAATAGTTGTTTGCCGGATAATTTAAGTATTCTCTCATATGATTTAAGATGAAAGCATTAATAAAACCGAAGTGAAATCGGCTAAATCACTTAATTTGATTTGTATATGCAAAAATGTGAAGTCAGTAACACCCGCAGTCATTATGTTAAGCTGGCGTGTTATTTGTGCCGGGTAAAAATCGAACAGAATGAAATCTTTTTACTTCATAAAGAGTGTTTTTTATCCGCAGGGATTACTGTTGGCTGATTAATATTTATATGAATCAGTGCATTACACCAAAAACATCCATTAATATTTAGTTACAAATAAACATGCTTTCCAACCGCTGTTTTATGAACTTTTTGATTTTAAGTTTTTATTCATGATGCTAATGTCACGTAGCCCTTAATTAAGGGGCTGCATAAAATACAAAATGATAAAGATCACAGCCCAAAGCATAAATTGGGCGTGACGGGAAATTTTAATTATATCTAGGAAAAGAAATTATGAAACGCAGTGTATTAGCTCTGGCGGTCGCCCTCGGTGCCGTTACCTCAATGGCCAACGCGGCTGAAATCTATAATAAAGACGGTAATAAACTCGATCTCTATGGCCGCGTGAATGGTAAACATCTCTTTATCACCAACAGCAATAGCCAAAGCAAAGAAGACGGCGATCGCTCCTATGTTCGTCTGGGTTTCAAAGGTGAAACGCAGGTTAACGACCAACTGACCGGCTATGGCCAGTGGGAATATCAATATCAAGCCGACAAAAGCGAAGGCAGCGATGCAAACGATGGCAGCAAAACCCGCTTGGGCTTTGCGGGCCTGAAGCTTAAAGACTACGGCTCATTCGACTACGGCCGTAATTATGGCGTAGTGTATGATGTTGAATCCTTTACCGATATGTTGCCTGAGTTTGGGGGCGATTCTTACACCCGCACCGACAACTTCATGACCGGCCGTTCTACCGGGTTGGCGACTTACCGTAACCGTGATTTCTTTGGCCTGGTGCAGGGCTTGAACGTTGCGCTGCAGTATCAGGGTAAAAACGAAGGCCGTGATATGCACCGCCAGAACGGTGATGGCTATGGCTTGTCAGCGGTTTATCAGGACATCGGTGGCAGTGGTATCAGCGCGGCGGCAGCTTATTCTGACTCCAATCGTACCAAAGCACAGCAGGATGCCTTCTACGGTCACGGCGACGGCAGCGCTTCAGTTTGGACAACCGGGCTGAAATATGATGCTAATCAGCTCTATCTGGCGGTCATGTATGCAGAAACCCGTAATATGACCCCAATCACCGTTAGCGGCATAAAAGGTACGGCTAAAAAGACCAAGAACGTTGAAATTGTCGCGCAATACCAGTTTGAGAACGGGTTGCGTCCTTCTCTGGCCTATGTGCAATCTAAAGGCAAAGATATAGAAGGGATTGGTGATGCCGATCTGGCGAACTATGTTGATATTGGTGCGACCTATTACTTTAACAAGAATATGTACGCTTACGTTGATTATAAAATCAACCAGTTGAACGACGATAGCAATAAACTGCGTCTGAACAACGACAACATCGTTGCGACCAGCCTGACCTATCGTTTCTAAGCCTTTACCCTCAGATGCAGGAGGGCGGTGGTTAACGCACCTGCATCTGGCAAAATAAAGGTCTACCTCATTCCTGTGTCGGGAAGTGGTCAACAGGCAGGGTGCGAACTCTGCCTTTTTCTTTGACAGATAGCTGAGTTCAGCGTGTTTTATTGGTCTGCAGGCAACCACAGGCCGTCTATAACATCCTCAATCGGATAACAGCCAGCATGGCGAAGCCGCTGTTCTTTCATGACCAGAAGGCATTGCTGCTCATCACGCAATACGTCGACTACGATATCGGCACACCCCCCATCCAGATAGCAAACGAACATCATCAACGCGTACATAATGTTATTGCATCCTCTTGGCTAGGCTTTCACTCTGTGATTGTAGGCCATGGTGTTTCGGTAACCCACTCGAAGCATTTTTTTTGGTTCAATAAATAATTTAATTTAATGTAAGTTTATTTTTAATCAATCATATGAATATATTGCGCGTTTGTTCTGCCAACTACCGGGTGAGTGTTGACCCGATAGCGGAAAGTTGGTAGCGTCTGCCACAGAAAATTCTTAGTAAGCTGAGCACGGAGCCTGACCCTCCACCAAAGCGGGTGAGAAAGCTGACTCGGTGAAAAACAGCGGATTGATGTCGCGATCAACGGGAGAAAAGATGGAACACAATCGGCACGATGACACCAAACTTATTGCGGTTATCGGATTATTGGTTTCTGTACTGCTCATTGTGTCGATCCTGTTTGGCATAACGTACTTTTTCGATTTCAAACATATCCATGAAGAGATTGATGTCAGAAGTTGCTACAGCAAAGGTGTTTAATCCATCAAAATGATGCGTACTTTCCAGCAATGCGAATTATTTAGGGTATAACCAGAGAGAATCGCGGATAAATTATCTTTTTCGGCGCAAGATCGCCCTTTCGTGAAAAGGTGATCTAGCGCAAATAAAAATAACTATGCCGAACTAGGATTAATTCATAAGGGTAGTTTTGGTCTGTTGGCTCGTTGACATCAGTGAGGTTGCTATGAACCAATTACTCTCTCGTGCAAGGTTATTCCATATTGTAATTGCAACGGCAGTATTTTGGGTTTCCATTGCTGCATTAGTCTCCGTGATGCTAAACTAACTCTAAATGATTAATTAAAAAATCCGCTGTGGCGGATTTTTTTATGTCGCGAGACAAGTTGTTTGATAATTGAGCTTATACTTTATATTTATTTAACTACAAATAACCCGATTAAATATGATACCCATGGTTACTATTCTGGTTGGTCTCGTCGCCATCCTGCATATTTATATTTTGGTGCTGGAGATTTTTCTCTGGCAAAAGCCCATCGGGAGACGGGCTTTTGGCACCACAGCGGAGTTTGCTGCTGCTACGCGCGTGTTAGCGGCTAATCAAGGGCTGTATAACGGTTTTCTTGCCGCTGGCTTGCTGTGGGGACTGTTGCGGCAGGATGTGCCTACCCAGTTGTTTTTCTTGAGTTGTGTGCTGGTTGCGGGCGTTTTCGGCGGCCTGACCGCCAGCCGGAAAATTCTCTGGGTGCAGGCGTTGCCAGCACTGATCACCCTCGTGGCATTACTGGTGGTATCTTATCGCACCTGAGGGGGGGGATTCAGGCCGTTTTCTGATGAATGACGTGCAAGGGAGGCTCAATCTGCAGGTCTACGCTCAGATCCTGACGGAAATCATAAGGGGTAATATTGAAGCGCTTTCTAAACATATAAGTAAAGTGTGACTGGGAGCCAAAACCAAAATCCAGCGCGATGTCGAAAATAGAGGATTCACTGCTGCGCAGTTGGTATACCGCCCCGGCAAGACGGCGTTCACGAATGTATTTGCCGAGCGAGATCCCCGTCGCCTCTTTGAACAATTTCTGCATGTGCCACAGAGAGTAGCCTGAGTACTCGGCGACTTCTTCCAAGTGGATCACGCGTCCGAGGTGAGTCTCAACCCACTTACTGAGAGCACAGACTAATGCGAGGTGGTTTTGTTGTATCAACACACTTACCCAATTGATTTTTGTTAAATTTATACATCCTGCGTGCTCGTTGATATTCGACTAACATCATGATTTAACAGGATTTAGCGTTTTAACCTAAACTGACGGTCGTTGGTAAACTTGCCTAGCCTAACTCACAGATTTGAGGTTGTCACCATTGAGCGTCTAGCCCCATTCTCGTTCGCTTGGCGGTACTGTGAAGGTTACGCCACTTCAGCAGGGTTTCAGCCTTGCTCAAGAGTATTACGTAAGTTAAACAAAGCAGCCTGAACGGGCTTGAATCACATAACAATACGTCTATGCTTGAGCTATTGCTGATTATAGGGAATGTGACGCTATATGGCCTCTCCAACATCAAGTGAAAGTACCCGTGCTCAGAAAGCGTTCTTATCCTGGGATAAATATAGGTCACAGCAAGTTAACCTGTTGCCGATATTATTATTTATCGTTGGAGTGATCTTCTCAGGCGTTGGCGCCTGGCGGCTTTATAATGAGATTGAACATAGTGCCCAAGCGGAGTTTCAACGCGATGTTGAGAGGATCTCAGATGAGATCGTCAGGCGCTTCTCTCAGCCTGTATACGGATTGAACGGGGCGAGGGGCGCTTATGCCATCAATAATCATTTAACTCGTGAGCAGTTTCGCTCTTATGTCGCCTCTCGTAACCTGTCGGTTGAGTTCCCTGGGGTACGCGGGTTTGGCTTTATTCAGCATGTTCCACGTAATCATCTGGATGCCTTTCTTGCCGAGGTCAGGGCCGATGGTGCACCGACATTTGCTATCCATCAGCTGGGTGATAAGCATGATGGCGATCTATATATTGTTAAATATCTGGTGCCGACAGAAGATAATCAGGGGGCGGAAGGGCTGGATATCGGTTCTGAGGCGGTACGGCGCGCAGCCGCATTATTGGCGATTAATACGGGTAAAGCCACGCTGTCAGATACCATTAATTTAGTGCAGGATAACCGTAAAACCCCCGGCGTTTTACTGTTTGTCCCGGTTTATGCCGATGGCTCCAAACCGGTTACACCTGCTGAACGGCGGGCAGCCTTGGTAGGGTTGCTCTATGCACCGATTGTGATTGCCGATCTGTTACGTGATATTCCGAAGTTTACCAATGGGCAATTGGATATCGAATTGTTTGACAGCCTGGATGATTTATCCAGGCAACATTTAATTTTTGATGTTGATGGCAGTCAAACTCCTAATGCCGCGCCAAAAGAGGGCTACTTTAGTCGTCTTATCAGTGCCAGAGTGTTTGAGAGTATAAACGTATTGTCATTACCAGGCAGAGAAATGACACTGCGGGTAACCAGCACGCCCTCTTTTAAATTGATGACGGAGCGTTATGTTGCGTGGTTATTGTTTGCTTTTGGTTTTGTGCTCAGTTCGGCATTGGCATTATTGCTGCGCCAACAAATAAGTGGACGACATCGTGCAGAAATGCTGGCGCGTAATATGACGGCAGATCTTGAACGTTTGGCTCTGGTGGCGAAAAACACTTCTAATGCCGTGGTTATTACGGATGTAGACCGCCGTATCGTATGGGTTAACGAGGGGTTTGAACGGATCACGGGTTACACTAAAACGGAAGTTCTGGGCCAGTCGCCGGGGAGGTTATTGCAATGTGCCAATACGGATAAGAAAGTGGCGGCGGCAATGAAGGCCGCATTGGATGCAGGTGAACCCTTTAATGGCGAAATAGTAAACCGTTCTAAGTCAGGACAGGAATATTGGATTGAACTAGAAATTCAACCTCGTTATAACGAGCAGAATGAGCCAATCGGTTTTATGGCCATCGAGTCGGATATCAGCGAACGCAAAGCAACCTATCTGCGGCTTGAAGCGGCGTTGCGTGAAAATAATGCACTACTGAGCACCCTTAATTTACATGGCATCATTTCTTCCGCCGATCGCCATGGATTAATCACCGAAGTGAATGACGCATTTTGTAAAATCAGTGGTTACCAACGGCAAGAACTGCTTGGTCAAAATTATCGATTATTAGATTCACATACTCATCCCACCGAGTTTTGGCAATCCATGTGGAACGATATCACCAGTGGAATTTCCTGGCGGGCAGAGATCTGCAATAAGGCTAAAGATGGGCGTATTTATTGGGTTGATACCACGATTGCCCCGTTCAAAAACAGCACTGGCGAGATCGAACGCTACATCGCCATTCAGATTGATATTACCGCCAGTAAAAATCAGCAAACTAACCTGATGATTGCCCGTAACCAACTGATTCGCGCCGCCGATGTGGCTGAATTAGGGATCTGGTTTTGGAATATCCCTGATAGAACCTTCACTTTTGATGAACGCATGAACGACATTTACGGACTGCCTGCGCAATTATGCAATGTGCCTATTCCCCAGGAGCATTGGTATAGCCTGCTGCATCCAGAAGATCGTCAAGACGTGACGCATGCGGTGAAAATGGCGCTGGAAAGTGAAAATATTTACCGCCAGAACTTCCGGATCATTATTAATAATCAGGTCCGCTTTATTCAATCGAGTGGCATGGTTGAACGGGATGAGAATGGCCACCCTGTCTCTATGATGGGGATAAATCGTGACATCACTCAACAGCATGAGGATGAGAATATACTTCGGGCGGCCAGGCTGGCGGCGGAAGCGGCGAATAACGCCAAGTCTGCCTTTTTGGCGACGATGAGCCATGAGTTACGTACGCCAATGAATGCCATTCTCGGGATGATGACCTTACTGAGAAAAACCGGGCTGAATAATAAACAGGCCGACTACGCCATTAAAATCGAAGCGGCAGCCCGCACGCTGTTACGGTTGCTGAATGACATCTTGGATTTTTCTAAAATCGAATCGGGAAAAATGGTTCTTGAATGCATTCCGTTTGACATTCATACCATGCTGCGGGATCTGTCCGTTATTTTATCCAGTAATCTGAGAGTTAAAAACGTCGAAGTCTTGTTTGATATTGATCCACTGTTACCGACGTTTGTGATTGGGGATAGCATGCGGTTGCAACAGATATTAATCAACCTGGGGGGGAATGCGCTGAAATTTACTGAACAGGGTGAGGTGATACTGTTTATCAAGGTGCTTAAACAAGACGACCAGCAGGTGACCTTGGAATTTGGGGTACGTGATACTGGGATTGGCATCGCACCTGAGCACCAGGAACGCATTTTCAGTGGGTTTACGCAAGCAGAAGCCTCGATTACCCGCCGTTTCGGCGGCTCTGGATTAGGCTTGGTGATCAGCCAACGCTTCGTGGCTCTGATGGGCGGTACGCTGGAATTAGAAAGCCAGCTTGGCCACGGCAGCCTGTTCTATTTCACCATTACGCTGCCGCTTCCCGCACGGCCACCGATTGAGAATGAGAGTTCTGAGTCATTGGCCGTCAGAGCTCATGCATTAAATCATTTACGCGTCCTGGTGGTTGATGATAACCCGACTGCCTGCGACCTGATCAAGCGCATGGGCGAATCGTTAAAATGGACTGTCGATGTGGCAACCAGTGGCAATGAAGCATTGCAATTGATGAAGCAGCAGCGCGAGCAGGGGATTACCTATGGTGCGCTATTTATTGACTGGCAAATGCCAGGGTTGGACGGCTGGCAGACCAGCAAATCAGTACGTGAGCTGATGCCGGAAGGGATTGTCCCGATGATTGTGATGATCACCGCTCACGATCGCGAAATGCTGTTACAGCGCAGCGAAGAAGACCAGGCATTGCTTGACGGCTATCTGGTGAAACCTATTACGGCCTCAATGCTGCTGGATTCAGTGACGGACGCCTTAAGCGATGGCAAACAGCCTGAGAATTCCCCAATCAGACAGGTGGCGGCTTCTTCGCAACAGCTATCCGGCATCAGGCTACTGGTGGTTGAAGATAACGTGAACAACCAGCAGATTGCCCGTGAGTTATTGGAAGACGAAGGCGCTATAGTGCGGATTGCCAACCATGGTCAGGAGGCAATTGATATACTTGAGGAAAACCCATCTTCCTTCGACGTGGTATTGATGGATTTGCAGATGCCGGTGATGGATGGCTTAAGCGCGACGCAGTATATCCGCGGCACGCTGGGGTTGTTGGAGCTGCCAATTATTGCCATGACCGCCAATGCAATGGCTTCCGATCGCGATACCTGTCTGGCGGCGGGTATGAACGATCATATCGGTAAGCCCTTCGATCTGAATAATTTGCTCCGCGTGATACGGAAATACTGCAAGCAGCCCGAACTTGTCATCGCCACGCACAGAGAGACGCTTTCACCACTCTTAACGGAGTGGAAAGAGGCGGCAATGGTCGCCGGCATTGAATTGGAGTCGGCTCTTAATCGATTAGGCGGGGATGTTTCTCTGCTGCAGAAGATGCTCTCGCTGTTTGGCGCTGAGCTGGCCGATTTCCCAGGGCAATTAGACACGCTGGTCGCACAGCGCGATTGGCGAGGTGCCTCGCGTTTGTTGCACACCATCAAGGGGCTGGCGGCGCAGCTTGGTGCCACTCATTTGTCGCAAAATGCCAGTAAAGGGGAGCGATTATTAAACGAAGATCCCCTACTTGCTGCGGAAGCGATAGCGGCGTTGCTGAATGAAATAAAAGATCAGGCCCAATCCGTTCAGGCCGGAATGGTGGAATTGAGCCACATGCTGTTGGGTAAAGCGGTGGATGCCGATTCAGCAGAAGATAAGGGTACCGACGCCCTTGATTCGGCTCTTAATGCTCTGATATTACTATTACAAAATTCAGATATGGCGGCATTGGAAGCGATGAACCAATTACAGGCGAATTTTGGCCACCAGGTTGGTGAAAAATTGTCCCCGCTGAGCCATGCGATCAATCAATTAGACTTCGCACTGGCCATACAGATAGCTCAGGCGTTGCTGGACAGTTTTTTTACTACAAAGGAATGAAAAATAATGACAACAAATAATTCTCTTGACCAGGATCCTGCCGTGTTTTTACCGGCGTTAGAGAAACCCAAACTGCTGATTGTGGACGATCACCCGATCAATATTCAGGTGTTATATCAGGCATTTTCTGCCGATCACCAGGTTTGTATGGCAACCAATGGCAAACAGGCGCTGGAAGTTTGTATTAAGCAGAAGCCGGATCTGATTTTGCTGGATATTGAAATGCCGGATATCAGTGGTTATGAGGTTTGCGCTCAGCTCAAGGCGTTGGCTGAAACCAAAGATATTCCGATAATCTTTGTTACCGCCCATATTGATGAAGAGACGGAAACCCGCTGTTTTAATGAAGGCGCGGTCGATTTTATCAGTAAGCCGATCAATAGAAATACGGTCAGAGCACGCGTGCGCACGCACCTGCTGCTGAAGGCGCAATCTGATTTGTTACGCCAACTGGTGTACCTCGACGGCTTAACTGAGGTACGTAATCGGCGCTATTTTGATGAGCGGTTAAGCCAGGAGTGGAAACTGTCCTGCCGTCATCACACCCCGCTCAGCCTGATTATTATTGATGTTGATTCTTTCAAGAAATATAACGACTTATATGGCCACTTGGCAGGTGATGATTGTTTACGCCGCGTGGCAAAAACGATCCAGCGGACCCTGAAGCACGCTACCGATCTGGTTGCCCGCTATGGTGGTGAAGAGTTTGCCTGCTTGCTTCCTAATACCGAATTGAGCGGTGCCATGGCGGTGGCAGAATTAATCAGAACACAGGTGCTTGAGCAAGAGATCCCACATGCCGACTCTTCGGCTGCCTCTTTTGTCAGTATCAGCCTGGGAGTGTGCTGCCGAGGCGCAGAAAGTACCGCTGCGCTGGCCGATTTCCTGTTGCAGGCGGATACACAACTGTATCAGGCGAAGAAAAAGGGCAAAAATCAAACGTGCGGCACACTTTTAGAAAATAGTGGGCTGTAAGCCAGAGAGGTATTTTGCACTCAGGCCGGTTATTTCCCCACAAGGAAAATCAGAGGCTTCACCGCGTTCAAGCCCGTTGTTATGCCTGGCTCAGGCCCATGCAACGAGTTTACTGGCTGCAGTGCTGGTCAATAAAAAGCTTGGCTGGATGACTTGCCATCATCCAGAAAAACCAGCTAATCTGAAATTGCCCGCTACCGCCGTTTATGAGTGGTTCAGGTTATAAAGTCATTAGCCTAAACAGAGAGTCAGCCGTAACAACTTCATGTTGATGGGGTGATCGCATGTTAATAACAGTGATTATTACTCTTGTTGTCATTGTGGGCGTTGCTGCTTTTATGGCCACGCCAGTGATGGTGGTGAATAACGCGGACGGTGTGAGAGGTGAAGATCAGTGAAATCAGATAACCCACTCGCTCACCGGAATTGATTCAACCCAGTGCCTAATGAATGATGACGGGTTCCAGGAAGGAACCATGTCATCATAGTTCGACAGTCGCCTGCCTTGTAAAAATCCGCCCGAAAAGATAAATCACCGCACTCTTAGATGCCGCATACTAAGCTAAATGATTGATGACGTTTAAATTAGCTAAGGAAGTGCATTATGCTGAATATCGATCGTACTCACCTATTATCCCTGCAAGAGAGTCTCCTTAAGAAACAACGGGTCCCCTTATTGATTACGGCGGCGTTACTGTTGCTGGGGGGCATTTTGTGCCTGCTGAACCCCTTTGCTTCCGGTGTCGCTCTCAGCGTAATGATCGGTGCCTTTTTGCTGTTGAGCGGGTTGGCGCTCATTATTGAGATGTTCATTAACCGGGCGCAAAACACCTGGCCGATGATCGGTGGTATTTTACTGGGCCTTGCCTATTTGATGGTCGGTTTTATTTTTATTTCTAATCCGACGGTCGGTATTTTGGCGCTGGCGGTCTATTTGGCTGTGCTGTTTGCTTTGGGAGGCGCAGCCCGTCTGATAGCCGGTTTTACCTGGCGTGGAATAGGAGGGCGCTGGCTGCAGTTTGTCATCGGTATCCTCGATCTGGCGATCGCCGGGGTGCTGATTGGCGCTGGCCCTGAGGCCACACTGACGCTGGTGACGGCGATCGTCGGTATTGAAATGCTGATCAGTGCATTTAGCCTGTTCCAGGTGGCTAATCAGCTAAAATGAACGGATTGAGCAGTGCGTTTACTTTTCCCGACTATTGATAAAAATGAGATGAGAAGGTTATGGAAATCAAGGATTACTATGCCATCTTAGGGGTTAAACCTTCAGATGACATTAAGGCGATCAAGACCGCGTACCGCCGTTTGGCACGGAAGTTCCATCCTGATGTCAGCACCGAGACTGATGCAGAAGCCCGTTTTAAAGAAGTTGCTGAAGCCTATGAAGTGCTGAAGGACAACGAACGGCGTGCGCAATATGATGAACTGCTCCGGCACCGTAACGATCCTGGTTTTGGCCAGCAGACTCGGCGGGCAGAGAGTGGCGAAGCTGAAGATTACGCCGATATCTTTGCTTCAATGTTTGGCCATGGTGCGCATGGCCGACAGCAGCGGCATGCGGCACGTGGGCAGGACGTTGAGATCGCGGTGGCCATGTTCCTGGAGGAAACGCTGACCGAACACACCCGGTCGCTGAGTTATACGGTGCCGGTATATAACATTTTTGGCCTGGTCGAAAAAGAAATCCCTAAAACGCTTAATGTGAAAATTCCCGCTGGGGTGGTGGATGGCGAACGCATCCGCGTTAAGGGGCAGGGAGTACCTGGTACGGATGGTGGGGCCAATGGTGACCTGTATCTGATCATTAAACTTGCCCCGCACCCGCTGTTCGATGTGATTGGGCACGATCTGGAGATTGTTGTGCCGTTGGCTCCTTGGGAGGCCGCGCTGGGGGCGAAGGTTTCAATCCCTACCTTATCAGATAATATTTTGCTGACTATTCCTGCCGGTACTCAGGCTGGCCAGCGGCTGCGAATGAAGGGAAAAGGCCTGGTCAGCAAAAAGGAAACCGGCAATCTGTATGCGGTGATCAAAATTGTCATGCCGCCAAAACCCGATGCCAAACAGGCGGCTCTGTGGCAACAACTGGCTGAAGCCAACACGGCCTTTGATCCCCGCACTGTATGGAGTAAAGCATAATGACCAAGTTACAGATAACCTTTACCGTAACGGAATTTTGCCTGCATACGGGGGTGACAGAAGCAGAGTTGATCGAAGTGGTGGGATTAGGGGTTATTGAGCCACGCGATCCAGGGGCGGCCGATTGGCTGTTCGACGATGGTGCGCTGGCGGTGTTTAATCGCGCCCAGCGTCTGCAGCGCGAACTGGCCTTGGACTGGCCCGGCATCGCCGTGACGCTGACGCTGTTGGAGGAGATTGAGCAGTTACGCAAAGAGAACAGCCAGTTACGCCATCGCCTGGAGCGTTTTATTGCGCAGCAATGATCGGCATGCTGTATTATACCCGCCCTATTTCAAGCGGCAGGGCGTTGGCTTGGTAACTTGCCGCACATGCAACTTGAAGTATGACGGGTCTATGCCGTGCCTGAATCAAGAAGGAAGTTATTATGTCTGACATGCTGAGCAACGATCAGGAATTGGTTTCTGATTTGGTTGCCTGCCAACTGGTTATTAAACAGATCCTGGACGTGATCGACGTTATCGCGCCGACGGAAGTTCGGGACAAAATGGCCAACCAACTGAAGGGTATCGATTTTTCCACCCATCCGGCCGGGGCCGATCCCATCACCAAGCGAGCGATCGAAAAAGCTATCGCGCTGATTGAGATGAAGTTTAACCGCGAGTAATCGGTCAGTCGTCGCCAAGAGTGGTGGATTTAAACCACTCTTGGCGACATGGTGGCAACAGGGTGTAATAACAATTTCTCACGAACCTGCCCTTGGCTCTAAAGGGGATGCTAAGATAGCGGTTCAGTTTATGCAGTAGATAGGGTTGTTCATGTTCGATTTAGGTTATGGTCCATCCGGCCTGATTTCCATCGCCGTTGTCATTTTGTCCGCACTGCTTGGCTTGTGGGTGTGGTTCTTGGTCAACCGCGCGAGCGTGCGTGCCGATGAGCAGATCCGCTTGTTACAGGAGATCGCCGAGCAACAGCGCCAGCAAACAGCGTTGCTGAAAACGTTGGCGAAAAGCGCGCGTGGGGACCAGGATCCGAACGATGATGACGATCTCAGCCCTGCGCTGAGTTTCAGAGGATTTATTCCGGAGCGTTAAGCTCGCCGCAGATTGGGTGAGAAGGTCAAGAACGGGTCGATTACCTCCGTTTCTGTGTTAATTGGAACGCCTTCTCACCACCTTCATCGTCAATAAAACACCATGTTCGCATAGGGTTTCTCCCGGCAGGCTGCCAAACGGCTGGCCAGATCGCCACAGTGAATTTCCAGAGCATGTCGATCGGGATCGAGAAAATACACCGACTCCCCCTCGCTGCGGTTAGTTTTCCACTCTTCGACCCCATTTGTGCGTAAGCGCGCGGCGAAAGCGGCAAAATCTGCCGGTGCCACGCTTAAAGCATAATGGGTATAGTCACGTCTTGTTAACCCACTGCAAGCATCATCCAGCGACAGGCAGAGCCACAATTCACCCAGCGTCAGGTAGGCCCCTTGTGCCCACCGGGCCTTGGGGCTGAAGCCCAGAAGATCAACGTAAAAAGCAAAGCTGCGGTCAAGATCGCTGACGGCGAGCGTCAGGTGGTTAAGGCCAGATAGCATGGTGGGGATATCCTCAGGGGTATACATTACTGGCTGTCATAAATCTGTCGTATCGGCATCGTAATCTAGCCTGAACCTTACGCAAGATGGATATAGCCAATGATTAAATGGTATGAAGAAAGTGATGCCGAAGTAAACCGTAGCATTGCGTTAATCACCGGGGAAAATCCGGAAAAATGGTACCCTTACGGAGGGATGAAAGGCAAAGACTATTGCAAGAACCCGGCGGATGCCTGGCCGATTATCTGTGCCAACAAAATCAGCCTCAACGCCATCAGCCAGGATAATCCACCCCAGTGGCAGGCCAGTATCACCAACCCGTGCGGCGTATGGCAGGCGGGTAGCCACAGCCCACTGCGAGCCGCCATGATCTGTTTCCTGCTGAGCCAGCAGACGCCAGAGAGGGCGCGTTGACGTAAGGCTTCGTTCACTCTTTTCCCTCATCGCTCCCGCTAAATTAATTTATCTGCCAGTAAGATAGGCAAAAAGGCCAGATGTTTATCATACTGGTCACATAAGCCGCTAGCGGGCTATCTTGTATGACTTGAGGCAGGGAGAGGTCGGGAATGAAGATCACCAATCGTTATTACGATGCGAATAAAGCACATCATACGCCGCAGGGATTTATCAATCCGGAACCAACGCTGCATCAACCGGGAGATTTGCGGCGTTGGCAAGATGAGCGTAAAAAACTCGGCCTACCCAAGCCGCCGCAAGAGGGGTACGAACAGTTCAAGCAGCGCTGGTGGCAAGCCGCCGATCTCAGTGGCAACCAGGACAGCGTTTGGTGGTTGGGACATGCTTCGCTTTTGCTGCGTTTGGGAGGGCGTTATGTGTTGATTGACCCGGTATTGTCGCCCCGTGCCTCACCGGTGAATTTTTATGGCCCAAAACGTAAAACGCCCCCTCCGGTGACGGCGCAGCAGTTGCCAGCGGTGGATGTGGTGCTGATTTCTCATAACCATTACGACCATCTGGATCGCTGTACTATCAGGGAGCTGACCAAGCGTTTCCGCGAGATGACTTTCGTGGTGCCGCTGGGCCTGAAACGCTGGTTCAGCCATTATCCGGCTAAGCGCGTCGTGGAACTCGACTGGTGGGAAAGCCTGGTATTGGATGATATGACGCTGTATGCCACGCCTGCGCGCCATTGGAGCATGAGAACTCCCTGGGATCGTAACCATTCTCTCTGGTGTGGCTGGGTGATCCATCATCCTGCGCTGCGTTTTTACTTCTCCGGTGACAGCGGCTACTCCGAAAAACTGGTCGACATTGGCACCCGTCTAGGGCCGTTCGACATGGCTGCGTTGCCTATCGGTGCCTACGCACCAAGATGGTTCATGCAGGAGCAGCATATGGATCCGCAGCAATCGGTCATGTTGTATCAGCAATTAAATTCACCTCGAGTTATTCCTATTCATTGGGGGGTTTTTGAATTAGCCGATGAGTCGTTAGATGAGCCCCCGTTGCAGTTAAGTGAAGCATTAAGGGCCGCAGGAATTGAGCAACATCGATTTCATCCGTTGAAGATTGGTACGCGTATTGATCTTGACACTAACTCTTAATGAGTAAATGGCGATAACGCACGGGGCAGGCGCGCATCCCGCACCGTGCGGGCTTTGGCGTGGAGGGCTTTTAGTTGAGCACTGAGGTGAATCTCAGTAGAAATGGGTAAAAACAAAGCCAGAGTTGATGGCTGAAATTACGCCATCCCTTTCTTTAGCCCTGGGGTAAAATAAACATTTTGTTATCGGGGGATATTTTTTTTATTTATTTTCGCCTGCCTAGGTTAACTCCGAATATTCATCATTTTGTGGTCGCCGCTATTTCGCCGAGCTGCACTTTCTTGGTGCGTAATTCCCTGTGATGCATGTTTATGCACCAGCAAACGGTAGCTTAGTATTGCGCAAAAAGAGGGATGACAACCGTAATGGGAGGAGGGAGGTGATGATGCCATCCTGCTGTAGCAGGCTTTGGCAGTCAGAGACCGGATCGGTGAGCGGTTTGGCCCCCCGTTCATCGATATTCAAATCTTGCATATAAAATTCCATAAAGATTCAAAATTTTTTATGCTTTTGTGCTAGTCAGGCGCTTATATGTTGTCAAAAGTATGCGTTGTCAGGTTGAAAGAATTGTTAAAATTCAGGCGGCACGCGGATTACAGCGCAAGTCGTTTACAAAGCAGAAAATAGCCAAGGCTTCAACATCTTTTACGGTATTTAGGCTATTCATGCGGCCGACCGTTTCAAATATGTGCGACAGGTCGATCAGTGATTAAAAATGGCTTGCCATAGTTTCCAGAGTATGTGATAACGCATCTGGGTAAAACGAGGTACAGTTCTGTATATGTGTGGCATTTTCAGTAAAGAAGTTCTGAGTAAAGACGTTAGCGTTGAATACCGCTTCTCTGCCGATCCTTATCTTAGTGCCTCAAGCAGTAACGACTCTAGTTTGTCTATGTAACGCCGCTGGGCGGTTTAAACAATCCAAAGGAAATACTCAAGATGGCAAAGATCAAAGGTCAAGTTAAGTGGTTCAACGAGTCTAAAGGTTTCGGTTTCATCACCCCAGCTGACGGTAGCAAAGATGTGTTCGTACACTTCTCTGCAATCCAGGGTAACGGCTTCAAAACCCTGGCTGAAGGTCAGAATGTTGAGTTCGAAATCCAAGATGGCCAGAAAGGTCCATCTGCAGTAAACGTTACTGCTATCTAATCAGCGTCAGCTGTACAAAAAACCCGCCTTTGTGCGGGTTTTTTCGTTTCTGTGATTCGCTCGGCCTCAACCCGTAATAACAATGCCGGAATACTGATTGCGCCCTTTGATGCCCGGATGACTGGGATCCTGCGCGCGGCGATGGCTGTTGCGGCGGTAACTGGTGTATTTAAAGCGCTGTGGCAGCCTGGGGTCGTTGTTCTGAGTGCAGATGGTGCAACTGCCTGCGCGATCGACAGCGGCAAATCCCAAGGCATACAGCTTTTTCTCGGCGATAGCGGCCAGATCCAGATGGCGGTGTTGCGGGCTGATCAATTCAGGTGGCAGAGGTAACGCCTGCTGAAAGCGCGCCACCAACTCCTCGTTGACCTCATAGCAGCATGGACCAGCCGCAGGCCCGATGGCCGCGACCCAGTTTGCGGTGCCATCTTCGCGGTTGATATGCTGTGCCATCTGCTCAAGAATGCCGTCCAATAATCCGCGCCAGCCAGCGTGAACCGCCGCAATAGCCTTGCCGTCGTGACGGCTGAATATGACCGGTAGGCAATCGGCGGTCAGCACGCTGATCAAAATCCCCGGTTCGCGGGTAAAGAAACCATCGGCCTCGCCACAGGTTTGCACCGGGTGATGAACATCGACAATACGGATGCCGTGGACCTGTTTTTTTTCTGGCAGCGTGGCGTGATAAGGCAACAGTAACTCGGGTAGCAGCGCCCCTTTATTACCAAAGCCATGTTTGATGCCGGGAACGGCACTAAGAAGCGGGGAGTAGTCGGTCATAAAACGTCTTTTACCTGCAACTGATGATGGGCTCCAGTGTAGCCAGCTTTTTTACCGCTTGGCTAGCAGCAGAGAGTATCCACCTTGCATCCCATAGCTCCGTTCTTTAGACTAGCCGCGCCGTATCTCTCTGGAAATCAAGCCATGTCCTATCAGTGCCCCCTGTGTCACCAGCCGCTGCACCATGCTCGCCAGCAATGGCATTGCGAAAATCATCATCAATTCGACTGTGCCAAAGAAGGTTACGTCAACTTAATGCCGGTACAGCATAAGCGCTCAAAGCAACCAGGAGACAGCGCTGAGATGATGCAGGCACGCCGTGCGTTCCTGGAGGCGGGGTATTATCAGCCTTTGCAACAGCGGGTCGCTGAATGGCTGGATGAGGCATTGCCTGCGGGGGCCGAGGCGTCGTTGTTGGATATTGGCTGTGGGGAAGGCTATTACACCGCAGCAGTAGCCGCGCGGTTATCCCATAAGCGAGCATTAGCCGCTTTCGGCCTGGACGTGGCCAAGGTGGCGATTCGTTCCGCCGCCAAACGTTACCCGTCGGTATCGTTCTGTGTTGCCTCAAGCCATCGCTTGCCGTTTGCCGACGCTTCGCTCGATGCGGTATTACGCATCTATGCGCCCTGTAAAGCCGAGGAGCTGGCGCGGGTGGTGAAGCCGGGCGGTGTTGTTGTGACGGTATCACCGGGGCCACGCCATCTTTATCAGCTCAAACAGCAGGTTTATCAGGATGTTCAGCTACATGCGGAAAACGACGAGCAGCTTGCGGGATTCACGTGTGAAATCGCAGAGTCGCTAGCCTATCCGATGACGTTGCCGGGCGAGCAGGCGGCTAATCTGCTGCAGATGACGCCGTTTGCCTGGCGCGCCTCAGTACAGGTGCAGCAAACGCTGGCGGAGAACACGGCTTTTGCCTGTGAGACAGACTTTGCGCTCCGCCTGTATCGCCGCTTCTATTAGAAACCAAAAAACCTGCCGAGGCAGGTTTTTCACTTCCGCTGGACGTCAGGCCAGATAGCCCAGGTGCTCGAGCAGGATATTGACCCCAATGCCAATCAGCACCACGCCGCCAAGAATTTCGGCGCGTTTACCCAGCAGAGGGCCGATATAGCGGCCAATCATCATCCCCAGCGTGGCCATAATCATGGTGGCACAACCGATCGCCATGGCGGTATGGACAATGTTAACCTGCAGGAAGGCCAAGCCAACGCCGATAGCCATCGCATCTAAACTGGTGGCGATAGCGGTAGCGACTAGCACCCAGAAGCCATGACGTTTAACCTTTTGTTCTTCGTGCGGCTTGTTCTTGGTACCTTCCACGATCATACGTGCGCCCAGAATAAACAGCAGGCCGAAGGCCACCCAGTGGTCCCACTCCATGATGTATTGGCTGGCGAACAGCCCGATAGCCCAGCCGATTAACGGGGTAATGGCTTCAATCACGCCAAAGATCAGGCCGGTGCGCAGTGCTTCACGAAAACGCGGTTTATGCAGGGTCGCGCCTTTACCGATCGAAGCGGCAAATGCGTCCATAGACATACCAAATGCGAGAATAAGAGTTGCTGACAGGTTCATGTAAAATAGCCTCGGCCGGGTGGCTCCATATACACGTAACCCACCCCCAACCATACGACGGAGTTACGTGTCTATGGTCTCGCCAACCTGTTCGGCTGCCCGCACCACGTTCCGAGTTGCGAAACGAGTATGTTGATACGGGCGTTTCTGGTATTTGTTGCCCAGAAACCGGCTACTCCCCAATGACGGCGCAACCTTACCATAATATTTTTAGCGGAGACAACCTTTAAATTGCTGGGGTGATGCAATAGGATTGAGAATTATTTTCACTTAAGATGGAAAGGTAACAAATAATGGTGATAATAACGTCAATGCTGCAAAAATAATAAACAACATGTCAGGGGGATTGCTGATTAATTACCCGCCAATACCGCTGAATGTTAAATTTAAATAAAGTGAGAGAAGGTTTTTTGTTACTGATTTTCAACAAGAAAATGATAAATCCTCTCCAGGTCGTCTAATTGCGTGACCTGAATCAATAATCTGCGCTGTTCTAAATCAATAACCAGAATGCCGTCTTCAGATAAATTCATCGCTCTGATCCGCGAGTATTCGATAAATGCATTGGCATAAAAGAACCCCTGTGATTTAAACAACAGTTTGGGCCAGCGAATATAGGAAATATATACGGCAATCAAGGCGAGAGAAATGAGCAGATACGTGGTTAATGGCGCGCCTTGCGTGGTGACGTTGCGGTAAATCAGGATGGCCAGTAGGCCGACAAAAATCAGGCAGTCAAGCCGATTACTGCGTTTTAACGGCACCTTGAGCAGGGTTTTGCCCTTCAGCAGGTTCATGCCGAATTCGTCGTACATGGCGTACAACAGCATCAGCACAATAAAAATCAGTAATACCGCGTCGGTCAGCGACATCTCACAACTCCATCAATAAAAAACCGGGGTTTTGCCTCTAATGCCGGTCAGTTAAGCGAACAGTGGCATAACCATGCGGCATAATGCCAAAGGTAACGCCCCCTCTCCCTGTGGGAGAGGGCCGGGGTGAGGGGCTTGTAGTACAGTGATCTTCCCCTCACTCTAACCCTCTCCCCGAAGGAGAGGGGACTGCTTAGCCTTTAGATTTTTATCCTCGCTTGTTAACGCGATTATAGCCCCAGCAGACCGATCCAGTAGCCGAAAATACCAATAGCGAAGAAACCGATGATGATCCACAGCGCATTGACCTTCTTGCGCAGCAGCCACATACAGCCAAAGGTTAGCAGCAGCGGTACCAGCCCCGGCATTAACTGATCGAGGATGGTTTGCACCGTGGTGATCTTGGTTTGCCCGGTCTGATCGGTGATCTTCGACACCACCAGCGGAATATTGACGTGCGTCCACTTGTTAACCAAGGCCCCCATGACAAACAGGCCGAGAATCGACGCTCCTTCCGTCAGTTTCTGCAGGAAACCACCGCCCATATCGTTAACGATATCCACCCCTTTGCGATAACCGTAGGCCACGCCGTAATAACGAACCAGCAGGCGTACCAGGTTAAACAGCACGAAGAACAGGATCGGGCCGAGCAGGCTGCCGCTCATGGCGATCCCCGCCCCCAGGGCTGCAAACACCGGGCGCACGGTGCCCCAGAAAATCGGGTCGCCCACGCCAGCCAGCGGGCCCATCAGGCCCACTTTGATACCGTTGATCGCCGCATCGTCAATCGGGGCACCATTGGCGCGCTGCTCTTCCATCGCCATGGTGACGCCGAGCACCGGTGCTGCAACGAAGGGTTGTGTGTTGAAGAACTCGAGATGGCGCTTGATCGCTTGCTTGCGATCGTCGTTATTCTCCGGGTACAGGCGGCGGATCACCGGCACCATTGAAAAACAGAAACCCAGCGCCTGCATACGTTCAAAGTTCCATGACCCCTGGAATAGGTTCGAGCGGATGAATACGCCACGAATATCAGCAGGTGTCAGTTTCTTTTGCGTCGTTGTATCAACCATTTCTTTCACCTATTCCTAGTCCAGTTCGTTATCAAGGTCGTTGGCATTGGCTGGGCCGGCCTGAACCACCTGAGACTTGTTGTATTTCGGGCTGAGTTGGATATAGAGCACGGCCATCACCACACCGATCACCCCGAGTGCAACCAGGTTAAAGTTGGTAAAGGCGGCGGTAACGAAGCCCAGGTAGAAGAATGGCATTAGGTAGCCGGCACGCATCATGTTGATGACCATGGCATAACCCACCACCACGATCATGCCACCGGCGATGTTCAAGCCGCTGGTCACCACTTCCGGGATCGAGTTAAGCAGCGCGTGAACGCCAGCGGTACCGACCGAGATGGCCACGATCACCGCCGGAATGGCGATACGCATCGCCTGTAACAGCAGGGCAGCGATGTGGATCAAGGTGATGCCGCGCAGGCTGCCACGTTCCGCCGCGCTGTCGGCCGCGTGCTGGAAGGCCACGGTCAGAGTACGGACGATAATGGTCAATACCTGGCCTGCCGCCGCCAGCGGAATGGCGAGAGCGATACCGGCACCGATGTTTTGCCCACCGGCAATAACCAGAATGGTAGAAATGATGGACGCCAATGCCGCATCCGGTGCTACTGCGGCGCCGATATTCATCCAACCCAGGGCGATCATCTCCAGCGTACCGCCGATGATGATGCCGGTTTTCATGTCGCCAAGGACAAAACCAATCAACGTACAGGCGACTAACGGACGATGGAACTGAAATTCATCCAGAACGGAACCCATCCCGGCAATACAGGCAACGATAAATATCAGCACAATCTGAAGAGTGGTAATCTCCATTGTACTTCTCCTATTTGACCGAAAAGCTTTGAATAAAAGAATTAACGGCACAGGCCATTAATTGAGTTTGTTAATCAGATCCATCATTTTCAACTGGGTATCGGACGACACTTTCCGCACTTCCAGTTCAATACCGCGTTGGTTTAATTTATTAAACGCATCGATGTCTTTTTGATCGACAGACACGGCGTTATTCACCTGGGTTTTGCCCTGACGGAACGCCATACCGCCGATATTGACGGATTTAATCGCCACGCCGCCTTCCACCAGGCGCCAGACATCGGTGGGATTGGTAAACAGTAGCATCACGCGCTCACCGGCATATTTCGGGTTATTCCAGACGCGAATCGCTTTTGCTACGTCGACAACGTGTGCGGTCACGCCGGGAGGAGCCACCTGCGTCAGCAGGGTTTTGCGTACGTGATCGGCCGCGACTTCGTCACTGACCACGATGATACGGCTAACGTTAGTTTCCTTGGTCCAACGGGTGGCGACCTGGCCGTGAATCAAACGGTCATCAATGCGAGCCAGGCCAATCTTCATATGATCGTCAGGGTCGAGTGGAGCTTGTGGCGCGGCGGTTTTTATGGGAGATGGAACGGCGGGTTTGGCGGGATCGGCGGCCGGTTTCTTCAGCGCTTTTACGCCTTCACGGCCGGTTTCCAGCGCCAAGGCGACCAGTTCGTCGAAGCTGGGGTTGTCGTCTCGTGCCATAAAGGTTTCCACCAGCATCGGAATATTAACCCCGGTGATCACCTCATAGTGCTGTTTATCGACAGCAATACGGCTGGCTGCATTAAACGGGCTGCCGCCCCAGGTATCGACCAGAAACAGAACGCCATCACTGGTGTCGAGCTCGCTGATTTTCCCATTGTATTTTTCGATTAGCGTTTCGGCGTTTTCACCGGGGACAAAATCTATATAAGCGACGTTAGCCTGATCGCCTAATAGCATTTCTGCGGTTTTCAGCAGTTGTTCCGCTGCAGTCCCGTGTGTGCCGATGATAATAGCTATTGCCACTCGCTACCTCCTCGTTGAACTTAAGACACCGTTCGTGTCTTTCTCGTTACCATCCTTGCAGTAGATTTCCGTCGTTCAGATACATCATGGTAGAAAAAAGCTGACTTCATACTTCCCGCGCAGTTTCATCAACCTGTACGTGTTAATTCACATTAGCGTCAATTTATTTTAGTGAGTGAAAAAATAAATTTTGTGATGACGCTCCGTTATTGGCCGATCGAACGACTGCCGGCGTTTGTTTGAAGGATTAAACGGCAAACAGACGACAAAATGAGGCGCAAAGTAAAAGAAGCCACTTTTCCACTAAAAAATTTCCTGCTAGAGTGCCTGCTTCTTTTATCGTTAAGGAGTGAAGGGCCTCAGCCCTCCCTATGGACTGTCACCGAAGTTACTGTTTTTCAAGGTTTCACCCGCCCCCTGTTGGCGTTATAGATATCACCCGGCCCGTTGGCTGCTTCCCGGTACTGCGATTCTATTCCACCGTTGTTTCTGTTCGCGCAACCTCTGCGTATGCATCGTCACGCTTGAGCATTGCTCAGCATCCCCGTCTTTCTTCTGGAGTCTGATATGGAAATCTTAATGGATCCCTCCATTTGGGCAGGGTTATTGACCTTGGTGGTGCTGGAAATTGTACTGGGCATCGACAACCTGGTGTTTATTGCCATTCTGGCCGACAAGCTGCCACCCAAGCAACGTGATAAAGCGCGTATTCTTGGTTTGTCGCTGGCGCTGGTGATGCGCCTTGGCCTGCTGTCGGTGATTTCGTGGATGGTGACCCTGACCACGCCGTTGTTCCGCGTGGCAGAATTCAGTTTCTCTGGCCGCGATCTGATCCTGCTGTTTGGCGGCCTCTTCCTGCTGTTTAAAGCCACCATGGAGCTGCACGAACGGCTGGAAGGGCACAACCATCAAGGTGGGCTTAACCGCGGCTACGCTAAATTCTGGGTAGTCGTGGTGCAGATCGTTATTCTGGATGCGGTATTCTCCCTCGATGCGGTGATCACCGCCGTGGGAATGGTGAACGATCTGCCGATCATGATGGCGGCGGTGGTGATTGCCATGGCGGTGATGCTACTGGCGTCTAAACCGCTCACCAGCTTCGTCAACGCCCATCCCACCATCGTGGTGCTCTGTCTGAGCTTCCTGCTGATGATTGGTCTGAGCCTGATCGCCGAAGGCTTCGGTTTGCATATTCCGAAAGGTTATCTGTACGCCGCGATTGGCTTCTCGATCCTGATCGAACTGTTTAACCAGATCGCACGTCGCAACTTCATCAAGCATGAGGCGCGCCGTCCAATGCGCGAGCGCACGGCAGAAACCATTATGCGCCTGATGGGGCAGGAGCGAACGCAGCAGCAGCCGGACGAAGCGGCAACGCGTGAAGTGAACCAGACCTTTGCCGAGGAAGAACGCTATATGATCAGTGGGGTACTTACGCTGGCTTCGCGCACCCTGCGCAGCGTCATGACACCGCGTACCGAAATCTCCTGGGTGGACTGTGAACGCTCCCGTGAAGAGGTGCGCGAACAACTGCTGGATACGCCGCATAGCCTGTTCCCGGTGTGCCGTGACGAACTGGATGAAATCATTGGCGTAGTGCGCGCTAAAGATTTGCTGGTGGCGCTGGACGAGGGGGTGGATATTGCGGAGTTCGCCGCCCGCACGCCGCCGATGGTGGTGCCGGAAACCATGGATGTGATCAAGCTGCTGGCCGTATTGCGCAGCGCCAAAGGCCGCCTGGTGGTGGTCACTAATGAGTTCGGGGTGGTGCAAGGGTTGGTAACACCGTTAGACGTGCTGGAAGCGATCGCCGGAGAGTTTCCTGACGAAGACGAAACGCCGGACATTATCACGGAAGGTGGCCGCTGGCTGGTGAAAGGCGGGGCAGATTTGCACTCGTTGGAGCAGGCACTGGACTGCGACGATCTGGTCAGCCCGACGGAGGATTACGCGTCGCTGGCGGGTTTCCTGCTCTCCCATTATGGCCAGATGCCGGAAGTTGGCGACGTGGTGGAACTGAACGCGCTGCGTTTTGAGATCCTGGAAGTGTCCGACTATCGCATCGAACTGGTGGGCATTACCAAAGTGAAGCCTCACGACGAACAAAATCAGTAATACTTCAGGCCGGAGGGTTCTCCTCCGGCCGCTGTCGCTGCGGGGCGTGCAGCTCTTGCCGGCGGATTTCATATTGCTGTAACCACACCGGAAACACCTTGATCGGCATCGGCTTGGCAAAGTAGAAGCCCTGCAGTGCGTTGACGTTGCGGGAGCGCAGATAGTCGGCCTGCTCTTGGGTTTCCACACCTTCCGCAACCATCTTGATCTTCAGGCGCTGTGCCAGCGTGATGATGGTGTCGGTGACGGTGGCGTTCACCGCATCGGTGCCGATAGCGGCGGTAAAGCTTTTATCGATTTTCAACACGTCCGGGCTCAGATTCTTCAGGTAGCTCAGTGAGCTGTGGCCCGTCCCAAAATCATCAATCGCCAGCATGATGCCCATTTCCTTGAGCGCCTTGATCTGCTCGTGCTGAATTTCCGACAACGCCGTGCGTTCGGTCAGTTCCAGCATCAGTGAAGGCATTGGGTTTGCCGGTAACCAGAGGCGCCGAATATCATCAATAACACCGATGCTGTTGAAATGCTCGGCGGCAACGTTGATGCTGATATAGAACGAGGGCCTCTGCGGGAACAGGTTCAGGTTCTCTATGACGTTGCTCATCAGGTAGCGGGTGAGCACAATAATCAGATCGTGCTGCTCGGCCAAGGGGATAAACACATCCGGTGAAATCCAGCCTTGGCGCTTGTTCTTCCAGCGCAGCAGCGTTTCGACGCCGACGCAGCGGCCATTGGCGCTATTAATAATCGGCTGGCAGTAAACGCGGAACTCACGGTGTGTAATGGCATGGCCGATGTAGTAAGACAGGCTCATGCGGTTTGCGGTAATCAGATACACCAGATAAGCGACCAGCAGGCTAATCATCAGGGCCAGTGGAATATGGCGCGGTAGGGCGGCCAGAGCCAACGTGCTGGCGCTAGGGCCAAACAGTGAAATAGAGAAGGGGGACTTGTCTGACTGCACCGTATATTGCCGGCCTTCAGACTGTGTACTACTGAGAATAATTTCGCGTTGACCGTACATCAGGCTGTAGTCGCCAACGTTAAGCACCACTCTATGAGCGTAAGGCTCCTGCGGTTCAAGTAAAAAATTGGCCAGCAATTCAATATTGAATACGTGCAGCACGCCATTGGTGCCGCTGTTGCTTTGCGGTGTCCACAGCACCAGCGTCGGCACGCCTTTGGCCACCGCCAGGGAAGGGCGCAGAGCCAACTGCACCCCTTTATTGCCCATCTCGGGGAAGATAATCGAAAACACATAATTACGTGGGCCAAACAGGCTTGAACAGTAAATAACCCCATTCTTCACCAGCAGCAGGGCGCGCAAGGCCTGATTCTGCGCGGCGCGAAAGCGCAGCGTCGGCATGATGGAGGCGCAGGGCTGGCCAACCAACGGCATGGTGCGCTCGGCCTGTTGCTGTGCAGGTAGCAGCAGTTCATTTAGTTTGGTGATAATTCGGGTGGCTAAAACCTGCCGGTTTTTTTCAGTAAGGCGAACTTCCTGATAATAGTGTGTATATAGCGAAATCGATAAGATAACTACCCCAACCGCACTGGCGATCAGCCATCGGTAATAGCGATATTTTGATGCGACAAGCTGGGTCATCAACATCAGGTAGATCCTTGTTTAGCGATATAGCCTGAGCCACTCCAAGCCTAAATTTTTCAATGGGACGCTTGGCTAATTCTAGTCGGTCAGCATCGAAAGTTGATGGTAACCCAACAAATTATTGCAAGTACCTGGAATAAAGATGAAAACAGGGGGTTAACCGCGGGATAAACCAGAGTCAGGGGAATGTACAAAGGCTCTGAGCATCAAGAAAAACCCCGCCGGACGGCGTAATGCTCATCAGTTAAGGCTAACCAGTTCCCTCTCCCTTGGGGAGAGGGTTAGGGTGAGGGGACAATCACCGCACGACTTGCCCTCACCCCGGCCCTCTCCCACAGGGAGAGGGGGCGATGCCTTGAACCATTGATGCATGATTATGCTGCTTCGCGCTTAACTGACCGGCATTACGCCGGACGGCGGGGTATTGAGTCAATCGCACTGGACCTTGATCGCTAACCCCCCACGGGAGGTCTCGCGGTATTTGGCGTTCATGTCTTTGCCGGTTTCGTACATGGTTTCGATCACTTTATCCAGTGACACTCGGGGTTCACTGGTGCGGCGCAGCGCCATGCGCGCCGAGTTGATAGCTTTCACCGCGGCAATGGCGTTACGTTCAATGCATGGCACCTGCACCTGGCCAGCAACCGGATCGCAGGTCAGGCCCAGGTTATGTTCCATGCCGATCTCTGCGGCAATGCACACCTGTTCCGGGCTGCCGCCCAGCAGTTCGGCCAAGCCAGCGGCGGCCATGGAGCAGGCAACGCCCACTTCCCCTTGGCAGCCCACTTCGGCACCTGAGATCGAGGCATTCATTTTATACAGCGTCCCGATGGCACCGGTGGCCATAAAATAACGGATATAAATATCCGGGCTGACGGACTCAATAAAGTGATCATAATAGGCCAGCACCGCAGGCACGATGCCGCAGGCTCCGTTGGTTGGCGCGGTGACCACTCGGCCACCGGCGGCGTTTTCTTCGTTTACCGCCAGCGCAAACATGTTCACCCAGTCGATCACGTTCATCGGATCGTTAGACAGCTTGTCTGAAGAGACCAACATACGGCGCAATGCTGAAGCACGGCGCGGCACGCGCAATGGCCCTGGCAGCACCCCTTCAGTATTCAACCCACGATCGATGCAGGCGCGCATGGTCTGCCAGACGTTGCCGAAATAGCTTTCGATCTCCTGCTTGCTGTGCAGCGCCAGTTCGTTCTGCATCACCAGGCCCGACAGGGAGAGGCCGGTGGTGTGGCAATGTTCAAGCATTTCACTGGCCGAATGGAACGGGTAAGGCACGCTGACATCGCTGCCGTCGGCTTTGCCGAAGTGCTCTTCATCGACAATAAAACCACCGCCGAGGGAGTAATAGGTTTTGCTGTAAACCTGTTTCTCGCCGGCGAAGGCGTGGATCTGCATACCGTTTTCGTGCAACGGCAGATTATCGCTGCGGAATACCATGCCGCCGTCACGTGGGAAATCGACCTCATGCAGGCCGCTGGCCAGCATCAGACGTTGGCGCTGTTCAACATCGCGTATAAAACCGGGAATGCTGTCGATATCGACGGTCGCTGGCAAATTGCCCGCCAGGCCGAGAATGATGGCAATGTCGGTATGGTGACCTTTACCGGTCAATGAGAGTGAGCCGTAAACGTCTACGGCAACACGCGTGATTGAATACATCAGGCCTTCGTTTACCAGATCGTCGACAAACTGTTTGCCGGCTTTCATTGGGCCAACCGTATGAGAGCTGGACGGGCCGATGCCGATCTTAAACATGTCGAAAACGCTAATCACGCTAAAACTCCTTAAAGAGGCATTATTGTTATGGCTGCGGCAGCCTGAGCTGCGCAGGAAACCAGGTGCTGACATCAAGCGTCTGCGGCGCTGCTTCCTAGGTTGAAACCTTACTGTAATAGTGGTTTATCCCGGGTGATGGTATTTTACAGGTATTTCATAATGTTTAAGAGAGTATTTACGGTTTTTTTAAAAGACGGATGCGCCGAACAGTAGTTGAAAAAGCATTGCTATGACGTGATAGCGATCGCTTTACATAGGGAAATTATAAGAGATAGGCACAATATTGCGCGGTAAGTCACAGAAACTGGCGGCTTTAAATGCTCACCTGCTGCGCCAGACGGCGGATGATGGCGGCGGTCAGCCCCCAGACGAACTGGCTTTGATACCAGGAAAGATAGAGCCGATGCGAGTGGCCACCGCGGTGAATATCCAGCGGATAATAGCGTGAAAGCGTCAGCGCTTCGTGCAGCGGCATTTCAAACACCTCCGCTACTTCTTCGGCATTGGCATAGAATTCGATGTCTGGTGGTATCAGGCCAACGATGGGGGTGACCTGAAAGCCGGTGTTGCTGTCCAGCGGGGCCAGTTGCCCCAGCACATGCACTGCCTGCGAGGGGATCGCCACTTCTTCCTGTGCCTCACGCAACGCGGTGACGATCGCTGAACCGTCTTCGGCATCGGTTTTGCCGCCTGGAAAGGCCACCTGGCCTGCGTGCTTGCGCAATGAATCGGCCCGGCGGGTAAGCAACAGGGTCGGCTCCGGCCGGCAGATAATCGGGATCAGCACCGCGGCCGGGCGCACGTTATGTGAGGCCTGCGTTGCCTGCGGCAACTGCAGTTGAAAACGGCTGATGAAAGCGGCCAGCGACGCCGGATGATCCTGATCTCTCACGAAACGGTAAACTCCCCCAATTGTGGCAATATTCGGCCTACCTTATCAAAGGTTTCCTGATATTCCGCCTGTTCCTGGCTGTCGGCAACGATACCCCCCCCTGCAGAACAATATAGACGACCTTTTTCGGTCATCAGCGTTCGGATGGTGATATTGGTGTCCATGGTGCCGCAGGCGCTGATGTAACCGATGCTGCCACAATAGGCATTACGCCGCTGCGGCTCCAGCTCTTCGATGATCGCCATGGCGCGGACCTTAGGAGCGCCAGTGATCGAGCCACCAGGGAAGCAGGCACGCAGCAATTCGGTGGTTGGCGTGCTGGTGGGCAGAATGGCGGTGATGGTGCTGACCAAGTGATGTACTGCTGGGAATGGCTCTACGGCAAACAGTTCCGGTACGCGCACACTGCCCGGCTGTGCCACACGGCCAATATCGTTGCGCAGCAGATCGACAATCATCAGGTTTTCAGCGCGATCCTTGGCTGAATGGGCCAACTTATGTGCCTGGGCGGCGTCTGCCGCCGCATCGGCCAGGCGTGGCAAGGTGCCTTTGATTGGCCGAGTCTGGATCCGTTGGTTTTCCAACCACAGAAAGCGCTCCGGTGACACACTCAGCACGCTGTTTTGCGGTAGCCGCAAAAAAGCAGAAAATGGGGCACGGTTGCTGGCGCTCAATTGACAGAAAGCCTGCCATTCGTCACCTTGATAAGGCGCGGAAAAGCGCTGTGCCAGATTGATTTGGTAGCAGTCACCGCTGCGTAGGTATTCCTGGATACGGCGAAATTTCTCACCATATTGCTGGCGCGTCATATTCGCTTGCCAGTTGCCCGTCAGGGTAAAAGGCACGCAAGCGGGGGCCTGCTGCTGGTTGAGCCAGCGCCAGCGTTGTTCAATATCGCCATAGCAGAGCAGCGTCAGCGTTTGCCGCTGATGATCGGCAATCAACGCCCAGTCATAAATACCGACCGCCATATCCGGCAGGGCGATATCCGCCTGAGCCCACTGTGGCAGGGCTTCTACGCGCCGCCCTAAATCGTAGCCGAACAGCCCTAATGCGCCGCCCTGGAAAGGGAGATCCGTATGCGGCTCTGGCTGCAGGTGCAGGGCATCCAATTGCTGTTGTAACAGCAGGAAAGGATCTTCTGGCGAGTTTTCACGCTCTGCGCCACGGCAAATCTCGGTGTTTGCGCCATGGGTGGTCAGAGTGACGCGCGGTTCAGCAACCAGGATATCAAAGCGATTATGTGAGTGTTCGGCAAACCCGGAATGCAGCAGCATAGCCCAAGGTTGCTGCGCCAGTGGGGCAAACAGTTCCAGCAGTGACTCTCGGGTATAGGGCAAAGATTTAAGGCTCGGAGTGGTTGCACTCATAGGTTTCAATGGACCTGACAGACTGGAATGACGATGTTGACCGGCCATTCTGCCATATTCTGCTCGCGGCTGCAGCCTGCAGCGGTTCCCGATGAAAAGTAAACGGAAGTTAAATGAAGCATTTTTTGTGACTTTTCTTCGCCGGTAAAATGTGAAAATCGAGAATTATTGGCATTAAAAAATATCGATTTCAGCAAGATAGTGCATTGAATTTATTAGAATAATTAAATTTTCACTTTTGTCAGCAATGAGTCCGATATGTCATTAAAACTGAGTGTGATTGTCCCTCTGCATAATGCCGGGGAGTTGTTTGTGCCTTTTTTGGCGTCTTTGCTCGCACAGCAGGAGCCATCGCTGGAAGTGATCATTGTTAACGATGGTTCTACCGATGGTTCAGGGGAAATTGCTCACCGCTATGCCGCTCAGTACCCGCATATCAGCGTGATCGATCAAGAGAATGCGGGCGTATCCAATGCGCGTAACGCCGGATTGGCCGTCGCGCGTGGGAAATATGTCGCCTTTCCTGACGCCGATGATGTGTTAGCCCCTGACATGTATTCAACGCTGGTTGAACAGGCAGAACAGTATCAATTGGATGTAATGCAATGTAACGGTGAACGTTATTTTGCCAGTCATGACGAGCAGCAGTTGATTATCCCACCGCAGCGCTTGAAGAGCACCCGCGTGCTCAGCGGCACGCAATGGCTGGAAATGGCGCTGAAATCCAGGCGTTTTATTCATGTGGTGTGGCTGGCAGTTTATCGTCTTGATTTTATCAGGCAGCATCAGCTCTATTTTGAACCTGGTTTGCACCATCAGGATATTCCCTGGACCACCGAAGTGATGTTTAACGCCCAACGGGTGAAATACCTCAGCAAACCGCTGTATCGCCAGTGGGTGCACGAGCGGTCGATTAGCAACCGCCGCCGTGTTGGGCTGGCGAATGTTGAATATCAGCGTCATTACATGAAAATTGTAGAGATGCTGGTGGCGTTGAATCAGCGCTATAGCCAGAAAATTCCCCTTTGCCCGGCGTTTCATTGGCAAATCACGCGTGAAGCGCTGGGGATCTGCCACAGTATTCGCCGCGAACCCGAGCCAGAGGCACGGCAGCAGATCACTGAAGAATTCTATCGGCGTGGCATCCATCGAGCGATGATCGCCAATATGCGTGGGGTCAAGCAGGCCTGGCAGGTGATGCTGTGGCTGCGTCGCCTGAAACAGTGGCGCAGCCACAGCCGCAGCCCGATAGGAGCAGTTGAATAACAGACGTAGGGTTCCATGGTTTTAAGGCGTATAATCCACGTCTATTTTACCGGGGAGAAACACATGCTTGCAGGTATGCCATCACTGAGTCATCAAGAGCAGCAGGAAGCGGCTGAACGTATCCATCATCTGATGGAACAAGGCATGAGCAGTGGGGAAGCCATTGCGCGTGTCGCACAGGAAATCCGCGAAAAACATCAAGGGGATCGGGTAACCGCCCTGTTCGATGATGAAGAGGAAGAAGCGCAGGAAGAACCGACCGAATATCTGGAAGACGACGCGGAAGACGACGAAAATTATTGATCTTATCGGGGTTCGGCATGCCGAACCCCTGCGTTATCAGCCTTGAACTTTCACTGCCGCAGCCGCTTGTTTCGCCAATTCTACTGCTTGCTCAACGTTTGCCGCGGTGGCCAGTGCCACACCCAGGCGACGTTTACCGCTGATGTCCGGTTTGCCGAATAAACGCACCTGATTGTGGTCGCTTAACGCCTCAGTCAACCCGCTGAATCGAACGTTTTCGCTGGTCAGTTCCGGCAGGATCACCGCTGAAGCCGAAGGCCCGAACTGGCGGATGCTACCGATTGGCAACCCAAGGAAAGCACGTACGTGCAGGGCGAACTCGGACAGATCCTGCGAAATCAGCGTTACCATGCCGGTATCGTGCGGGCGTGGCGATACTTCACTGAAAATCACGTTGTCACCGCAGACAAACAGCTCAACCCCAAACAGGCCAAAGCCTCCCAAGGCGTTCACCACGTTTGCGGCAATCGCCTGGGCACGGCTTAACGCGAGCTCAGACATCTGCTGGGGCTGCCAGGACTCACGGTAGTCGCCGTCTTCCTGACGATGGCCGATCGGGGCACAGAAGTGTATGCCATCAATGGCATTGATGGTCAGCAAGGTGATCTCGAAATCAAATTTCACTAATCCTTCCACGATCACCCGGCCACCGCCGGCGCGGCCGCCTTGCTGGGCATATTCCCAGGCGCTGCCAAGCTGTTGCTCGCTGCGGATCAGGCTTTGCCCCTTGCCAGACGAACTCATCACCGGCTTGATGATGCATGGATAGCCAATTTCGGCTACCGCCTCACGGAAGCCCTCTTCGCTGTCGGCAAAGCGATAGGTTGAGGTTGGCAAACCCAGCGTTTCTGCCGCCAGGCGGCGGATGCCTTCGCGGTTCATGGTCAGACGGGTAGCTTCGGCACAGGGCACCACGCGGTGCCCCTGTTGCTCCAACTCAACCAGCATACTGGTAGCGATGGCTTCAATTTCCGGCACAATGTAATCAGGGCGTTCCAGCTCAATTAGCGCTTTTAATGCCTGACCATCCAGCATATTGATCACATGGCTACGATGGGCCACATGCATGGCAGGGGCGTCCTTGTACCGATCGACAGCAATTACTTCCAGCCCTAAACGCTGGCATTCAATGGCAACTTCTTTGCCTAACTCGCCGGAGCCGAGCAGCATAACGCGGGTGGCCGATGGGCGTAGGGCGGTTCCAATAGTCAACATAGTCTCGTACCTGATTCTGATAGAAATAATGCGGTCTGATAATGGGGCGCATTATATACGAAAACGATTGCGTGTGCGGGCTGCGAAGCTGCAAAAGAAGGCCGAGCCACCGCGCAATTAGCGGCCCGGCTGAGGAAAATTATGGATAGATGATGCTGAACTGGGTGGTGACATTGGCTGTGCCAGCCTTAATCTCGTTGCTTACTGCCACATAACGGCCAGTGAAGATGAGTTTATTGATATTCCCGGGCGTAGTATCCAACTCGACCTTGTAGGAAAGGGTGTTAGGGGCTATTGAGGCATAGATATTGTATTTGGGATCGTTTTGTATCTGGAATGCAATGCCTTTAGCGGTTGTTGGCGCATCCTGATCATCAAGAGCAAAAGCGCGATAAGCGGTGTATTCTGAAGCGGTACCTTCAAATCGAATTTGTGCATTTTTCACCTGTGGAGGGCAGTTGCTCAGTTCTATTTCAAACTCCTTTAGGGCAGCGGTTGCACCAGGCGAAGGAAATTGCCCGATAGCCATATCATCAAGCACAATATTTTGAGATGGAGTAATCATACAGGCGGTTCCCAGCAGCTTTGAGCTGAAAAGCAATGTGCCATCGCTAGCCATGGCCGCGCAGATTCTGAACCCGACCAGTATACAGGCTAGGGTAATAACACAAGAGGTAAAGGATTTTTTCATCATCATACGTTTCCTTGTTTAATATTTTTAAATGAGTCATTTCCTGGAAAATAAAAAATGACGACCTCGCTAGTTATAATCATTTTTATTTTTCATTGAAGGGGCGAATTATCTTATTGAATATGCTTTATAAGGTGCATTTTGGATGCTTTTTTTGTTTATTGAAAAATGACGAATTAATATTTTTTATTTTATGAAGATTCTTAACGTAAAACGGAGGATTTTTGTTTCCTTATGGTTAAATATTTTATTGACTTTTGTTTGATTTAAATCAAATTTTGCGCGGTGTACTGACACTTAGCAGGATGGCGCTGCGTGGTTTTGTGCAGTTTTTTTACTGCTGCAATCCGGAATCTGCATTAACTCTGTTATCATCTGCGCCTGATCCGGTGCCAGCCCGCGGGCCGCGCCGCCTTTCCACTTGCTATAAGAGTTATTGCCGTGAGCACAGTATCCTTTTCTTCCCTGCCGCTGCCAGCCGAACAGTTGGCCAACCTCAACGAACTGGGGTATGCCGAAATGACGCCGGTACAGGCCGCAGCGCTGCCCGCCATCCTGAAAGGGCAGGACGTTCGTGCCAAAGCGAAAACCGGCAGCGGTAAGACGGCAGCATTCGGCATTGGCCTGCTGGATAAAATCAACGTTGCCCAAGTAGCGGCTCAGGCGCTGATCCTGTGCCCGACCCGTGAATTGGCCGATCAGGTGAGCAAAGAACTGCGCCGCTTGGCACGCTTCACGCAGAACATCAAAATTCTAACCCTGTGCGGCGGCCAGCCGGTAGGGCCACAGCTCGATTCGTTGGTGCATGCGCCGCATATCGTGGTGGGGACACCGGGGCGCATTCAGGAGCATCTGCGTAAGAAAACGCTGGTGCTGGATGATTTGAAGGTGCTGGTGCTGGATGAAGCCGATCGCATGCTGGATATGGGCTTTGCCGATGATATCGACGACGTGATCAGCTATACCCCACAGCAACGCCAGACGCTGCTGTTTTCCGCCACCTACCCGGCAGGCATCGAGCGCATCAGTGCCCGCGTGCAGCGCGAGCCGCTGAACGTGGAGGTGGATGGCGATGACGAGCCGACCACCATCGAACAGCGTTTCTATGAAACCACACGCGATCAGCGCCCGGCGGTGTTGGTTGCGGCGATCCGCCATTACCAACCCGCTTCCTGCGTGGTGTTCTGCAACACCAAGCGTGACTGTCAGAGCGTGTTTGAAGCGCTGGAAGCGCGCGGCATCAGCGTGCTGGCACTGCATGGCGATCTGGAACAGCGCGATCGCGATCAGGTATTGGTACGCTTTGCCAACCGTAGCTGCCGTGTACTGGTGGCGACCGACGTCGCGGCCCGGGGGTTGGATATCAAAGATCTGGAACTGGTCGTAAACTACGAATTGGCGTTTGACCCCGAAGTGCACGTACACCGCATTGGCCGCACTGGCCGTGCGGGTATGGACGGGCTGGCCATCAGCCTCTGTACGCCACAGGAAATGGCGCGTGTCCATGCGATCGAAGAGTATCTGCAAATGACGGCTAATTGGCTGCCGGTTTCAGAACTCAGCGGTGCGTCAAATGTCTCGTTAGAGGCTGAAATGGTCACACTATGTATCGACGGTGGGCGCAAGGCGAAAATCCGCCCTGGCGATATTCTCGGTGCGCTGACTGGCGATGCCGGGCTGACGGCGGCAGAGGTGGGCAAGATTGATATGTTCCCGGTGCATGCTTATGTAGCGATCCGCAAGGCCAGCGCACGCAAGGCGCTGCAACAGCTTCAGCAGGGCAAGCTCAAAGGTAAAAGCTGCAAAGCGCGGCTGCTGAAATAATAAACGGCGGGGCGCTTGCGCTCCTGTCCGGTATGATATTATACTGTATAAAATTACAGTATAATTACCTTTGAGGAATGCGCACATGGCTGTTGAAGTGAAATACGTGGTAGTAAGAAACGGTGAGGAAAAAATGACTTTCGCTAACAAGAAAGATGCCGATGCCTACGACAAAATGCTGGATCTGGCCGACAGCCTCGGTGAATGGCTGCAACAGGCACCGATCGCCCTGGAAGAGGAGCAGCGTGAAGGGCTGAGTTTCTTCCTGGCCGAAAATAAAGAAGCCTTAGCACAGATCTTGCGTGGTGCCGCGCCGCAGGAAACGGTGAAAAAACCGGCGAAAACCAAAGCAGAAAAACCGGTTGTCATCCTGCCAGAAGCGTCCGTACCAGAGTCAGAACAGCAGGCGGCATAATCTGCGGCACAATGATGAACCAGGAAGTGACATGGCTCGTGAGATAACCTTCTTCAGCCGCTTCGAGCAAGATATTATGGCCGGGCGCAAAACCATCACCATTCGGGATGCCAGTGAGTCTCATTTTCAACCCGGTGAGGTGTTGCGCGTGAGCCGTAACGAAGACGGCGTATTTTTCTGTTTTATTGACGTGCTGTCGGTCACGCCGATACGTTTAGGCGCGTTGACCGAGGCTCATGCTCAGCAGGAGAATATGACGCTCAGCGAGCTGAAGCAGGTGATCAACGATATTTATCCAGGGCTGGATGAGCTGTTTGTGATTGCTTTCAGCAAACGCTAATCCCTCGCTTTATGCAACCTGCCAGCCTTCCGCGACACAATTTTGCACCTTTTATACATTTATTGACAAATAATCCCCTACTCTGAAGATTGATCGGCGCTCTGGCACTGGTAGTGCCTTCGCGCCCCATTGCACCTGTTTAGAGGTAGATAATGAAAAATAACTGGATACAACAGATTCAATCCATGTTGGGTGATAAAGCCAACTCAATGGGAGGGGCGGAAGGCCTTGGTAAATTACTGGCCCCAACCGCGCTGGGCGGCCTGGTAGGCGTGCTATTAGCCAATAAGTCTTCCCGCAAAATGGTGGGCAAGTTGGGTAAAAACGCGTTGATAATCGGTGGCAGTGCGGCGTTAGGGGCTGTGCTGTGGAACAAATACAAACAGCGGGTCAAAGAAACGCATCAGGAAGAAGCACAGTTTGGCCAGCAGAGTACGCCAGCGGATTTGCGCGCCAAACGGTTGGTACAAGCGCTGGTGTTTGCGGCCAAAAGCGACGGCCATATCGACGAAGAAGAAAAGCAGGCGATCGACCACAGCCTGGAGCAGTTGCAGGTGGGTGAGGAAGCGCAACGCTGGGTGCAACAAGCCATTGAGCAGCCGCTGAATCCGGATCTGATTGCGCAAAGTGTGAAAAATGAAGATGAAGCGTTAGAAGTGTATTACCTGAGCTGTATGGTGATCGATGTCGATCATTTTATGGAGCGTAGCTACCTTGACGCGTTGGCACAATCGCTGAAAATTCCGGCTGACGTCAAGCAGGGCATCGAAAACGACGTTCATGAGAAAAAACGTGATTTGGTGTAGCTCCGCCGCTTGTTAATCCGAGGGGGATCGGTCACTCTTGTTTTAATCAAGGTAAGCGGATGATTTAGCAATGATGACACCCCCTAAGGCAGATAAACGTCCTTATCCGATCACCACTCACGGTGACACGCGCGTTGATGATTATTACTGGTTGCGTGATGACGAACGCGCAGATCCCCAGGTACTAGACTACTTGCAGGCAGAAAATGCCTACACAGATGCACAGTTAAAGCCGCAGCAGGCGCTGCGCGAAGCGCTGTATCAGGAAATGGTCGCACGTATCCCGCAACAGGAACATTCCGTGCCTTACGTAAAGCGCGGTTTCCGTTATCAGACCCGCTACGAGCCGGGTAATGAATATGCGCTCTATGTCCGCCAGCCAGAAGCGGCACGCGAGCAGTGGAGCACCCTGATCGACGGTAATCAGCGCGCCGAAGGGCACGAGTTTTATACGTTGGGTTGGTTGGACGTGAGCCCAAATAACCAGCGCCTGGCGGTGGCGGAAGATTTTCTGTCACGCCGCCAATATGATATCCGTTTCAAGAACCTGGATGATGATAGCTGGTTCGGTGAGGTGCTGGAGAACACCTCCGGCAATTTTGAGTGGGCGAACGACTCCGCCACCGTTTATTACGTTCGCAAACATGCGAAAACGCTGCTGCCATATCAGGTATACCGGCACGTGGTGGGCAGCGATCCGCAGCAGGATGTGCTGATTTATGAAGAACAGGATGACACTTTCTATGTCGGCCTGGAAAAAACCACCTCTGAACGTTTCATCCTGATCCATCTCAGCAGCACCACCACATCAGAGATTCTGTTGCTGGACGCGGATGATGCCAACAGCACGCCGCAGATGTTTGCCCCGCGACGGAAAGATCACGAATACGGCCTTGACCACTATCATCAGCATTTCTATATCCGTTCCAACAAAGACGGCAAGAACTTTGGTCTTTACCAAAGCGAGCAAGGCGATGAGGCGCAATGGCAAACGCTGATCGCACCCCGTGCCGAGGTAATGATTGAGGGGTTCAGCCTGTTTCGCGACTGGCTGGTGGTGGAAGAGCGTATCGCAGGCCTGACGCAGCTGCGCCAGATTCATTGGCGCAGTGGGGAAGATAAAAGCATCGTCTTCGACGATCCAACCTATGTCACCTGGCTGGCGTACAACCCACAGCCAGAAACTGCCCTGCTGCGGTATGGCTATTCTTCTATGACCACGCCTTCCACGATGTATGAATTGAATCTGGACAGCGGCGAGCGCGTGCAGCTCAAGCAGCAGGAAGTGAAAAACTTTACTGCGGAAAACTACCGCAGCGAGCGGGTGTGGGTGAAGGCGCGCGATGGCGTTGAAGTGCCGGTATCGCTGGTTTACCGTACCGATCGCTTTGCTCAGGGTGCGAATCCGTTATTGGTATATGGCTATGGTTCTTACGGTAGCAGCATGGATCCGGCGTTCAGCGCCAGCCGCCTTAGCCTGCTGGACCGTGGCTTCGTTTTCGCTCTGGCACACATTCGCGGCGGCGCCGAACTGGGCCAACTGTGGTATGAAGACGGCAAGCTGTTCAAAAAACAGAATACCTTCAACGACTTTATTGACGTGACCGAAACGCTGGTGGCGCAAGGTTATGGTGACGGCCAACGGGTGTTTGCCATGGGCGGCAGCGCGGGTGGGCTATTGATGGGGGCAATCATCAATCAGGCACCTCAGTTGTACCATGGCGTGGTCGCGCAGGTTCCGTTTGTGGACGTGGTGACTACCATGCTGGATGAGTCGATCCCGCTGACCACCGGTGAATATGACGAGTGGGGTAATCCAAACGACAAGGCCTACTACGACTATATCAAACAGTACAGCCCTTACGATCAGGTAAAAGCGCAGGATTACCCTCATCTGTTGGTCACCACCGGCTTGCATGATTCGCAGGTGCAATATTGGGAACCTGCCAAGTGGGTGGCAAAACTGCGTGAGCTGAAAACTGACGATCGCCAACTGTTGTTGCATACCGATATGGATGCGGGCCACGGCGGCAAGTCAGGCCGTTTTAAGGCTTATGAAGATATCGCGTTGGAGTATGCGTTCATTCTTTCGCTGGCCGAGTAGCGAAAACGCGGGTGGCAGAAGCCGCCCGCACCGTTATCCGATCAGATAATACTTCAGCGTATGTTTCATGTCGGGGCTGAGATCGTCAATGGATTTCAGCATCCAGCGCAGATAGCCGGGATCGTCCTGCGCCACTCGTTCAATCTCTTGTCCACGATATTTGCCGAATTTGAATTTTTTCAGCAATACCGGCTGTTCGGTGATCTGCACCATCTGTTCTGGCGTCCAGCCCGAATCCCGCATAATGCGTTGCAGCAGCGCAGCGGTCACATAGCAGTCATACAGCGCACGATGCGGATAAAGCGTAGTGTCCTGCGGCAGTTGGACATCCAGATTCAGGGCATAACGCAGGTATTGATTGCCGTATTTAATGTCTGGGTAGAGCGTTCGCGCCAGCTTTACGGTACAAATCCAGGCACCATGCATTTCTGGCAATACCCCGCGATCGAATGCCGCATTGTGTGCCACATAGTATTCACTGCCCTGATAGCGGCTAATCGCCACCGCGATGCGTGGCTTACCTTCAACCATTTGTTCGGTGATATGGTGAATGGCCATGGCATCAAGGCTGATGGGGCGATCGGGGCTGATCAGATCGCTCATCGGGTTGGTAATGCGCCCGTCAATAACATCGACAGAGGCCACTTCCACCACGCCACCGTCCAGCCCGCAGGTTTCGGTATCTATGACACGTAAGCTCATATTCTTCTCGATGATAGTCGCTTGTTTTCGCTTAACGATACGTGACAGAGGGGTTTTCAGACAACAAAAAACCCGCCTTGGCGGGTTTAACTACGGTCGGAAGTACGCTTATTCGCCAGATGATTGACCTTTCTTGGCACGCTTGCCAGCCCGTTTTTCGGCTGGGGTTTTTAACGGCTTCTTCTTCGCATTTTTCTTGCTATCCATTCCCTTACTCATTATGGCCTCTCAGTTACCTATGGTTGGGTAGGTTGCCGCTCTATTAACCCTTTAACGGCTACCCTATGCAAGCAGTAAAGCGGGCTTGAGCATCAACACGTTGTTAATCCGACGATTATTCTTTATTAACATTTTCTACGTTAAAAATGTTACAATATAACAAATCTATATGCCGGAGAGTTCCATGACAGTAATGACGTTGTTAAGCGAGCAGCAACTGCTGGCGATGCCGGAATCTGATTACATGAATACGGAGCAGCGGGCGTTTTTCCGCCAGCGTTTGCTGGAGGAACAACAGAGGCTTTGGCAACACATTGACGTGCTGAAGCGAGATATCGATAGCGGCGATGTGAGCGGTGACGAAGCTGACAAGGCAGCGCGGGAAGAGGATCTGCGTTTGCTGTTCCGCCAGTTGGATCGAGAAAGCCGCCTGCTACCGAAGATGACTGCGGCATTAGCAAGGCTGGAGAAGGGTGACTACGGCTATTGCCTGGAGACGGGGGAACCGATTGGGCTGGCGCGATTATTATTACGCCCGACGGCAGAGTTGTGCATTGAAGCCAAAACGGCTCAGGAGATGCGTGAACCGCATTTACGTAAGAACAAATCGGCGTCATTTTAAGCAACTATCGCTAACATACTGGCGTAATTAAGTGTTTTCTCGTTTTAACGTTGACCAGATGCGCGGCTTCGGCTTTGATGAATGAATAACTCACACAGACGGAAACGCCATGGAACAGTTACGAGGTTTGTACCCGCCATTAGCAGCTTATGATAGCGGTTGGTTGGACACCGGGGAGGGGCACCGGATCTACTGGGAATTGAGTGGTAACCCAAACGGTAAACCTGCCGTATTTCTTCACGGCGGCCCCGGCGGCGGGATTGCTCCTTACCACCGTCAGCTGTTTGATCCTGAGCGCTATAAGGTGCTGCTGTTTGATCAGCGTGGCTGTGGCCGTTCCAAGCCCCATGCCAGCCTGGATAATAATACCACCTGGCATCTGGTGGCGGATATTGAACGGCTGCGCAAGATGATCGGTGTGGAACAATGGCTGGTGTTTGGCGGTTCCTGGGGCTCGACTCTGGCGCTGGCATATGCCCAAACGCATCCGCAATGTGTCAGTGAGATGGTGTTACGCGGTATTTTCACACTGCGCAAGCGGGAGTTGAGTTGGTATTATCAGGATGGTGCCTCACGTTTTTTCCCCGACAAATGGGAACGCGTATTGTCCATTCTGTCTGCAGAGGAGCGTAAAGACGTTATTGCCGCTTATCGCCAGCGTTTGACGTCGCCAGACCTGCAGATCCAGCTCGAAGCCGCCAAGCTATGGAGCGTGTGGGAAGGCGAAACCGTGACGCTGTTGCCAAACAGCGCCTCAGCTTCTTTCGGTGAGGATGATTTCGCTTTGGCCTTTGCGCGCATCGAAAATCATTACTTTACCCACCTGGGTTTTCTTGAGAGTGACGATCAACTCCTGAAAAACGTCCACCTGATCCGCCATATCCCAGCGGTGATTGTGCATGGCCGCTATGACATGGCCTGTCAGGTGCAAAACGCTTGGGATCTGGCGCAAGTTTGGCCGGAGGCTGAGCTGTATATCGTTGAAGGGGCAGGGCACTCAACGGATGAGCCAGGCATTCTGCACCACTTGATGCTGGCAACCGATCGCTTTGTTGGCAAGTAACTGACCAGTAAGCCTGCCGCAACGGCAGGTTCTTCTACTTCGCTTTAGGCTCATACGGCAGACGCGAGAACTTGTGCGATTCAGCACGATAGTGTGCCACGCGCTCACGAAAGTAGTCCCGCAGGTGCGTAGGTTGTTCACGCTCCACCATCTCTGGGATCACCGGCATGTTGTAGCGTTCTTTGAATGCTACACCTGAAGCGGCCAGATCGACGTTAATTTTGTCCATCTCGTCTTTGGAGAGCTCGGCCAGATTATAACCCATGGTATCGTCCTTCCTGTTGTCGCATTAAATCAGCGCAGAAGGTAATTCACCCATAGCCACTTGGCAAGTCTGAAACAAGCATAAATTGCCAGGATATTCCTGTAGGCAAGGTTCACTGGAGAAAAGTAGGGTTATTTTATTACCATGTAATAGAAGAGGGGGATTTTCTCTCTAAATAATAACTATTCGCTTTACAAGCCAGCGTAAAGGCTGGGGATATTATCCTGGTGTTCTTTGAACTATTATGGAAAATATTTAACCGAATGAAAATTAAAAGTAATTTATATGGGTGAAGAGAGGTTAATCAAGAGTGTTTATTTTGTTTGAATCAGGGCATAATACGAGGGACTCAATTTTATGGTCTGAAAAATAAAAGGAATCATCATGTTGCCGCAAGAAATGATAAAAAAACTCAATGAACAACTTAACCTGGAGTTTTATTCTGCCAATCTGTATTTGCAGATGAGCGCTTGGTGTAGCGACAAGGGCTTTGAGGGGGCTGCAGGGTTCTTGAAAAAACATGCTCAGGAAGAGATGCAGCACATGCAACGTCTCTTTGATTACCTTAGTGACACCGGAGCTTTACCCCTGCTGGGCAGCATTGCGGCACCGCCGACCGAGTTTGAGTCGCTAGCTGATGTTTTCCAGCAAACTTACGAACATGAGCAACTGATCACCCGCCAAATCAACGAATTGGCGCATGTGGCAATGACTACCCATGATTATTCCACTTTCCACTTCCTACAATGGTATGTGGCTGAGCAGCATGAAGAAGAAAAGCTGTTCAAATCGGTGCTGGACAAACTGGCGTTGGTGGGCAACAGCGGCAAAGCCTTGTTCTTTATTGATAAAGATTTGAAGAGAATGAGCGCAGCGTCTGAAGGCGGCAACGGCCAAGCTTGATGATCGCTTCTGTAAACCGCGTATCTTCAAGGTATGCGGTTTTTTATACCCTGCATTTATAGTGGCTTTACAGCGATACGTGCTGCCAAACACTAAAATACCAGTGATGTGCTCGACTTGGTGATTCACCATCGTTATTATTTAACGCGATACGTTGCTACAACCTGCAGCGCAATCATGTGGTGGGGTAAGGTTGCGGAAACATCGCTCCGGTTAACGGCCTGCCCCTGATCACCTTCATTATGATAAAAGGGACACCTCTGTGATCGCTAAAATCCGTTCATCCTATCGCCTGCTTTCTACCCTTTTTGTCCTGTTTGTCGGGCTTTCCTCCCAGCAGGCTCTGGCGCATGCTCATCTTAAAATGCAGACGCCAGCGGCTGATACCACCACCCATTCCGCGCCGAAAATGCTGACGCTGAATTTCTCTGAAGGCATTGAGCCGAACTTCAGTGGGGTGAAAGTTACCGGCCCTGACCATAGCGTGGTGAAAACCGGCAAGCTGACCTTGGATCCCAATAACAGCACGCAGATTAACGTACCGATTGAAACGGAACTGACGGCGGGGAAATATAGCGTCAGTTGGCATGTGGTTTCCGTTGATGGCCACAAAACCAAAGGCCAATACAGTTTTACCGTAAACTAACCGATGACTCTGGCGACTCTTTTTATTCTGTGTCGCTTTGCGCACTTTGCGGCGGTGATGCTGATGTTTGGAAGCAGCCTGTTCACCGCCTTGCTGTCACCTCAGCGTTTCTCTCCGCTCATTACCCGCGATTTACACCCGCTACTGCTGGCATCGACCTGGCTTTCTGCGTTTACCGCATTGCTGATGCTGGCGGTGCAGGCCGGGCTGATGGGGGATGGTTGGGCCGATACCTGGCAGTTGGCAACCTGGTGGGTGGTTCTGGGCACGACGTTCGGTGAGGCCTGGCGCTGGCATTTGGCGGTGGCGTGGTTGGCTTTGCTTGCGCTACGCCTACCGGTTCCCTATCGTGCTGAGGTGCTCGCCGGGTGTTCCGCGCTGTTACTGGTCAGCATGGCGTTTATCGGCCATGCGGCGATGCACGCGGGTGCGCTGGGCGTTTTGCACCGTTTTAACCATACGTTACACCTGTTGGCAGCAAGCTATTGGTTTGGCTGCTTGCTACCGCTGCTGGCCTGCCTGCGTTATCTGGCTCAGCCGCAGTGGCGCAGCGATGCACTGGTGGCGCTGATCCGCTTTTCTCGTTGGGGCCATGCTGCGGTCGCGGTGGTGATCCTCACCGGCGTGATTAACAGCCTGATTATTCTTGGGCATTGGCCGTTGAATATCGACTCCCCTTATCAGCGTTTGCTGGTGCTTAAAATCGCGTTGGTGGCGCTGATGGTATTGGCCGCGCTGGCCAACCGTTACGCTATTGTGCCTGCGATGGGGAGCGTGCCCACATTGGCACAACGCGGGCTGATCTTGGCCTGCTGGTGCGAAGTGGTGTTGGGGGGGGCCGTTTTGTTACTGGTCAGTGTTTTTGCAACCTACGCACCCGTGTGACATTGCGGCTTGCCGCAGCCCCTTAGTTGCGGGAAAATCGAATTAAATTGCAACCTTAAGGCCATCTCATGAAATCTGTAATTCTTGGTATCGCACTGCTGGCGACGGCAACCAGCGCATTGGCGGCAGATAAACTGATTAACGTCACTAAACTGGAATACGGCAAACAGTGGGCGTTCACCAAAGAGGAAGTGACGCTGCAATGCCGCAAGGGTAATGCGCTGTTTGTGCTCAACAACAGTACGTTAATGCAGTATCCACTGAACGATGCCGCACAGGCGCAGGTGAAAGCGGGGCAACAGCGAGCTCAGCCTCTGGATGTGATTCTGCTGGATGATGCCAATAATCCAGGCAAGAAAATGAGCGTTGAAGTTTTTCGTACAAGAGCGGAAAAACTTTGTGCTGAGTAAGCGCTTGTCCACCAATAGGTTATGAAAAGGTTGACGGGGAAGTGGGATTATCTCTAATTAATTTCTTTGTGAAATTATCACTTGCCGTGTGGCTGGCTGGCAAAACTAGCACCTTAAGCTATTCTTAAAGTGCATGGCTGAGTAAGCCCTGCATAAATGCCAACTTTTAGCGCACGGCTCTCTCCCAAGAGCCATTTCCCTAGACCGAATATAGGAATCGTATTCGGTCTTTTTTTATTTTATTGATTTATAAGGGAGATTTATCGCCTATCCGAATTTTGATATCCGGTCTTTTATAGCATCACGTACTTATTCCCCCTCGTATCGAGATACTTGTCCGTCATTTTCACCGATTTATGCCCCAACAACTTCATTGCAAATTGTAAGGTTGTTTTGAGCCTGTATATTCGATCATTAAGTCTGCTGTTTGCTCATGACTGCATCACACAGCATGCCCGCAGAAGTTACCGCAACAATCACCTCTTCAGGTAAAGCATCCCCCCATCGCTGCATGGCTTCTAATACCTCGCGTAAGCTTTGCCCAAATGGAGTCAAGTCGTACACAACGCGTGGTGGTGTTTCAGCAAAGGCAGAACGCGTGAGCAAACCATGATTCTCGAACTGCCTAAGTCGGTGGGTAAGCGTGTGTGCGCTTATACCAGGTAAAGCTTTACGCAATTCGGTAAAGCGTCGTGGGCCATGTAATAGCTCACGTATGATCAACGTAGCCCATGGGCCATCTAAAAGAATTAGAAATCTGGCTACGCCACAACTTGGAAATTCAGAGCGAGACATGAAAAATTCCCTATTAGTGCAGTTGATGTAACTGGTGCAGTATATGCAACAATGGAATTTCAGTATATCACTTGACCCTATTTCATTTAACTCAGGATGACTTTTATGGCCTACATTGTTCATGGTGCAACGGGAGCTCAAGGGGCTCCATTGTTCAAACGCCTTTGTCAGTCAGGCAAACCGGCGATTGCTGCAGTACGACATATCGACAGACTGTCTGGAGTGCCGACAGTACAAATTGATAATGCTTCTGTTGAATCCTTGGCTATGGCCTACCGTGAAGCGGAGGGGGTGTTTATTCACTTACCACTAGCCTCTGAAGCAGACCGTGTTACTTATGCACACAATATCGTCCAGGCCGTCAAATTAGCCAGACCAAAGCGTGTCGTTATTTCTACCAGTGGCGCCATCATCGACGAACCTGGATCACTGCTGCAAGCAGCCGATAATTCGGCAATTAATATCCTGATCGATGGTGTGCAGAAAACAGGGATCTCTACCGCTGTAGTCGCCCCCCGTTTGTATCTGGAAAACCTGCTGCTACCTATGGTCTTCGATCCGGTGCAATCCGAAGGGGTACTGTATTATCCACTTCGGGACGATTTCCCTGTGTCTTGGAGTTCACATCTTGATGTGGCGGAAGTTGCTGAGCGTTTATTGAATGAGCCTGAAATAACAGGTGTTGTTGGTGTTGGGCAGTTGCCTGGAATATTGGGGCCTGATCTGGCGGCTGGCATGGCTAAGTATCTTGGTCGTGATGTCATATTCGAGAGTATGAAACCGCAAGATTTTGGCAAATTAGTTGAGCCGCTGATCGGACCTGCCGCTAACGCTGTGGTAGGGCTATATCAGGCTCTGTGGCAAACTTCAGGCAATACTATTTTTCCTGCTATGAGCGCACAACAACGGTTAAACATCATTCCGCGAAATGTTGAGAGGTGGCTTGATGAAACACTGAGCTAACGGCTGTGACTCTCGTTTGCAATTTTGTGAACTCACATTACCTGCAATTATATCGGACACACAAATAGCGATACCGGCAGTTGAAATTCCCCAAACCGCCACTACATAACAGTTAAGGCTGCCCCGTACCGGCTTCGTGATGTTTGTTTAGGGTTAAACATCGGGAGGGGCAGCGGTCAGAAACTTTCTTTCCTTATCGATCAGCCTCATACCATTCACTGAGTAAATTCGTCTTTTCCCTGCCATTCCACATATCTATACTGTATATAAAAACAGTATAGAGTCACAGCATGAAAATCTCATTTCCAACATCAACCCCGTTAAAATTCAACATTCCACTTTTCTCTGACAAGGTACCTGCTGGCTTTCCCTCACCGGCACAGGACTACATACACAAGCGCATCGATCTGAACGAGTATTGCATCAGCCACCCCAACGCCACTTACTTCCTGCTGGCGTCTGGCGAAAGCATGCTTGAGGCCGGTATCACGGATGGTTCTATGCTGGTGGTCGATCGCAGTATCACCGCCGAACACGGTGACATCGTGATTGCCAGCATCGGCGGAGAATTCACCGTCAAGCGGCTATGCTTGCGGCCAGTTGCCCAGCTCGAGCCGATGAACCCCAACTACCAGCCTATACCGCTTTATGACGGTGGTGATGGAATGGAAATCGTCGGGGTCGTGGTATCGACCATCACGAGGCTGAAATAGTGTATGCCCTGGTTGATGTGAACAGCTTCTATGTCAGCTGCGAAACACTGTGGCGGCCAGATTTACGCGGGCGGCCGGTGGTGGTGCTGTCGAATAATGATGGCTGTGTGGTGGCGCGCAACAAAGAGGCGAAATTTCTGGGGCTTGAAATGGGCGGCCCGTATTTCAAGATCAAGGAACAATTTGAGCGTGCTGGTGGCGTTGCCTTCAGCAGCAATTACGAGCTATATGCAGATATGTCAGCCAGAGTGATGGCTATCTTGGAGGAGATGGTGCCGCGCATTGAGATCTATTCGATTGACGAAAGTTTTCTCGATCTCACCGGCGTGCGCAATTGTATCGAGCTTGAAGCCTTTGGGCGGCAGATCCGTGCGCGGGTTCTGCGGGATACTGGGCTGACGGTGGGCGTTGGCATTGCACAGACCAAGACGCTGGCAAAGCTGGCCAATTATGCGGCCAAAAAGTGGGATAAAACCGGTGGTGTTGTCGATCTCTTGAATCTGGCGCGGCAGCGTAGGCTGATGGCGTTGGTGCCTGTGGAAGAGGTCTGGGGTATCGGCCGGCGGATATCGAAAAAGCTGAAGGTGATGGGCATCGAAACGGCGCTGCAGTTGGCTGATGCCAGTACGGCGATGATCCGGCGGAATTTCAGCGTGGTGATCGAGCGAACGGTGAGAGAGTTGCGCGGCGAACCCTGTTTTGCCCTTGAGGAATTTGCGGCAACCAAGCAGCAGATCATCTGTTCCCGTTCTTTTGGCGATCGCATCACGGAGTACGAGCACATGCACCAGGCGATTTGCATGTACGCAACGCGTGCGGCGGAGAAATTGCGGGATGAACGCCAGTATTGTCGGCACGTGAGCGCCTGGATTAAGACCAGCCCGTTTTCCCCTCACGAGCCTTACTACGGCAATTCGGCCAGCATGCAGTTGTACACGCCCACGCAGGATACGCGTGACATTATCACCGCCGCTTTACGTTGCCTTGATGCTATTTGGCAACCCGGTCATCGATATCAAAAAGGGGGCGTGATGCTGCAAGACTTTTTCAGCCACGGCGTGGCGCAGTTGGGGCTGTTCGATGAATACCAACCCCAGCCTAATAGCGAACGGCTGATGGCGGTGTTAGACCGTATCAACAAGTCAGGCCGTGGCAAAATCTGGTTTGCCGGGCAGGGGACCGAGCAGGTATGGAAAATGAAGCGTGAAATGCTGTCTCCCGCCTACACGACGAGGATCAGTGATTTGCCTCATGCAAGGGTGTATTGAGCGGAGTCATCACGCTGAAACAAAAGATAACCAACCGACTATTATTCCATTGTTTTTGGTGGGTGGAATTTTCTTGCTTCCGAAATGAGGTTTTCGATCACGTCTAGAGGAACGTTTTCTTCGTAACAGGTCAGAAAAAATTTGTGAGTTACATCAGAGTAGAAGACTTCCGCAATTCTGGGCTGAGCTAATGCGTGTTGTGTCATTGGCTGCCAAACGGTTTCTGGTATCTATCTCCCCTCCTGCTTGAAATACTGTTTATTCAAACAGTGTTTTTTTGGCTTCAAAGTCAAAGCAGATGTCGTACCAGGTGCTTTTTCCGGTGCTGCATGTGCGAGACAACTTAAGGTAAGGAGAGGTAGCAATGCCTAATTTCAGATTCGGTCAACGCAGCGAGGGTAACCTCGTTGGCGTAAACCCCGAGTTGATCAAAGTGGTACGCCGGGCGCTTGAGCTTTCAACTGTCGATTTTACAGTGATCGAAGGTAGGCGCACCACAGCGCGGCAGCAAGCGTTGGTCGCCGCAGGCGCAAGTAAGACGATGGCCAGCCGCCATCTTACCGGGCATGCGCTAGATCTGCTGCCGGTTGGCGCTGATTGGAACAATTATAAATGCTGGCTACCGGTGCTTGATGCCATGCACCAGGCTGGCAAAGAGCTGGGTGTTCCACTGCGATTCGGTATTACCTGGACGGATAACCCACGTGACACCCCAGCCAAGTTTTTAGATGCGCCTCACGTGGAAATGCCAGCATGAGTAAATACGGATTAATCAGCCTGCTGCTGGTGGCCATCTGCCTCGGTTGGTATGCGTCTTCGCTGTCAGGCGATTTGGATAATGCCCGGCTGGAAAACAAATCGCTGGTGGCTGCAGTAGAAAGCCGTGACGGGACCATCATTGCGCTGAAAGATGCCGCCAGTGCTGACCGCCGTGCTACTGAGGAACAGTTGAAGATTGAACAACAGAAGAGGGCAAAAGCCGATGCTGATAACGAAAAGCTACGCAAGGCGCTGGAGAATAACGGCTGCAGCAATCAGCGGTTGCCTGATGATGTTCGCCGTATCTTGCGCAGATAAGCCGCAGCCAGCCCCGCAGCTGATCTACGTGTATCCACCCGCGGCACTGCTCCGGCAATGTGAACAAACGCCATTTACTGGGGAAACGTTTGGTGATGCGATAATGGCGCTACAGGTGAATCAGAATGAACTTGATATATGCGCCTCACGTATTTATGGGCTGATTAAGTGGCAGCAGGATAACGCGGGAAAGTAACATTACAGATGGCACTCAATAAGCGCCATCGATAATGCTGCTTCATGTCTAGAGCGAACTGAAGCTAATCAGGCTATCAGCATCTGAATGCTCGCGACCTTTCTCACATAAGTATCTGCACCCCGGTGCCAACAAGGTAAAACTTAGCATTGTTGGAAAAGAGCGTTAATGGTCATTGTCCTGTTTCCTCGCTCTGCTACCATGTAGTGAGTTGTTACTTGTCTAAGGGAAGGGATGAAATGAAAAAGATTTTTGCCGTTGTACTGCTGGCATCGCTGTTGACTGGTTGCGCATCTTCAGCAGGCAACGAAAACCTGCATAAAGAAACCCAAACGAGCATAAAAAGTAAGATTAAAGAAGGTGTGACAACCAAGGCTGAAATCAAAGGAATACTGGGTTCTCCGGATAACGTTAGTTTTACCGATAAAAAAAATGAAATCTGGAAATATGAATATGTCGAAGCGACAGTCACTGGGGAGTCATACATTCCATTCTATGGTTTATTCCATAACGGGATGAAGGGCACCCAAAAAGATCTTGCCATTATTTTTAATGGTGATGTGGTTGAGAAGTACACCATGTCAGAGTCACCTCTCGAAACCAAGACCGGATGGGCTGATTAAAGGTTATCGCTCCTGCTGGTTAAATCACTCTATTTAAGCCCACTGATATGGGCTTTTTGTTGCCTGAGCGGCATTGTTCGCTACCGTAAGTATCCCGTTTACTTAGACGAAGCATTCACGTTTAGAAAATGTCCTGCATGCTGAATGTGTTCGAAAAAAGAGGGGGTAAAGTGTAATGCTTGTCAGCTAAGGCTAACCCGTTGGGTGAAGGGCGACGCCTTTGGCCGGGTTATGCTGCCTTGCGCTTAAGTGTAAGCACTGTCACAGTGATATCACTTATTTCCTGCAAATACTGTCAGGGATGTTACGACCAGTTATTATGCTACGGTAGATCAAAAGGGTAAGGAGGTTCTTAATTATGATGCAATTAAGGCACTTGCCATTCAGCTGATTAAGATTGCACGGGAATCAACGGCCATCACCATTATAGCTACGAATGAGTCAGTTATTGAAAGGCTGAAGAGTGAGTTACCAATCAGCCTGAGAAACTGATTTGAGCCAGAACGTGAAGGCGTGATTGTTGCGATAATGAAAAAACAAGCGCCGTGATGGTTTACAATTAATCATTACGTAACAGCGTTAAGAAGCTGTAAGAGCATATTTTCCGGTTATCGCTCAAAACGCATTGATAGGGCCGCTTTGAAAAGGGATTCTTTATTATGAAAAAGCTTATATTTATTTGCTGCATAAGCATGATGTTGGTTTCTGCCTGCAGCACTAACACCAGAAAAAAACAGTTGCCCCCAGCAGCAAAAGAGTCCGCTCTCTTGGCCGAGAGATTGCAGGTTTACATCCGTGATCTCACTGAGGCTATTGAGCGAAAATTGTACCGCTTAAAGAGTTTCGAGGGAAAAGAATGTGATGTTTCATTCTCGATGGATCGAAATGGCACCGTGATTAACATAAGTGCGATAGAAGGCTATCAGCCACTTTGCGAAGCCGGTATCAAGGCAATAAAGAACGCTGAAATCCCGGCACCGCCGGATGATGAGGTCTATAAACATTTCCAACGCCTCGTAATATCATTCAAACCGAAATAATTCAGTTTAATGCTTAATAGAACGCCCCCTTGCCTGGAGCATCAGCATTTTGCCCGATATTGATTCGTGATCGTTATCGGGCGTAGCAGCAAAATCAACCTTGATGATAAATCTCCAATGCCTGCTCACCGCTGGCACCTTTGTGGACGATCGCCATCAGCGCGCTGACCACCCGTGACGGATTGCTGTGCTGATACACGTTGCGGCCATACACCATCCCACTGGCGCCTTGAGCCATCAAGGCGGCGGATTTTTCCAGCACTGTGCTCAATTCCCCTTTACCACCGCCGCGCACCAGCGTCGGGCAGCGCGCCGCCTCTACAATGCGGTGGAAGTCCTGCACCCGGTCGGTGGGATCGGCTTTAATGATATCCGCCCCCAACTCCCGTGCCAGCCTGACCAATGGCACCATTTTCTCGACATCCCCCAGTGAACCGTAGGCAGCCCCCAATCCCGCCGGGGCCATCACCAGCGGTTCAATCATCAGCGGCATGGCGTAGCGTTCGCAGGCGTGGCGCAGGCGGCCGATATTCTCTACACACTGGCGGAAAATGCCGGGCTCGTCAGGAATCATGTACAGATTCACCACCACGGCGGCGGCGTCCATCTGCAATGCCGCCAGAATAGGGGCTTCCGGGTTGTGCAGCACCGCCCACATTTCGCGGTGGCGAGCGGCGTTATAGGCGTTACCAACGTCGGTGCGCATCACCAGAGCCGGTTTATTGCGCAGCGGTGTGTTTTGCAGCAGGTCAGCCTGGCCATAGTTGACCTGAATAGCATCCGGCTGTGCCGCAATCAGGCTGTGCATAACCAGCTCAATATTTTCCAGCCCAATCAAGAAATCAGGCTCGTTAGCGATGCCGTGATCGATCGCGACATCAAGGCATTTTCCCTGATTAAACAGGCGGTTCATCCGTACTTTACTGCTCAATTGCATGCCAATACCTCCTGACGCTGTGGTTATTTCAGTATTGCCGAGCGGGGGAGATTACGACAGGTGGAATGCATAAATTGCGTTGCTGTTCGCACATTTAAGCCAAAAAACAGGCTTGCCTGCCGAGCTATCGCTGGTAGCTGGGTGCGCTTAGACGCCATTTGTTAGATCCGTGTCATATTTTTGTTACCCATTCATTCCAAAACGCATGTTTCGCTTGTTTGGGTTAAAAAATTTCAATAATCTAAATTATGAAATAAATGTTTGATTTTAGGGTGTGGAACGAAGGCAGCATCAGAAGGTGTATATTAATGCATTGTTTTTAATCTGTTTAAAGGTGTCACCGAAACGTTTTAATCCCGTGTGATTAGGGCAGTAAAGGCAGTGAACCACCGCATAAAGGAGATCGTTACAGGAAAATTGCTGTTTGAATGTAAAAAATATTTTTCATTGGCTGTCGAGTCAACCGGCCTCTTCATTCTAACGATAAAAGGGTAAAGAACATGAAGCTGAAGAAATTGATCGTCACCTCGGTGCTGTTGTGTATGTTGCCAATCAGCGTGTTTGCCAAAGACATCAAAATCGGCGTATCGATGGCGCATTTTGATGACAACTTCCTCACCATTTTGCGCCAGGCAATGCAAAGCAAAATGAAAGAAACCGGCGGTGTCAGCGGCCAGTTTGAAGATGCCAAAGGGGACATTGCTCAACAGATCCAGCAGGTGGAGAACTTTGTCAGCCAGGGGGTGGATGCCATTATCCTGAACCCGGTGGATACCCAAGGGGTGAAACCGATGATTAAACTGGCAGAAAACGCCAAAATCCCGCTGGTATTTGTCAACCGTCGCCCTGAAGCCACGCTGCCTGCCGGCATGGCCTATGTCGGGTCCGATTCCAAGCTGGCCGGCAAACTGCAGATGGAAGAACTGGCCAAGCTGATGAAGGGTAAAGGCAACGTCATGATCCTGCTGGGTGAGCTGTCCAGCGAAGCGACTCGCGATCGGACTCGCGGCGTTGAGGAAGTGGCTGCCCAATATCCAGGTATTCATATCGTCGATAAACAGACGGCCAAGTTTTTCCGTAAAGAAGCGGTGGATGTCACCACCGATTGGATCCTTTCCGGGCAGCAGATTGATGCCATTGCTTCCAATAACGACGAAATGGCGATTGGGGCAATTCTGGCGCTGAAACAGGCGAAAAAAAGCGGCGTACTGGTTGCCGGGATTGATGGCACACCGGATGCGCTGGAGTTTATCAAGAAAGGCGATCTCAGCCTCAGCATCTTCCAGGACGCCAAAGGCCAGGGGGAGGGCGCGGTCCAGACTGCCATTCAACTGGTGAAAGGTGAAAAGGTCGATAGCAGCGTGATGATCCCTTATCAACTGATCACCGAAGCTAACTATCAGCAATTTGCTGGTAAAAACAACAAGTAAAGGTTAGCTCCTGAACTTTCCCTTCGTGCCTGATTGCCGCGATCAATCAGGTACGGATGTGTTGGGTATAAAGGCGGAGGTGAGCGATATGCATCCCTATGTGCTTGAGGCTGAAGGCATCAGCAAGCAATTTCCCGGTGTCAAAGCGTTGGATAACGTCTCTATTAAAATCAAACCGGGCAGCGTGCATGCGTTAATGGGCGAAAACGGTGCCGGTAAATCGACGCTGATGAAATGTCTGATCGGTATTTATCGCCCTGACGCAGGCACAATCAAAATCAAAGGCCAGCCCATGGCGTTCAGCGATACGCTCGACGCCCTGCATTCTGGGATTTCGATGATTCACCAGGAACTGAATCTGGTGCCACATATGACGGTAGCCGAAAATATCTGGCTGGGGCGCGAACCAGCCAGATTGGGTTTTGTGAACCACGGCGAACTCAACCAGAAAACCCGCGAATTACTGCTGCGGCTCAATATTAAATTAGCACCGGAAACGCTGGTGGGGGATTTAAGTATCGCCAGCCAACAGATGGTGGAAATTGCCAAGGCGGTGTCCTATAACGCCGACGTATTGATTATGGATGAACCCACCTCGGCATTAACCGAAGGGGAAGTCGTCCACCTGTTTGCGATTATTCGCGAGCTGCGTGAGCAAGGGAAAGGGATTATTTATATCAGCCACAAGATGGATGAAATCTTTGCGATTACTGATGAAGTGAGCATCTTCCGTGATGGCACCTTTATCGCCAGCGATAAAACTGAAAACCTGACCAAACAATCGCTGATCACCATGATGGTGGGGCGCGAATTAACCCAGATGTTCCCCAAGTTCAATAACAACATCGGTGAAGAGGTGCTGCGGGTTGAAGGTTTACGCCGTGCAGGCTGGTTCCAGGATATCTCTTTTAGCCTCAAACGCGGTGAGATCCTCGGTGTGGCCGGGCTGGTGGGCGCGGGCCGCAGCGAAGTGATGGAGAGCCTGTTTGGCATGCATCCTGCCGAGGGGGGCAGGATCCTGATTGAAGGCCAGCCGGTGAAAATAGATTCACCGTCAAAAGCCATCGAGCAGGGGTTGGCTTTTCTGACGGAAGATCGCAAAAAGTCCGGGCTGTTTCTGGTGCTGTCGGTGGTGGAGAACATGAGTATTGTCAATCTCTCCGAATATATCGGCAAAAACGGTTTCGTCAGCCACGTGCAAATGGCGCAAGACTGCATGGAGCAAATTAAAAAGCTCAATATCAAAACGCCAACCATGGATCAGATTATTAATAATCTCAGCGGCGGTAATCAGCAAAAGGTGTTAATTGCCCGCTGGCTGTTAGCGCAACCGAAAATATTGATCCTCGATGAGCCTACGCGCGGTATCGACGTCGGTGCAAAGGCGGAAATATATCGGCTGATCAGTGAACTGGCGAACCGTGGCGTAGCCATTATTTTAGTGTCATCGGAATTGCCAGAAATTCTTGGCATGAGCGATCGCGTCATGGTCATGCATGGGGGGCGCATCACCGGGATCCTGGATCAAGATGAAGCAGACCAGGAAAAAATCATGGCGCTAGCCTCGGAATAACCTAAAGGTGACCCACAATGAGTAACGCAAATCTGGATAAATCTTTCACGGCGGCTGCGCCGAATAAAACCTCGCTGCTTTCCGGCCTGAATGGCAAGATGCCGAAAGACACCGGTATTTTTATTGTCATGATCGGCATTGCGCTGATTTTTGAAATTCTCGGTTGGTCGATACGCGATCAATCATTCCTGCTGAACCCCAACCGCTTGCTGCTGATTGTGCTGCAGGTGGCGATTATCGGGATTATTGCGGTGGGGGTGACGCAGGTCATTATTACCACCGGTATCGATCTTTCCTCCGGCTCGCTGATTGCCCTGACGGCGGTGGTGGCCGCCAGCCTGGCGCAAACCTCAGACAGTATCTCCCCCATGTATCCTGCTTTGCTCGATCTGCCCGCAGCTATTCCGATTAGTGCCGGGATCGGCGTTGGGATCCTCTGCGGGTTTATCAACGGTTTCCTCATTACCCGTACCGGTATTCCACCGTTTATTGCCACGCTGGGGATGATGGTTTCGGCGCGAGGTCTGGCGCAGTACTACACCAAGGGTAACCCGGTCAGTTTCCTGTCAGACGGTTTTACGGCGATCGGGCAAGGTGCGATGCCGGTGATTATTTTCCTGGTGATCGCGGTGATCTTCCACGTTGCTCTGAAGCATACCCGCTATGGTAAATACATTTATGCCATTGGCGGCAACATGACCTCGGCCAAAGTGTCGGGCATCAACGTCAATAAATATCTGGTGGCGGTCTATACCATTGCCGGGGGATTGGCGGGGCTGGCTGGCGTGGTGCTGGCGGCGCGCGTCAGCAGCGGGCAGTCGAGCATGGGGGGTTCTTATGAGCTGGATGCTATCGCAGCCGCAGTGATCGGCGGCAGTAGCCTGATGGGGGGAGTCGGGCGCATTACCGGCACCCTGATTGGGGCGGTGATCCTCGGGCTGATCAAAAGCGGCTTCACCTTTATCGGCGTGGATTCCTATATTCAGGACATTATCAAAGGCATCATCATCGTGGCCGCAGTGGCCATCGATATGCGTCGCAACCGCAAAAAAGTATAACCGCCATACTCAACATAATTCGAGTTGCTGTAGGTGGCAGTTCGTAGTCAACCCCTATGCTGCTTGAAGTATGACGAGTATCTCTGGCCGCCGGTTTAACCGGCGGCCAGAATGAATTCAGGCTGCGACAGGATTGATGCGCCGTGCCTGGACGTACTTTGTCTTCCAGTATTGATTGTCCAATTCTGAAACCGTCACGCCCACTTTGGTGGAAGCATGCAGGAATTTGCCATCCCCGATGTACACGCCAACATGGCGTTCGCGCGCTGAGGTTTTAAAAAACACCAGATCGCCCGTAGCAAGATCGCCTTTGGCAACGTGCGAGCCTAACTTGCTCTGTTCATGCGAGCTTCTTGGCAAGTTGAGCGAAAACTCATCGGCAAAAATGCGTTGCATATAGGCAGAGCAATCGATGCCTTTACGTGAGTTGCCGCCGAATTTGTAGCGTACGCCTTCCCATTCATCATAGTGTGACAGGATTTTTTTAAGTCTCTGCGTGTCGCTATGCCCTGATTTATCAGGGTTATTGCTGCTGGCAAAGGATGAATTAAAAAAATCCTGCTTGATGTTGGTACTGGTGCTCGCTGCGGCAGAAAAAACGGATAATGAGGTTAAAACAAAAAGTAACGGAGTAAAAATCTTTAGCATGAGTGACATCAAAAGTGAAAACTAAATAACTATCCCTGGTTATAACGCCCGGATGGATCCTTGGGGAAGGCGAAACTTCACACACTTTTCGCTCAAAAATAAACCAATAATTGGCTGTAAATTGTCCTGTTTTGGAGCGGGTGAGTTAAGCCACTGATCGTAATCTTTTAATTAATATGATTTTTAGCCGTGAGTCTGAGTTTATTACCGTATTAAACCAGGTAATAAGGACGCAGCGCCTGGCGTTACCGAGCCGGGCTGCGAGGGCAGATCGGGAGAAAACGTTCTCTTGAAGGAGCGCAATACGGAATGTGGCTTAGCGCCAGAAAAAATAGAGTCGTCCAGTATGTTAAAGCCAGACAGGCTCCCCTGCCTGGCTTGGAGACTTACACTGCGAAGAACTGCAGCACCTGCTGGCTGAACCGCAGCGGGCAAGCCACGTTAGAGATGTGCGAGGTGGGTAAGATAGCCAGCACGGCATCCGGCGCGTTGGCCACCAGCCATTCGGCATCGGCCACGGTGGTAACCGGATCATGTTCCCCGGCGATCGCCAGCAGCGGTGCCAGCATGTGCGGCACTTCTGCCCGCAAATCGGCCTGCGCCAGCGCCTGGCAGCAGGCAGCGTAGCCCGCCGCATTGCCCTGTGCCAATTGTTTTACCAAGCTGGCGACCAGTTGCGCTTGGTCACGCTGGAAATCCTCCGTAAACCAACGGGCGGGAGAAGCGGCGGCGATAGGGGCCAGCCCTGTTTGCTGCACCTGCTGTGCGCGCTGTTGCCAACCCTCTGCGCTGCCGATCCGCGCAGCGGTGTTGGCCACCGCCAGCTTGTGGAAACGCTGCGGATGATAACGGTTGAGCCACAGGCCGGTCAGCCCGCCCATCGAGATACCGCAGAAATAGGCGCGTTCCACATCCAGCTTATCGAGCAGGGCGATCACGTCCTGCCCCAAAATCTCAAGCGTTAGCGGCACCGCTGGCAGCGGCGTGGTGCCGTGGCCCCGCTGGTTGTAGCGCAGCACGCGGAACCGTTGCGTCAACGCCGCCATTTGCGGTTGCCACAGTTCAAAAGTGGTGCCCAGTGAGTTAGACAACACCAACAAAGGTGCTGTACTGGGGCCATCCAGGCGGTAGTCGATAGTCATCTCATACTCTCTCGATAATCAGGGCGATGCCTTGGCCGACGCCGATACACATGGCGCATAAGCCATAGCGGCCACCGGTTTTTTGCAGTTGCCAGGCGGCATTCATCACCAGCCTGCCGCCAGAGGCGCCTAAAGGATGGCCGAGAGCAATGGCACCGCCGTTCGGGTTCACCTGCGGCGCGTCGTCCGCCAGCCCCAGTTCGCGGGTGACCGCCAGCGCCTGTGCGGCAAAGGCTTCGTTAAGTTCGAATACGTCCATCTGATCCAGCTTCAGTCCGGCAAGATTCAACACTTTGCGCACCGCTTGCACCGGGCCAAAGCCCATAATGCTCGGTTCAATGCCGGTTACGGCACTGGCCACGATGCGCGCCAGCGGTTGCAGGCCATGCTGCTGCATACCGCGTTCGCTGGCTAACAGCAATGCACAAGCGCCGTCGTTAAGGCCGGACGCGTTGCCCGCGGTGATGGTTCCCTGTGGGGTGACTACCGGTTTCAGTTTTTCCAGCGCCTGAAGCGTGGTCGCTCTAGGGTGTTCATCCTGAGTGAACAGCAGCGGCTCGCCCTTTTTCTGCGGAATACTGACTTCCGTCAATTGATTGGCGAAGAAGCCGCTCTCTTGTGCGGCGGCGGTGCGTTGCTGGCTGCGTAACGCAAAAGCATCCTGATCGTGGCGGTTAATGCCAAACTTCAGCGCCACGTTTTCAGCAGTTTGCGGCATGGATTCCACACCGTACAGCGCTTTCATCTGCGGATTGATAAAGCGCCAGCCCATGGTGGTATCTTCCAGTTGCATGCTGCGGCTGAAGGCACTTTCCGCTTTGCCCATCACGAACGGCGCACGCGACATACTCTCTACGCCACCGGCGATCAGCAAATCGCTTTCCCCGGTTTTGATGGCGCGTGCGGCCATTGCTACCGCATCCAGGCTGGAGCCACACAGGCGATTAATGGTGCAGCCGGGGACGGAGGTAGGCAGGCCCGCCAGCAGCAGCGCCATCCGCGCCACGTTGCGGTTGTCCTCACCGGCCTGATTGGCGCAGCCCAGCAGCACATCGTCCAGCGCACTCCAGTCCAGCGCCGGGTGGCGCTGTTGCAGAGCCTTAAGCGGCAGGGCGGCCAGATCGTCGGCGCGGATGCTGGCCAGGCTGCCGTTGAGCTTGCCGAACGGGGTACGGACGGCATCACACAGATACGCTGGATTCATGCTGTTTCTCTCTCTGTTGAAGGGCAAAAGTCAGTTCGACCGGGGTGATGTCCTGCAGCTGCTGCGGCGTCAGGCCGCCAAAGATTTCGCGCACTACCAAACCTTGTGGCGTAACGTCGATCACCGCCAGATCGCTGTAGATACGGTCGATACAGCCAACGCCGGTCAGAGGATAAGTGCACTCTTTGACGATCTTACACTCGCCTTTTTTGGTCAGGTGTTCGGTCATTACATACACTTGGCGAGCACCGATGGCTAAATCCATCGCGCCGCCCACCGCCGGGATGGCACCTGGCGCGCCGGTGCTCCAGTTGGCCAAATCACCACGCTGCGAAACCTGATAGGCGCCCAAGACACAAATATCCAGGTGCCCGCCGCGCATCATGGCAAAAGAGTCGCCGTGGTGGAAAAAGCAGCCGCCGGGCAGCAGGGTGACCGCCTGTTTGCCCGCATTGATCAGCTCGGGATCTTCTTCACCGGCGGCGGGGGCTGGGCCCATACCGAGAATACCGTTCTCGCTATGCAGGAAGATCTCTTTGTCGGCGGGCAGGTAGTTGGCGATCTGGGTCGGGATCCCAATCCCCAGGTTCACGTAGGCCCCTTCCGGGATATCGCGGGCAATCCGCTCGGCCAGCTGCGCATGAGTGAGTTTTGACATAACCATTCCTTAAGCTGAAAGCTGTTGAGCGTTGGCGGGGGAGATAACCAGGCGCTGCACGAAGATCCCGGGGGTAATCACGGTTTCCGGATCCAGTTCACCCAGCGCAACCTGCTGATTAACCTCGGCGATGGTACAGGTAGCGGCCATTGCCATGATCGGGCCGAAGTTGCGCCCGGTTTTGTTGTACACCAGGTTGCCCCAGCGATCGGCACGCTCGGCCTTGATCAGCGCGAAGTCGGCCTTCAGCGGCAGTTCGAACACATATTGGCGGCCATCGATCTCGCGGGTTTCCTTATGTTCAGCCAGCAAGGTGCCATAGCCTGTCGGGGTATAAATTCCCCCCAGCCCAGCCCCACCGGCCTGAATGCGTGCAGCCAGGTTGCCCTGCGGGATCAGCTCCAGTTCCAGTTCGCCACGGCGGTAGAGATCGTCAAATACCCATGAATCAGACTGGCGCGGGAACGAACAAATCACCTTGCGTACGCAACCGGCTTTCAGCAGCGCCGCCAGGCCGAAATCGCCGTTGCCCGCGTTGTTGCTGATCAGCGTCAGCTCACGCGGGCGGCGGCGGATCAGGGCATCCAGCAGAGCATAAGGTTGGCCTGCCGGGCCAAACCCCCCCACCATCAGGGTGGCGCCGTCATGAATATCGGCCACGGCGGCGTCGGTGGAAGGCATGCTTTTGTTGATCATTGCTTCTCCTGAGTATGCGGTTGATTGCGGTGCCAAGAGGTTTGGCTGGTTTTAACTTAGAGGAGTAAAAATTGAGCGACAAGTGCGATTATCATCATATTGTGCGATTATCGGAACATTTGTTATTTTGATGTTAATTTTGTGACGCAGGTAGAGAATTTGGCATTTTCCGCCGCCTATCAGGCTGTTTCGGGTTGCTGAGGGTATAGTGCGGTGATTCGTAGGAGTAATTGGAGGCAAGGATGAGTGATAAACCGGAGTTTGCTACCGAAGAGTTGCAGCGGCTGCAGGAGATCAGCGAATTGGCCAACGACCAATACAAGGGCGATCCGAATTTTATGGCCTCGTTGGCCAGAGGGCTGGAAGTATTGCAGGCGTTTAAGCCGCAATATTCGGAGATGTCGGTGTCAGAGATCAGCCAGATCACCGGCATTCCGCGGGCTGCGGTGCGCCGGTGCCTGTATACGCTGAATGCGCTGGGGTTTGTGCATTGCCCGGATGGCCGCCACTATCGCCTGTTACCCCGCGTGTTAACCCTGGGCCACGCCTATCTTTCATCCTCAGAGCTGGCGAAAGCCGCGCAGAACTCACTGGATTACCTGAGCAAGCTGCTGAACGAATCTTGCTCGGTAGCGACGCTGGACGGCGACAATATCCTGTATATCGCCCGCGCTTCGGTAAAACGCATTATGACTATCGATCTGGGGCGCGGCAGCCGCTTGCCAGCCTATGCCACTTCAATGGGCATGGTGCTGCTCAGCGCGCTGGATGCTCAACAGTTGGAAGAGTACCTATCGCGTGTCGCGATCGAACCGTTGACCGGTTTCACCGTGACCAGCACCGAGGCGCTGCGCGCTGAACTGGAGCAGGTGCGCCGCCAGGGCTATGCGATCAACGATCAGCAACTGGAACTTGGCCTGCGTTCTATCGCGGTGCCGATGTACTCGCGCAAAGGCGGGGTAGTGGCGGCGATGAACGTAGGGGTTAATGCCTCGCAGGTCCCGGCCTCAGAGCTGCGTGAAAGGGTGTTGCCCCAGCTACAGCGCACGGCGATGGAGCTGGCGTTATTGCTATAGGCTTTTAGCCCAGCGACGCGGGCTTGATGTAGGTGATGCCTTCCTCTTCATACAGGCTGTAGATCATGTGCAGCAGCGTTTTGATGTCTTCCGATTCATCCAGCAGCCGGGTGCTCATGATGATCGGGGAAACCAGATACTGTTCATTCAAGGCTTTGTAGATCACATCCTGGCGCTTCAGGCTGTGCAAACATTGAGGAACCAAGGTGACGCCTTCGCCTGCGGCCACCAGGCCCAACGCCACCTGCAGCTCGCGGACCTCCATGATTTTACGTGGCTCAAGCGCACGATCGCGAAAGGTTGCCAGCACCTGATCGGCAAAGCTTGGCCGAGGAGTTTGCGGGTAAACGATCAGGGTTTCTGCCTGCAAATGGCGCAGCGTCAGTTCAGGCGCATTCGCCAGCGGGTGATCGGCCGCTAAGGCTGCCATCAGGTTTTCATCGCGCAGGATGATGCGCCGCACGTTGGCATCTTCATGGCGGATGCGGCCAAAGCCCACATCGATGCGGCCCTCTTTCAGCGCCTGGATCTGCTCCATGGTGGTCATCTCCTGCAGGCTCATCGCCACTTCCGGGTACTGCGTGCGGAAGCGGCGGATCAGCCGCGGCATGATCCCGTACAGCGTTGAGGCAACAAAACCAATCGACAGCGAACGTTCCAGTTGCCCAACCCGCTGGGTCATTGATTTCAGCTCCACGCTCTGGGCCAGAAATTGCAGCGCATGGCCGTACAAGAAACGGCCCGCTTCGGTGAGCTTCAGCGGGCGGGAACCGCGCTCAAACAGCATTACCCCAAAATCGTCTTCCAACTGTTGAATCTGTCGGCTGAGCGGCGGCTGGCTGATGTGCAGCCGTTCTGCCGCGCGGCTGAAATTCTGCTCTTCCGCGACGGCGATAAAATAACGTAAATGACGCAGTTCCATATTGATACCTTTAAGGTATGAAGACGATGCTAAATCGGTGTTAGACGGCCAGCATATGTTGGATATAGGGTCATATACAACCTGAATCCGCTAAGTTTGATACCGTAAAAATATGATTAAAACCATTGAAACTCTGCTGCTGGACGTGCCGGCAATCCGTCCTCACCGCCTGTCGGTGGCCACGGTGAATGTGCAAACCCTGGTGTTGGTGCGTGTGCTGTGTGACGACGGGATCGAAGGTTGGGGCGAAGCAACCACCATCGGTGGCCTGAGCTACGGCGAAGAAAGCCCGGAAAGTGTGAAGGTAAATATTGATACCTATCTGGCACCGCTGCTGATCGGGATGGATGCCAGCCAGGTGGCACCGGCGATGGCCCGGTTGCGCAAGTCGATTCAGGGCAACCGCTTTGCCAAATGCGCGCTGGAGACGGCGTTGCTGGATGCGCAGGCGCGGCGGCTGAATATCCCGCTCAGCGAACTGCTGGGGGGGCGGGTGCGTGACGCCCTGCCGGTGGCCTGGACGCTGGCCAGCGGCGATACGCAGAAAGATATCGCGGAAGCAGAAAAGATGCTGGAGTTGCGCCGTCATCGCATTTTCAAACTCAAGATTGGCCTGCGGGCGGTAGAAGCCGATGTGGCACACGTGCTGGCGATCAAGCGGGCATTGGGGGATGACGTCAGCGTGCGCGTCGACGTCAATCAGGCCTGGAGCGAACTGGATGCGGAACGCGGCATCGCCGCACTGGAGGCGGGCGGGATCGATCTGATCGAACAGCCCATCCGGGCAGAAAACCGCGCTGGCATGGCCCGGCTTGCCAGGCGTTTTACCGTGCCGATTATGGCAGACGAAGTGCTGAAAGGGCCGTTGGATGCCTTTGATCTGGCCACCCATGCCGGGGCTGACGTGTTCTCGGTGAAAATCAGCCAGTCCGGCGGCCTGACTCAGGCGCGGCAGGTGGCCGATATCGCTGCGCTGGTAGGGATCGGCCTATACGGCGGCACCATGCTGGAAGGGGCGATTGGTACTGCGGCATCGGCCCATGTATTTGCCACCTTCAGCGATCTCAGCCAGGGCACCGAGCTGTTCGGCCCGCTGTTGCTGACCGAAGACATCCTCACCGAGCCCTTGGTTTACCGCGATTTTATGCTGCAGGTGCCCACCGGAGCGGGGTTAGGTGTTGAGATCGACCGCGACAAAGTCGCCGCTCTGCGCCGTGGCTGACAGAACTCTAAGCTAAAGGACCTATCGCTATGCTGTTTCACGTAAGAATGGACGTTAATTTACCCGCCTCGATGCCGGAAGCAGAAGCTGCCGCACTAAAGGCAACGGAAAAAGCCCAGTCGCAGGCGTTACAGGCCAGCGGCCAATGGCGCCATCTGTGGCGCATTGCGGGGCAGTATTCCAACATCAGCCTGTTTGACGTCAGCAGTATTGATGAGCTGCACCAACTGTTGTCGCAGCTGCCGCTGTTCCCCTACATGAAGATTCAGGTTATGCCGCTATGTCGTCACCCTTCCTCAATCAGGGAGGACGATCGCTGAGTTAGGCCGCGGGTGCATCACCTGCCAATGTTTATGTCGCTGTTCCCTGCCGGGCAAATACCGGCGGGGAGAATAAAAAGAAGCCGTTAAAAACAGAATGTACCCAAAATAATTCGAGTTGCAGGAAGGCAGCAACGCAGCGAATCCTCGGGAGCTTACATCAGTAAGTGACCGGGGTGAGCGAGGAAAGCCAACGCACATGCAACTTGAAGTATGAAGGGTATAGCCGCAGGACTGTACCCCCTCGGCTCAGTAATTGTTTACTGCCAATATCAATACGGAGCAATGACATGACTCATAACGACATCGACACCCTGGTCAACAGCTTTATTGTTGACACCGCCAAAGGCGAAGTTAACCCACGCGTTCAACAGGTTACCGTACGTTTGCTGGGCGATCTGTTTAAAGCGATTGAGGATCTCGATCTTCAGCCGAGTGAAATCTGGAAAGGGCTGGAATACCTGGCGGAAACCGGTGCCAGCCACGAAATGGGGCTGCTGGCCGCAGGGCTGGGGCTGGAGCGCTTCATTGATATTCGTGCCGACGAAGCCGAAGCCAGAGCCGGCTTGACCGGCGGCACGCCGCGCACCATTGAAGGGCCGCTGTATGTGGCCGGTGCACCGGTCTGCCAGGGCTTTGCCCGCCTGGATGACGGCACAGAAAGTGCCGAAGGTGAAGTGCTGTTTATGCAGGGTACGGTGATGGATGCCAACGGCAAACCGCTGCCGGGGGCCACCGTCGAGGTCTGGCACGCTAACCTGATGGGCAACTATTCGTTCTTCGATAAGAGCCAATCGGCGTTCAACCTGCGCCGCACCATCGTGACCGACAGCCAAGGCAACTATCAGTTCCGCAGCATCGTGCCGTCTGGCTACGGTTGCCCGCCGCAAGGCTCCACTCAGCAGTTGCTGAACCTGTTGGGCCGCCACGGCCGCCGCCCTGCGCATATCCACTTCTTCGTCTATGCCGACGGTTACCGCAAGCTCACCACGCAGATCAACATCGACGGTGATGAATATCTGTGGGACGACTTCGCCTTCGCCAGCCGCGAAGGGCTGGTGCCGCAGGTAAATAAGGTCACGGCACCGGATCAGTTGGACAGCAAGCAGCTCAGTAAGCCTTTCTCCTCGATCGACTTCAACTTCACGCTGCATAAAGAACGCACTGCCGCGCCAGAAGCCGAAGTGGAACGCAAACGCGCTCAAGCGTAGCCCGGCCTGTCACTGCCTCTGCTCAGGGGCAGTGAGTCTCTGTTGAATAACGCCCGCCGGAGCAACACCTGTCCTCATTATTTTAATATATTCAGCCGCTTGGTACTGCACGCTGCACGCGCACAACCAGGGGCCAAGGGTATAACAGGAGCATGAATGTGAGCACGCCACAAGAGTTACAACACTGGCAGCATGTGATTGAAAACAGCCTCGACTTTCGGCCAGAGGAGGGCGTTTATCGCATCGCCCGCTCAATGTTTACCAACCAGGAGCTGTTTGACCTGGAAATGGAGCTGATCTTCGAGAAGCAGTGGATTTTTGCCTGCCATGAAAGCCAGATCCCTAATCCGCACGATTTCATCACCGTGCAAGCGGGCCGCCAGCCGATGCTGGTCACTCGCGACGGTAAGGGTGAGCTGCACGCGTTGGCGAATACCTGTCAGCACCGTGGTGCAACATTGACCCGCGTTTGTCAGGGCAACCAAAGCACCTTTACCTGCCCGTTTCACGCCTGGTGCTATAAATCTGACGGCGCGCTGGCGAAGGTAAAGGCCCCGGCGGAATACGGCAGCGACTTTGATAAAAGCCGCCATGGTTTAAAAGCGGCGCGTATCGCCAGCTATCGCGGCTTTGTGTTTATCAGCCTGGATACCGAATCCGAGCAGAGCCTGACCGATTTCCTGGGCGACACCACGCTGTTCTTCGACATGATGCTGGAGCAGTCTGAAAACGCCGAACTGGAAGTGTTGCCCGGTGTTTCGACCTATACCTACCCCGGCAACTGGAAGCTGCAGAACGAGAACGGGCTGGATGGTTACCACGTCAGCACCGTTCACTACAACTATGTCTCGACGGCCAACCACCGCCGCGAGCTGAATATTCAGCGTAACGGTGCCAGCGACAGCACGCTCGACTACAGCAAACTGGGGGCTGGGGATAAAGACACCGACGACGGCTGGTTCTCGTTCAAACATGGCCACGGCCTGCTGTTCAGCGATATGCCCAACGCCGCCGATGTGCGCCCCGGCTATGCCCGCATCATGCCGCGCCTGCTGGATAAATATCCGCAGGAGCGCGCGCAGTGGACCATGCACCGCCTGCGTAACCTCAACATCTACCCGAGCCTGTTCTTTATGGACCAGATCAGTTCCCAACTGCGCATTATCCGCCCGGTCAGTTGGAACAAAACCGAAGTGATCAGCCTGTGCCTGGGGGTGAAAGGGGAGTCCGATCGGGATCGCGAAAGCCGTATCCGCCAGTTTGAAGACTTCTTCAACGTATCCGGCATGGGAACGCCGGACGATCTGGTGGAGTTCCGCGAACAGCAGCGTGGCTTCGAAGCGCGCAGCACGCCGTGGAGCGATATCTCCCGTGGGCATCAGCACTGGCAGTACGGCGCAACGCGTAACAGCGACATTCTCAACATTACGCCCGCGATCACCGGGACCGAAATTACCCACGAAGGGCTGTATGTCAATCAGCACCGCGCATGGCAGCAGATGATGTTGGCGGGGCTGGAGAAAAAAATAGCGCAGGCGGCGGCCCGCTGAAATGACGGAGATAAATCATGCAAAACATCACGCCTGAGCAGCACTATGCCGTTGAGCAATTTTTATACCAGGTGTCAGACGCCTGCGATCGGCAGGATTGGGATCGTTATCTCAGCTACTTCACCGAAGAGGCCGAGTTTCACGTGCCGCAGTGGCGCAGTGAACATGAATACACTCAGGATCCGAAGCGGGAAATGTCGCTGATCTACTATGCCAACCGTTCTGGCCTGGAGGATCGGGTATTCCGTATTCGCACCGGCAAGTCGGCCGCCTGTACGCCGATGCCGCGCACGTTGCACCTGATCGACAACGTGCGCTGCCAGGCTGCTGACATTAGTCAACTGGTCGTTAAGGTCAATTGGGTGACGCACTACTACCGCTTTGGTGAAAGCCGCCACTTCTTTGGCCGGGCTACCTATCGCCTGTGCTGGCAGGAAGGGCAGTTAAAAATCACCAGCAAACATGTGCTGCTGCTGAATGACAAGATCGATTCAGTGCTCGATTTCTACCATCTCTGATTTGCCTCAGGACGGCGGCCACGGCCGCCGTTGTTATAAACAGTATTGATACAGGAGTGACCATGACCCATCGCGCCGCCATTATTTTCCGGGATGGACTCACGCAGTTTATTCAGGTTGAACAGAATGAAAAACTGCTTGATGCGGCTTTTCGTCACGGGATCTCGTTGCCGCTGGACTGCCGTGAAGGGGTTTGCGCCACCTGCCGTGGCCGTTGTGAATCGGGAACCATCGAAATGGAATACGTCGATGATGAGGCGCTGAGCGCCAGCGAGCTTGAACAGGGCTACATGCTGGCCTGCCAGACCCGGCTGACATCGCCAGGTTCTTTCTACTTTGATATCGACTCCAGCATCTGCAACCTCAGCCAGCAGCACTATCGCGGACGGGTCAGTGCGCTGAACCTACTCTCTGATACGGTCGCCACCCTGGAGATTACGCTGGATGAAGGATCGCCGGAATTGCACTACTTGCCTGGGCAATACGCGCGCATTCAGATCCCCGGCAGTGAGGAAAGCCGCGCCTATTCGTATGCCAGTGCCAGCGCGCAATCGGCGGTAGTGCGCTTTTTGATCCGCTTATTGCCGAGCGGGTTGATGAGTGACTATTTGCGCCAGCGTTGCCAGGTGGGGGACAGCATCAGCTTTACCGCCCCGTTCGGCGCATTTTATCTGCGTGAGGTGAAACGCCCGCTGCTGTTTGTTGCCGGGGGCACCGGGCTGTCGGCGTTTCTCAGTATGCTGGAAAGCCTGGCCGAACAAGGGGACGGAGGGCAACCGATCGCACTGTATTACGGGGTAAACCGTGAGAGTGAGATCAGCGAGCTGGCGCGGCTCGACGCTCTGAGCCAACGGCTGACTCATTTCAGCTATCAGGTGGTGGTGGTCGATCCCAGCGCTGCATGGCAGGGTAAAAAAGGCTGGGTGACCAATGCATTGGAAAGCCATCTGCTGCAACAACCGTTCGATGCCTATCTGTGTGGGCCGCCGCCGATGATCGAAGCGACCTGCAACTGGCTGTCTGCTCAACCGGTAGCCGAACATCAGGTGTATTTTGAGCGTTTTGTTTCCAGCTGATATCCGTTCGATACTTTTACGCCAAGGAGAGCTTGTATGGCTCAGATCGAGATAAACGTCGTTGATATTACGCCAATAATCGACAATGCAAAATTTCAGAATATCCATCGGCTGACTATTTTCTGGTGCGCCTACATTATTATATTCGATGGTTACGATCTCGCCGTGCTGGGGGTGATTCTCCCCAAATTAATGGCTGACTGGGGGTTAACCGCAACGCAGGCCGGTTTATTGGGGAGTTATACGCTGATTGGCATGATGGTGGGTGCGCTGTCGTTAGGCTCACTTTCCGACAAAATAGGTAAGAAGAAGGTGATTACCCTTTGCGTGATCACCTTCAGCTTATTTACCTTCCTGTGCGGATTTACCGTTAATGCCTCGCAGTTTGGCTGGTGCCGCTTTATCGCTGGCATTGGTCTGGGTGGCGTAATGCCTAACGTGACTGCACTCACCAGCGAATATTCGCCGAAAAGCAAACGCAGCTTGATGGTGGGCTTGATGTTCAGTGGCTATTCCATCGGTGGGATGTGGGCCGCGATATTAGGTATCTACTTAATTCCGCTGCTGGGCTGGCAGTCTATCTTTTACGTCGCTATTTTCCCCATCTTGTTCTTACCCTGGATGTTAAAGCACTTACCGGAGTCAGCGGCCTTCTTAATTAAAACCAAGCAGAATGAACGTTTAAAGAATGCGCTGGAAAAAATCGCACCAGATTATATTCATCAACCAGGAACCGAGTTTGTCAGCCAATCCGCTCTCGGGGCAGGGCCGGTAAAAATGGCGATCGGCGACTTGTTTGCCGATCGCCGAATGTTAAGCACTCTGATGTTCTGGCTGGTGTTCTTTATGTCGCTGTATGTGATCTATGGCATGACCTCCTGGTTACCTAAACTGATGCTGCAGGCGGGTTATCCGTTGGGCTCCAGCCTGATGTTTCTGTTTGCGCTGCACTTCGGCACTATCTCCGGGGCGTTAACAAGCTGCTGGCTGATGGATAAAGTGAGTGGCAGAACGGTGCTGATCGCCTATTTCCTGCTGGGCTCGGTGACAATTGCGTTGCTGGGGGTGCAAAGCTCAATGAGCCTTCTTTATTTGTTATTAATTATTGCCGGAGCCAGCACGATTGGCACTCAGATCGCCATGACGTCTTATGTTGCGCGGTTTTACCCTAGTACCATGACCGCAACGGGGCTTGGGTGGGGATTGGGGATCGGGCGCATCGGTGCTATTCTCGGCCCTTTCGCGGGGGGGTTATTAATCGATCTGGAATTAACCTTGCAACAGAACTTCATGGCTTTTGCCCTGCCGTCGTTACTGGCCGCAGGCTGCATGTTTTTTGTTAACCCACGGCTGGCTGCCTCTTAATCTCTACGCAAGCGGTGAGAGGCACGGGATTTGAGCAAAGCGGGAAGAACGGTATGCCACCCCTTTATCGGAATATGGATCGTTTACAGCTTTATGCGGCCTACAATAACACCAAGGCCGTGCGTGATTTCCCAGCGTTATTGGCTGAATTTCAACAGCGGAGTGCGGCCTGGTATGCCGCGGCCAACGTTCAGCGTGATATCCCTTACGCTAATGGTGCCAGAACCCGTTTTGACCTTTTCCCGGCTCACGGGAAGGATGCGCCAACGCTGATATTTATCCACGGCGGTTACTGGCAGAATTGCAATAAAGAAGATTTTGCTTTTATCGCGCAAGGCCCGTGTAACAGCAATATCAACGTTATTCTGGCGGAATATACCTTGGCCCCTGAAGCCTCAATGACAGCCATCGTCAATGAGATTGGGGCTCTGTTGGATTTTCTGCATAACAACCAGGCAATGTTTAATCTCACCCCCGGCAAGGTGTGCCTGTCTGGGCATTCTGCGGGCGGGCATCTTACGGCGCTTCACCGTGGGCATCCGCTAATCTCACATGCGATGCCGCTCAGCGCGCTGGTGGATCTGGAGCCCATCAGTTTGAGCTGGCTGAATGATAAGCTCGCGCTGACACCAAAAGAAATCAGTGACTATAGCCCGATACATTCTGTCGGTTTAGGGGGGCCGATTGCTGTTCAGGTGGGGGACGATGAGTTACCCGAATTGATTCGCCATTCGCAAGAGTATGCCGAAGCGTTGGCACAATGTGGCAACCATGTTATGTACCAGCGCGTTGCCGGGTGTAACCATTTCTCTTTACTGAATGAGTTCCAAACCGGGGGCAAACTGTTGCAGACGTTGCGGAATTTACTGACTCAGTAGCCTGCTGGTGGTCGAAACAACAAGGAACGTATAACGCTGGCCAGTTCAGGTGAACGAGTTCCCTCTCCCACAGGGAGAGGGGGTGTTTCCTTTAGCCATTGATGCCTGATTATGTAGTTTTGTGCTTTACTGACCGGCATGAGCTGATAAGCATTCCCTTTCTTAACAAACCTATTATCACAGGGTGATATTTTGCGGGCCGAGCTTTTGGATCAGCGCCGCAATATCCACTTCATCAACCTTATCTGCCTGTAAATAGGCCACGCCGTAATCATGCCAGACACCCGATTGCAGGAAGAGAATAAACAGCTCACGATCCAGGTGATTTTCGTTCACCATTGCCGCCATGATCTTCAGCGATTCCGATAACATTTTCCCCTGTTTATAAGGGCGGTCGGCGGCGGTCAAGGCTTCAAACACGTCGGCAATCGCCATCATCCTGACCGGAATGCTCATTTGCTGATAGTTCAATTGATAAGGGTAACCCTTACCGTCCATACGCTCATGATGACCACCGGCAATTACCGGCACATTGGCCATGGTGCGCGGGAACGGCAGCTTTTTCAGCATGATAATGGTCTGCATAATATGCTCGTTGATCTTATAACGCTCTTCTTCGTTCAGCGTGCCCCGGCGAACTGAGAGGTTATAAATCTCCCCATAGTTATACAGATAAGTGGGTTCCTTGAGCTTAAAGTTGTAGCTCTCCGGCAGGTGGTTTTTGCTATCCCGGTAGATGATATGCTCTTCTTTATCTGCCAGCATGGCTTCCTGCACCGGCAGCTCAGGTGCTGGCTGGCGCGTTTTACGTGCCCATTCAGCCTGGGACACCCCGGCGGTATCGTCCAGCGTTCGGGTCCACTGATAGCTGGCGATTTGCCGAATGCGCGCGAGCGCCTCGTCGGAAAGAAACTCACCGCCAACGTTACATTGAGCGATAAAATAGAAATCCTCATCCAACTGACGCAATTCCTCAGCCAGCTGCTGTTCCGCCAGATCATCGTTGCCAGGCAGGCGGTTACGCAGAGAGAGGATCTCTTTTTCTCTTTTCAGCACCTCAAAGCGCATGCGTATTTCGTGGATGCGATCGTAAATCAGCTCCAGCTTGGTGGCTTTATCCACCACAAATTCAGGCGTAGTGATCTTGCCGCAGTCGTGCAGCCAGCAGGCGATATGGAGCTCTTCCCACTCGTTTTCCGACAGGGCGAAATCCGCGAACGGGCCGTCTTGCACATCAACCGCCGCTTTGGCCAGCATTTTGGTGATCTCAGGCACCCGTTGGCAATGGCCGCCGGTATAGGCGCTTTTGGCGTCGATCGCCCCGGCGATCAGTTCAATAAAAGCATTCAGCAGATTTTTTTGCTCTTGCAACAGGTACTGCGTTTCTATGGCGACAGAGAGGCTGCCGACCAGCGCGTTAACCAGCTGTATTTTGGCGCTCTTGCGTTCGGTAGTTAATTCAGCGGTGTTAAGCAGCAGTAAGAAGCCCAATAACTCTTCATCATGGGTCTGCATAGGGACGGCAATATACTGCAGAGGAAGATAAGTTTGGAAAAAGGAGCGCAGCGGGTTGGGAATATGTTCGTTATCCAACACCCCGGAAACCGACTGGCCTTCGCGTATTTGCCAAAAGGTGGCAAGATCGTTTTTATCAAATTGGAGTGAGGCAATCTCTGTCAGCGGGATATCTTCATCGTTCCAGTGAAACGCGGTAGGGGTAAAGATATCGTTGTTTTTATCCGCCAGGAAAATCACGCCGCCGTTCATGGCCGCGATATCTGCGGTTTCATTCAGCAGCCCCTGCATTTGCTGCGGAAAGTTATCTTTGGCCGACAATATGCTGCCCATCGAGATAAATTGCTTCAGCGTTTGTTTCATCTTTGACATGGCACGATGTAAGTCATCAACCTCTTCAATGACCGAGTGCTAACGTTCTCTATCATCAAAGATCAGATTGCTGATGGCCTCGGCGTCTTTGCGCAGGCTAATCAGTGGTCTGGAGATGCGTAATGAGAAATACCAGACTAGCGGCAGGCTAAACAACAACAGAATAAAGGCCACCAGCGTTGAGCGGTTACGAATTGAATTCGCCCCCATGGTGAGATAGGCGGATGGTGTGGCGATCACCAGATGATAGTGGTGGGTCGTATTTTCAATGTTGATTATGGCACCGTACCAGTCCTGGCCCTGCGCTTTAAACTGAATGCTGTTATTGGCGCTATTAGTGGCATTGTCATGGTGAAAAGCGAGTAACGTTTTTAATACGGGCATACGTTCAATGCGGTTAAAACCCTCATCATCCAGCCTGCCATCACGGTTGAGCTGTGGCTGGCTGGCGATAACTTCATTAGCAAAATTAACGACAGCCGCCTGGCTGCTGGGGGGCAGCCCCTGGCGGTGCAGGAATTGAGACAGCGAGGCCAAAGAAACATCCATGCCGATCACCGCATGTTGATTATCTGCCCGCCGGCTATAAGTGAAACCGGTCTCGCCAGTACCTTTGAAGGTATAAGTTGGCGAGACCACCAAGCCAGATTGCTTTGAGGCCAGAATAAACCAGTCACGGGAGCGGGGATCAAACGGAGGGTCATCGACGACTTTACTGCTGATCACCTGTTGGTTAGCGTCAAGATAAGTGAGGAGCTTTTCCGGCTTGCTGGTTAAAAAACGGTTACTCTGCACCAGCCAGTGCACATTATCCGCTGCGTTGAAAAAAGCGCGGTTAGCGGCCGTAATACGCCGCAGCATAAAGAAATCCCCATTGGGGTAGCCGACGTAGACCGAACTGGCATAGTCATTCTGGTTGAGTATTTCGACAAATTTGCTCACGGAGGCCATTCGCTGCTCTAACGTTGCGGCTCCGTTAATGGGCATCCCCGCCAGGATATTGACCGACATCATCATGGTGCGCGTCACCGCATCCAATTCAGCGGCAATGGCCTCACCGGTTTTCTGATACTGCTGGTTGGCGCTAATCTCGCTTAACTTGGTCAGTTGGCTATGGCTGAAAATCACGATCACGCTGCCGATGGTAACAATCAACAGTGTAAACAGCGCAGCAATCTGGATGTGCAGTGGGTAACGATTTTTTAGCCCGGATAAATGGCTTAGCATAGGAATAACCTTAGATGCGTGTTTTCCAACTGTTCTAATCATAGACGACGTGCGGCAAGCTGCTGAAGTTTGTACCCTAAAGTGCTTTTTCTCATTGCCTTATCTCGCGCAAGTTCTCCACTTTTCTGAGCAATTTTGCATAATTTTTTGCAGTACGCTTTTTTCATGCGGAATGTCATGGAATGTCATTAATTTTAACCATTACATTTACATGGTTATAACCCAGAAGATACCTGCCTACGCCAGCGATATAGAAGGTCATAACGCTAACTCTATTTATGCCTTTTTCAGCCAAATTGTTCGGAAAGGATACTATGAATCAATTTATCGTTGCAGAATCAGAGGCCTGTATTGGCTGCCGAAGCTGCGAAGTGGCTTGCGTGACGGCTCATCATCATGGGGACTATCCCATTCAGCGGGAGTATTTCACGCCGCGGGTGAAAGTGATCCAAGGCCCGAGTGCCAATACGGCGGTGTTCTGCCATCACTGCGAAGATGCGCCTTGCGCTAATGTTTGCCCGACCGGGGCGATAGTCCAAGGTCATGACAGCATTCAGGTGAGCCAGGAAAAATGCATTGGCTGCAAAGCCTGCGCGGTGGCTTGCCCGTTTGGCATGATGACGGTGGTGACTGAAACCGTGCAGCCGGCCAATCATCGCCTGGCAGACAGCTATCAGAAAACGGAAGCACAGAAATGCGATCTGTGTAGCGATCTCAACCAGGATCCGGCCTGCGTGCGCGCCTGCCCGACCCACGCGCTGAGCCTGGTTGATAGTAAAACGCTGGCCGAACAGCAGATGCGAAAGCGCCAGCGCACGGCGGCGCGCGATCTCCACAGCCAGCTGTTTGGCAGCGTTGCCAACCAGCCAGCAGTGCGGAATCATCAGGCGCAGCCAAAACCGATCCGCAATTTGCTGCAACAGCCCCGAGCACCGCGCTTGGAAGCCAACAAGATCCCGCTTGAGTTACGTAAAACCACCTTTGCGGAAATTTACCAGCCATTCAATGAGCAGCAGATCCACCAGCAGGCAGAGCGTTGCCTGAACTGTGGCAAGCAAAGCATCTGTTCCTGGACCTGCCCGCTGCATAACCAGATCCCACAATGGATCAAGCTGGCCGATCAGGGCCGCATCTGGGAAGCCGCCGAGCTGTCACACCAGACCAGCAGCCTGCCGGAAGTCTGTGGCCGGGTTTGCCCACAGGATCGGCTGTGCGAGCAATCCTGCACCCTGAACGGCCACGGCGGCGCGGTCACCATCGGCAATATTGAGCGCTATATCACCGAAACCGCCTTCGCGATGGGCTGGCGGCCAGATATGTCCGCGGTCAAAAGCAGCGGCAAGCGGGTGGCGATTATCGGCGCAGGCCCGGCGGGGCTCGGCTGTGCCGACATTCTGGTGCGTAACGGGATTAAACCGGTGGTGTTTGATCGTTACCCGGAAATTGGCGGCCTGCTGACCTTCGGTATTCCCGCCTTCAAGCTGGAAAAAGACGTAATGGCCAGAAGGCGCGAAATCTTCAGCGATATGGGGGTCGAATTCAGGCTGAATACCGAGATTGGCAAAGATGTGTCGATGGAGGCTCTGCTGAACGAGTATGACGCGCTGTTTCTCGGGGTCGGGACGTACAAATCCATGAGCTCCGGGTTGGAGAATGAGGATGCGCCGCAGGTTCATGCCGCGTTGCCGTTCCTGATTGCCAATACGCAACACCTGATGGGTTACCCCGAAAATCCGCAGAGCCCCTATATCAACATGGCGGGCAAACGGGTGATTGTACTGGGGGGCGGTGATACCGCCATGGACTGTGTGCGCACCTCGCTGCGCCATGGGGCAACGCAGGTGATCTGCGCCTATCGCCGTGATGAGAAGAGCATGCCGGGTTCCAAGCGGGAAGTGAAAAATGCCCGTGAAGAGGGCGCCGAATTTATGTTCAATCTGCAACCGCTGGGCATAGTGCTGGACAAACACGGTAACGTCAGCGGCATTAAGATGCAGCGCACCGAAATGGGCGCGGCCGACAGCCAAGGGCGGCGGCAGGCGGTGGTGGTGGCGGGTTCTGAGCATATCGTGCCAGCCGATGCGGTGATCATGGCCTTTGGTTTTAGCCCGCACCGCATGAGTTGGCTGGCCGAGCACAATGTGGTGCTGGATCGCCAAGGGCGGGTGGTGGCACCGACCGTAGCGGGTTATCCCTACCAGACCAGCAACCGTAAGATTTTTGCCGGTGGCGATATTGTGCGCGGGGCCGATCTGATCGTGACGGCCATCGCAGAAGGGCGCAAAGCTGCAGAAAGCATTGCCTATTATCTCAATGTGTTATAGCGCGGCCTAATAGCCTAGCCAATAGGCTATTTTATTTGCCATTTTGAACCAGGGCAGTGCTCAGACAAAGACTTTAGTCTTTGAACGCCCGAATGGGCGACCCGGAGGGCGAACGAAGTGAGTCATCCTCACGTACTTCGTGTACGCTCCGGTTCCTCCGCGCTGTCCGTGTTCAAACTGCCTGCAACAATTACGCCTATTGGGGTAGGCTTTGAGGAGAGAAATGATGAATCAATTTGTGATCGCCGACATGCAGCAGTGTATCGGTTGCCGCACCTGTGAGATTGCCTGTGCAATGGCGCACCTGGGGGAAAACCCACAGCCGCTGACGCCAGAAAACTTTAACCCGCGGCTGAAAGTGATGAAAACCTTCAGCGTCAGCGCTCCGATGCTGTGCCGCCAGTGCGAGAATGCCCCTTGCCTGAATGCCTGCCCGAACGAAGCGATCTATAACCATAACGGCAGTGTGCAGGTGATGCAGTCGCGCTGCATCGGCTGCAAAACCTGCATGGTGGTATGCCCGTATGGTGCGATGGAAGTGGTGGATAATCACACCAGCAGCCGTGATGGCAGCACCCATAGCCGCGCACAGGCCAATAAATGCGATCTTTGCGATGGCCGCAGCGCTGGCCCGGCCTGTATCGAGGTTTGCCCAACGGCGGCGCTGAAGCTGATCAAACCCGCAGACCTGCAAGCGATGCAGCGGGAAAAACAACTGCGCGCCGCACTCGGCTCTGCGCCGAATCTGTTGCAATAACCACCGTACAGGAAGAAACATAATGGAAAAAATCACAACCGTTTGCCCGTACTGCGGTTCTGGCTGCAAACTGAATCTGCTGGTGGAGAAGGGCAAAATTGTCAGTGCCCAACCGGCTAATGGCGTTACCAACCAGGGTGAACTGTGCCTGAAAGGCTATTACGGCTGGGATTTCCTGCAGGATACCAAACTACTGACCCCGCGCCTGACTTCCCCGTTGATCCGCCGCCAGCGCGGCGGTGAGTTTGAAAAAGTCAGTTGGGATGAAGCCATCAGCTACATCAGCGCAAAGCTGTCGGCCATCAAGCAACGGCACGGCGCGGATGCGATCATGATGACGGGTTCTTCGCGTGGCCCAGGCAACGAAGCCAATTATGTTATGCAGAAATTTGCCCGGGCGGTGATCGGCACCAATAACGTCGACTGCTGCGCCCGCCTGTGCCACGGCCCCTCGGTGGCGGGGTTACAGCAAACGCTCGGCAACGGGGCAATGAGCAACTCGATTAATGAGCTGGAAAATACCGAATGTTTGCTGATCTTCGGCTACAACGCGGCAGATTCGCACCCGATTGTGGCGCGGCGCATCCTGAAGGCGAAAGCCAAAGGGGCCAAAGTGATCGTCTGCGATCCGCGTTACATTGAAACTGCGCGCATTGCCGATCAATGGTTACCGCTGAAAAACGGCAGCAACATGGCGCTGGTCAATGCCTTTGTTCATGTGCTGATCGAAGAAGGGCTATACAATAAGAGCTATGTTGAAGCCTATACCGAAGGGTTCGACCAACTGCGCCAGACGGTGGCGAAATACACACCGGAATACGTGGCCGGTATTACCGGTTTAACGGCGCAGCAAATCCGCACAGCCATTCGCACCTATGCCGCCGCTCCAACTGCCACCATTCTTTGGGGGATGGGCGTCACCCAGTGGGGGCAGGCGGTGGATGTGGTCAAGGGGTTATCTTCACTGGCGTTGCTGACCGGCAATCTGGGGCGGCCAAACGTTGGGGTCGGCCCGGTGCGTGGCCAGAATAACGTGCAGGGCGCCTGCGATATGGGCGTGCTGCCCAATACCTTCCCCGGTTATGAGAAAGTCAGCGATGCCGTGGCCAGCGCCAAATTTGCTAAAGCCTGGGGTGTTGACCGTTTGCCGATGGAGATTGGTTATTCCATCACCGATGTGCCGCACAAGGTGGCCGAGGGCAAGCTGAAAGCCTATTACATTTTTGGTGAAGATCCGATCCAGACCGAACCGGATCTGGCGGCGATGCGCACCGCCTTTGAACAGTTGGAACTGGTGATTGTGCAGGACATCTTCATGACTAAAACTGCCTATATGGCGGATGTGGTCCTGCCCGCCACCTCTTGGGGGGAGCATGAAGGGGTTTATACCTGCGCCGATCGTGGTTTTCAGCGCTTCAGCAAGGCGATTGAACCGGTCGGTGATGTGAAGCCCGATTGGGAAATCATCAGCCTGCTGGCCAGTGCCATGGGTTACCCAATGTCTTATCGTAACACCCAAGAAATCTGGGATGAGCTACGCCAGCTATGCCCGAACTTCTATGGTGCAACCTACGAAAAAATGGCCGGTTTGGGGTATGTCGCCTGGCCTTGCCCGAGTGAAGATCACCCTGGCACACCTTATCTGTATCAAGGCAATAAATTCAGTACGCCGACGGGCAAAGGTTACCTGTGCAGTGCTGAGTGGATCCCGCCGCATGAGAAAACGGACCAAGCCTATCCGCTGGCGCTGTGCACGGTGCGTGAAGTGGGCCACTACAGCTGTCGCTCAATGACCGGTAACTGTTCGGCATTACAAACCTTGGCAGATGAACCTGGCTATGTGCAGATCCACCCGGATGACGCCGCTCTGCAGGGGATCGAAGACCAGGCGCTGGTGTGGATCGCCTCACGCCGTGGCAAGGTGATGGCGCGTGCCGACGTCACCGAGCGGGTGAATGCTGGTGCGGTTTATATGACCTATCAGTGGTGGGTTGGTGCCTGTAATGAGCTGACGCTGGACCATGTTGATCCGGTATCCAAGACGCCAGAGTTCAAACATTGTGCGGTACGGGTGGAGGCTATTGCCGATCAGGCCTGGGCGGAGGCAGAGGTGCAACAGCAATACGGCGCCCTGAAAAAACAGCTGCTTGAGGCGGCTCCGAGCGCCTGATGGGAAGGAGACACCACGCCCCATTGGGCGTGGTGATTTAATCGCCCGAAAGGCGGAACCCCGCCACGTAATCGATAAAGAAACGCATATTTTCTGCGTTTCTGTTCTCAAGATCATAAATATTGAGCATCAACTGCATTTCATAATCCGGTGACTAGCGGATGGTGCGTACTTTTCGCTGATTGATGAAGAAATCAATGTGTTCCTCTGCCCAGGCAATGGCGTAAGTGTTGAACGCTGTGACATCCAGCTCGAAGGGATCTTCATAGAATTCATCAACAATCTTCGTATCGCCAAAAGGATGCACACCGTACCCAATCACGGCATGCTCGCGATGGATATTTTTGCCTTTCAGTTCAAACAGACAAATCTCGGCGGAACGCTCCGGCAGATCTTCATAACCGATCATCCACAGTGCGGCGACATTGTTTGCGGCCATCTCACATCGGGCTCTCAGTTCGAAATAGCCGTATCTAGGCAGATACTTTCTTTCGGCGATCTGCACTTCACGCACTCGGCAATCGGGTGAAAAACGATGTTGGCCAACTGACGATCCTAATGGGCCCGAGTATACGCCGGTCTGCAACGAGGAAACTCTGACGGCACCATTAAATTCGGGGCACCAGGGTTGCTGGTCTGGCTCAATATTCAGAGAAAATCCACTTTCAGAAAATGTAAATCGGGGTTCAGATAGCTCCCGGTTGCTCCATTGTGGCAGGTAATAAGGCAGCCAGCGTGTTTTATCGAGTTCACCCTGATCAAAGCCATCATAAAATTCCAACTGGTATTTTTTGCCATTAATGATTCTTTGGTGTGCAATTTTCATTTTTATCGGCCGGAGGTAAAGGATAGGGAAACTCACCGTGTCTTAAGAACTATACCTCATTAATATCCATAAGAAACATGCGCATGAGCAAGCATTAAACACATTGCCTATTTTTTATTCAGCGCCTGAGTATTAATCATTAAAATATAATAAATATAAATAAAAATCATTTGTTTTGTGAATGATTTGGTGTTGGCGATTATGTATCGTGTTTTTTTTGATATTTTTAACTAATTTATTTATTTTTAATGGTGCTATGTATTGCTCGTTTGGCATGTCTATCATTTCTGAAAGTCACTGGCTTACCACATAAGGTATATCCTAAATCTAAGGCGAATTATTGTTCTTGTTGATAAGGAATGTGACCAATGACAAGAATATTAAATTCTTTTTTGTTTTATTTTTTGGAATTTATTATTTTAAATTTTCTAGGGATAATAATGAGGAAATACAATGAAAAAAATTGGGATGACGGCCATTGCAGCATGCATAGCCGGGTTATCTGCAACGGCCACCGCTGCGCAGTTGACAGCCAGCCAACAACAGCATTTGTGGGCAGCACCAAAAGAAAATGCTGAACGGATCGTTGCACAAATGAATACCAGGGAAAAGATTGGTCAAATCTTGATGCTGGACGTGCGTAACTGGGGCAAAAATGCCGCGGGAGAGCCTGAGAATGTGACGGTTCTGCCAGCCGAACTTGCCAAAGTCATCACTGATTATCATTTAGGCTCAGTGATCCTGTTCCGTGAAAACTTTATTGATACGCCGCAAAGTTATCAATTGATACAAGACCTGCAAAAAGCCAGCTATCAACTGCCTTTGCTGATCAGTACCGATCAGGAAGGGGGCTATGTGACACGTCTGCGCGAAGGCACAGAAATGCCGGGCAATATGGCGCTGGCGGCAACGCGTAATGAAAGTATGGCGCAACGGGTGGGCGAAGTGCACGGCGCGGAACTTAACGCGCTGGGTGTACATATTAACTTTGCCCCGGTGTTGGATGTTAACACCAATCAAAACAACCCGGTGATCGGCGTGCGTTCTTTCGGCAGCAATATCGAGTTGGTTAACGGTATGTCGGCTGCCTACATCAAAGGGTTGCATCAGAACTCGGTATTGGCGACGGCGAAGCATTTCCCTGGCCATGGCAACGTCGCTACCGATTCGCACTTTGGCTTGCCACAGGTTTCTTATTCGGAAAGTGAATGGCGGCAAACGGATCTGGTGCCGTTCAAAAACGCGGTGGACCATGGTCTTGATGCAGTGCTGACGGCGCATATTATCGTGCCTGCACTGGATAGCAGCAAAGTGACCTCCAAAAAAGATGGCACTGAAATTGGTCTGCCAGCCACGTTATCCAAGAAAATCATCAGCGGTATTCTGCGTGATGAGCTGAAGTTTAAAGGGCTGGTATTTACAGATGCGCTGGATATGGGCGCGATTGTCGATAATTTCGGTGCTGCTGAAGCGGCTGAAAAGGCCTTGATGGCGGGTAGCGACGTGCTGGTTATGCCGGTGCATATCTGGGATCAGCAAGGTATTGCTCAACTGGAAGATCTCTACCGCTACCTTGAAACGGAAAGCCAGAAAAACCCGGAGCTTGCGGCGCGGTTGCAGCAGGCGGCCACGCAGGTAGTGCAGACCAAATTGGCAAACAAGCTGACGCCTTACAGCCCACATACGCTGGATTATGCGAAATCTGTCGTGGCATCACCAGAGCATAAGCGTTTTGAGAAGCAGGTCGCTGAAAACGCCATTACGCTGATCAAGAACGATCGCCTGTTGCCTTATCAACTGAAGGCGCAAAATAATCTGCTGGTGATCTCTGATGAAAATGCCCGCAATAAGATTGTCAGCAATGAGCTGCAAAACATTGCCAGCGAACTTAAAGGGCAGCAGATTGCGGTAACCAGTTCAGCATTCAAACTGGATGAAAATACGCTACCATCCAATTTGGCAGAAAACATTCGGGCGAACGATCTGGTCATCCTGGTCACCTATAATTTGAAAGCCAAACACACGGCGGCACAGAAAGTGATCGATCAGGCTGCTGCACTGAATAAACCCGTAGTTGTTATCTCTTCCCGCAACCCCTACGACATTGCCTATCTGGATAATGTGAAAGCCAACATAGCTATTTATGGTATTACTGGCTTTGATGTGACTAATAATAATCGCAACTCCCTGGAAGCCAATATTAAAGCCGGTGTGAGAACGTTATTTAAAGCTAACGGCGCTCAGACAGCACTTAATACACCAAAAGGCAAGTTGCCTGTAGATATTAGAAACCCACAGGGCGATATTATTTACCCATTTGGGCATGGGTTAACTTACTGATTTCACCTTTAATGATATAGCCCGTTAACGCGGGCATGGACTACTTTTAACCAAATTTGGCATTGTATTATATGAAAAACTATCAGTTGGCATTAGTTTCGCTGGCCCTGTTCGCTCATCCTTTTTCTGCGCTGGCTAAAGTAGATGACCAGATTGAAGCCCAGGAAGTGCAGGCTTTACCATGGAAAATAAATACTAACACCTTTCTGGAAGTTGAGGATTTTAAAGGGCACAGAGTTAATGGTGAACGCGTATTCGATAAGATCAGCCCAGCGTTTCAATTAGGTCTTAACAAACCTGATTCTGACTGGAGCTACTTTATGGAATATAAAGTCTCTATGCGAAACTACACCACTAACTATGAATCACGGCCCACGTCCTATAATCGTAACCGCTTGCAGTTACAGGCTAACCGTAAACTCTATAAAGGGACTGACGGCAACCTGAATCTTAGCCTGGTTTACAGGAAAGAGTCGAATGATGTCAGGGCCGAACAGCCGCCTAAAAACTCATACCACTCTTACTGGTTAATCCCAAGCGGCGGGTACAATTTTAACGAACAACTGTCCTTTGTTTTCTGGGATGCAGGCTATTATTACGATAACACCTTCTCTGGCCCGTATATCAACCAGTGGGAATGGGAAAGTGAGCATGGTTTCCAATATCGCTTTAACGACTCTTTCAGTGCCAAACTGATGTACTACACTGATTGGACCTGGAACAGCAGTGGTACTAAAACCTGGGAGCAGAATCAGATTCGTGGCTATTTCCCTACCAAGATTAATGAAGAATGGAATCTGCAACCTTATTTCCGCTTCTTCCTGAGTGAGAAAAACTATAACCCGTTAACTGGGGAAACCACCAACAGCGCAGATTTAGGCGGGTTAAGACTCGGCTTGATTGTTAATTATAACCTGACCTCCAAGGTCACCTTGTGGAGCAACGTGGCATGGGAAACCACCCACTGGGATAAGTCGAAGAATAGCCAGGTTGTCACCATTACCTATGGGGATAACAACCGGCAGGACTTCCGCTTATATTCCGTCGGTGTCAAATATTCTTGGTAATGCTATTGCCTGAGGCTGAAGCGGTAAAGGCCCGCTTTGGCCGTTTTTTGGGCAGGGTATGGACATATACCCAAAATAATTCGATTTGCAGGAAGGTGAAAAGCATCGTCAACGCCCTGCAACTTGGAGGATGGCGGGTATATATATTAACGGCACATAAAGGACTCTGTATATGCACAATAATTCTCTTTCCATCGCAGCAAAAATGATTGCACTGGTTCTTGCTAGCGGAATGCTGTTTGGTTGTGATTCTGGTGTAACGACGACGAACAACGGTACTCCCACGACGGATACGGGGAGCACTGATAGCAACAATACGGACAGCAACACGACGGATAGCGGCAATACCGATAACGGTAACACCGATAACGGTAACACCGATAACGGTAATACCGATAACGGCAATACCGAAAACGGCAATACCGAAAACGGCAATACCGAAAACGGCAATACCGAAAACGGCAATACCGAAAACGGTAACACCGATAACGGCAATACTGATAAACCGATACAAACTTACTCGCCTTTATATAAATACGTTAAAAACAGTGACGGGGTGTACGGTTACGACAGTAATCTTCCCGTTGATCTTTATAAAGGCGCTAATCAGTTTATCAGTATCCCCGATAACTATATTGCACCCAAGCATGCTTTCAGAAGTGCTTGGGTAGCGACCATCGGCAATCTCAACATGCCGTTTGTCAATAGCGAGCAGGCCTTTAAACAGACCTATCTGAGCATATTGGACCGCTTCAGCGCGCTGAATATGAATGCGATGATCTTCCAGATCCGTCCGATGCTGGATGCATATTATTCATCCGAGATTAACCCCTGGTCGCAGTATCTCAGTGGTAAGCAAGGCAAAGATCCTGGCTATGATCCTTTAACCTGGATGATTGAGCAGACCCACGAGTGCGGTATGGAATATCATGCCTGGTTTAACCCGTACCGGGTGACCAATGCCAAGATCACCAGTCTGTTAAAAAATAATAGTCAGGGCTTATCGAGCGACGAGATCTTGGCCTTAAGCACGGAACAGCAGATTGGCTATCTGGTCAGCGCCGGGATCATGTCTTCAGAGAACTTTGCGGCTAAAAATCCGCAATGGGTACTGAGTTTTGATGAAAAGCTGTTTTTAAACCCGGCGATTCCGGAAGTAATTGAACATGTGGTAAGTACGGTGGAAGAAGTGGTTCGCCGCTACGACGTTGATGCCATTCATTTCGATGATTACTTTTACCCGTATCGCATCACGGTTAATGGTGCCACTGTGCAGTTTGGGGCTAAAGGCGAGGATAGGGCGGCATTTGAAACCTACGGTCTGGTGAATAACCAGTATCCCGATACACCACAAGGTATTGAGGATTGGCGGCGCGACAACGTTACCCGTTTGATTAGCCGTGTGCAGAATGTGATCGCTCAGCATAATCAGCAGCAGGGCACGGCGGTGCAGTTTGGGATCAGCCCGTTTGGTATTTGGGAGCATAAAGGGCGCAACGAGTTGGGTTCCAACACACCACTCGGTTCATCCCAGTCTTACAGCGGCAGTATTTTTGCCGATACGCGTAAATGGGTTAAAGAGGAACTGGTTGACTATGTTGTGCCGCAGATTTACTGGAGTTTTGACCAGGCGGCTGCACCTTATGGCGAGCTTGCCAGTTGGTGGAATAACCAAATGGAAGGTTCGCATACCCAGCTCTACATCGGCCATGCTAACTACAAACATGCTTCCAACGGTTCTTCCGATGCTGCCTGGATGAACCCTGAGGAGATCCCTAACCAGATGCGCTACAACCAGGATCTCAGCTACGTTTCGGGCAGCGTTTTCTTTAGCTACAACGATCTGCTGGTTTCTAATGTTGCGTCGCAACCGGTGGCACAGCAGGGGGCTTATGGCGCAAAGAATGCGGCCATTGAACAGTTGTCGCAAACTTATCTCAGCACGCCAACGCTCCCTCCTAGCAAACCTTGGCTGGATCATAAAGTGACCGCGCTGCCACAGCAGGCACGCTTCGTCTCTGGCAGTAAAAATGCCTTTAGCTGGGCAGATAGCTCGGATAACGATACGCGCTACTATGTGATTTATCGCGGTAGCGGCAAGTCAGGTGCGATCTTTGCCGATCCCAAAAATATCATTGCCAAAGTATGGCGGGGGAAAGCCAATACCTTCCGCTATCAGGATAATAACGCTGTGGGTGAAGGCTATACTTACCTGATAAGCGCGGTCGACGCAGCACAGAATGAAACGGCGCCGGTCACCGTGACGGCTGATTGATTGGAGGACAGTGCGCTAGCGGAAATTTCCGTGGCAAATTGAAAGAAAAAAATCCACGCCATTGCGTGGATTTTGCATTTATGCGGGCAATATCCGCCGGGATTTGCCGGTTAATTGCCTCAGGCTATCCGCTAGCATTTCACAGTTTTTCTAGCCGTTTTTGAATCTCTTCGCGGCGCCCTTTATCTGCCAACTCGCGGCCGGGGCGCGCCGGGGCGGCCTGCGCTTTTTGTAAATAGAGTTTGGCATCGGCTTTACGGCCCTGTTCTAACAGAAAGTCGCCGTAGAAATAGTTTGGATCTATACCGGTTGGGTTAATCTGTAACGCCTGTTTCAGCAACGATTCAGCCTGCTTTTTATCGCCAAAGCCGATGGGCCAGCCGGGAACCTGATAATAGAGCGTGCCAAGGCTGGTGTAGGCTGAACCATCCAGCGCTTTCGGATCCAGCTTCAGCGCCAACTCCAGCTTCATTTTCGCATCCTTGACCAGATCTAAAGCGCCGAGTCCCCCTTTTTCACCGGCCCAACTGCTTTTGACGATGGCTGACCAAATCAGCAAATCTGCGCGTGAGCCATTGGCCGAGCTGGCCTGCTCCGCAATGGTGCTGAGTTGTTCCAGACAATGCTCTTTTTGCTTTGCGGGAGCCTGATATTGGCAAACGGCCCATTGATTCTGAATATCAACCAAATCGCTTTGGGCATAGGCGGCGCTACAGCCCAGTAGCATGAGCGACAACAGTCGTTTTTTCATTGAGGATCCTCCTTTGCAAGGGACGCTTTGGCGTGGCGTGCAATGATGTGCCGCTGCTTGGCCAACGCTTTATCTACAACACCAGGGAAAAGTGCATTCAGTTTGACAAAGAACCGCTCCGGCCAGCCTAACCAGCGTCGCTTTATTTCTTTGTTAAGTGCGATGACGGCCTCTTTGGCAACAAATTCAGCACTGTCGCTTTGGGTGCCTAACTCCTTATTCATAGCGTAAACCGAGTCAGAATTAAGCGCGGTTTGCGTGGCTCGAGGGGCAAAGTAGAGCACGTTGATGCCTGAGCCGGTGAGCTCCCGCGAGAGAGCCTCACTAAAACCACGTAGCGCAAACTTACTCGCGCAATACACGCTGTACCCGGCATAGCCAATGCTGCCAAAGCTGGAGCCGATATTCATAATGATTCCGGGCCGATTGATGTAAGGCAGCAGGGCCTGCGTTAACAGGATCGGCGCTTGAATATTCAACGATAACTGCTGCGTTATCTGTTGCTCACTGTGATCTTCAAGCCAGGCAAAGTGATTGGTTCCGGCATTGTTGATCAAGATATCAATCTGCTGCTGTTGGCGGAGAAAGCCTTTTGGCTCGGCCAATGCTGCAGGATCACAAAGATCGGCTACCCATAGGGTGTGTTTTTCTGCGTTAGGCAACGCATTCTGGAGCTGTTTGAGCGTGGCTTCATTGCGCCCTTGTAAGATGAGCGTCGCCCCTTGTTTGGCCAACGCGTGGGCCAGCGCTTGCCCAATGCCACCGCTGGCGCCGGTGAGTAAAATACGGCAGTTAGCGAGTTTCATTGTGATTTTTCCAGCAGGCCACGCAGCATGTCGCCGTAAAGTTGGTAAACAACTTTGGCAGAGTGAACAATGGCGGCGCGATCTTCTGCTTTCTCGACCTTGTCCATTAAGGTGGCAAAAAAGGCCAGGTGTTCTTTGTCCAACTCACCGTGTGAACTGAGATAACTCATGGCTTTCGCAGGCAACCCCAGCCCTTGTTTCAACTGCTGGGCAACCGTCGTTGCAATCGCTACGCTGGTTCCCTCAAGGACGTGCACCATACCGAAAATACCCATTGGGTTAGAACGTGAGATAAAGTCATAAAGAAACGCAATCATCAACTCAATGGCTAAAACCGGCTGGCCGTGGCGAACCGCTTCGGCATCGCCACCGCAAGTCCTGATATCATTTAAGATCCATTCCTGGTGCCCATATTCTTCGTCAATATATTCCGCAATCGCGCCCCGAACCCATTCATACTCTGAGTTCATGCGGCCACCCGCCGTCATCAACAAAGGAACGGTATGACTGACGTGATAGAAAGCCTGTGTCAGAAAGGCGATATACATTTCGACATTTATATTGCCATTCCGGCATGCCTCAATGATCGGAGCAGCAAGGAGTTTTTCTCTGTCCAACGCTGTATCATGCTGTAGCTGTTGATAAAAACTCATACAATATCTCCTGAGGTTAACTGGTGGATGCGGGATTGATACTGGGATAAGATTTGCGCCCGCCGTGGCCGCCCGTTAGCGGTTAACAAACCGTTTTCGACCGTGAGCTGCGCCAAAATATAGTGGTGAATCTGTGCATAATCAGGTAAACGGCTATTTAGCTGGGATATCTGCTCTGCCAGGCTATTTTCATAACCGGGTGTTGGGTGAATTAAGGCAACATTGCTGGGTAGCCCGTCACCAAAGACGACAATGCGTGATACTGCCGGGAACAGCTGGGCTTCGGCTTCGACCCATTCCGGTGAAAAATTGCGGCCGAAGGCGGTGATCTGGACGTTCTTTTTACGCCCGGTAATATGCAGAAAACCCTGGTCATCCAGATAACCTAAGTCGCCGGTTGCTATACAAGACCCGGCGGCAGGTTCCCCTAGATACCCCAGCATTGCCGCACCGGAAACGTGGATCTCACCCTCTTCGGTGATGCTGATTTGACAATGCGGTAGCGGTTTCCCTGCCGAACCCGGTAAGGCGTTTCCGGGTGCATTCAGGGTTACAACCGAAGCGCATTCTGACAGCCCGTATCCCTCAAAAACCGGCAGCCCTAGCTGATGCGACTTGGCCACTAACTCTTCAGCCACTTTGCCGCCACCGACCGCAATAAAACGTAAGCTTTTTGCCAGTTCGGGCTGCATGCCGCATAGCATAACCAGCAAGCGCAACAGTTCCGGTACCAGCACCAGGCTATGTGGGCGCCATAGCCCAATCGCTTGAGCGAGGGTTTGGTAAGAAAATTGGCTGGAGCCGGTAAACCCCACTTCAGCCAGGGCGGGTATTCGGCTGCAGGCACCGCTTAACAGCGGAACATACAGGCCAGTGATATTTTCAAGCAGGGTTGAAAGGGGCAGCAGTGTCAGATGTTGCTGAATCTGTGCCGGAGCCACCCGTTCTGCCAACGATACACTGACTCGCATCAGATGCTCCCAACTCAGGCAAACGCCTTTGGGTTGCCCGGTGGTTCCCGAGGTATAGGTGATCTTCGCCGTATGCGCCGGTAACTCAGCAACGGACAACGGCCGCCGGCGTTGCAAGGCTGGTGCAACGTTGGGCGTTGTCGTCCAACCGATGCGTGCTGCGCCAATCAGGGCATCGGCCCCGCTGCTTTCAAGCAGCCACTCTTGCTGCTCGGCACTGAAAAAAACCGGCACTGGGATGAGAACAACATTGGCCAAGGCGCAGGCAAGATCGATAACTGCCCACTCCAGCCCATTATCAAGAAACAAGGCCAGCCGCGATATTTTCTCGGCTTTAAGTTTCTCGGCCAGGGAGGCTGTTTTTTGCAATAGCTCAGCGTAGCTAATGACTTGTTGGCTATCGCATAATGCGGGCCGAGAAGGATCTGCCGCTGCGATCTGTTGCATACGCTCAAAAAGGATCATAGTTGCACGCTCGTCTGCACTGGGAAAATGCCTGGCATGGGGCCAAATAGCGAGAGTAATAAACTGGTTTTACTCAAAACTTGGCGGCCTTGGTTCAGTTCACCCATCATGACGTAGGGTTGGTGCTGGTAATATTTCCCCCAGTTTTTGACCTCTTCGCCTATTCTCTCAGGCTGGGCCCGGGCCAGCTCAACGGGGTTCAGATGCAGCCGATGGAAGATATTCCTCAGTTTCCTGGTGCCGGTAAATACTACATACTCGAGTTGGTTATCGCACAAGAGCTGACAGATGGCGGCAAACATGATTCGTGCGTTACCGGCTTCAGCGCAGGCAAAGTTGCCTATTTCAACCAAGTGACTGCGCGATACGGTTTTACCTGTGTGAACAGCAATGACCTCCTCAATGGGAGCAGCCAAATAATGCTCAAGATACAAAGGCCCCAGATCCGCCCGGTTCAGGCCGCAGGCTCCCACCAGCTTCCCATCTGCCCGGTACATGCCCAGAAGGTAAGGAAGGAAGTGAGGGATGGTTGCATTGAACTCCCGTCTATATTCGTTCTGTATGTAGTTCTGCAATAACGCCCTGTGAGCATTATCACGAGAGAATAAAAGCTTATAAGGGGCTTGGATGTGCACGCTCATATTCACTCCTTCTGCTGGTAAGAGGAAATATAGCGATAAAGGCTTAGAAAAGGCTTAAGAAAGAAGGAATGTTACATTTTGATATAAAAACGGCTGCGCTGAGTGGGCCTGAGCGTATGTAGATGGTGAGACGGCTGGAAAACAAAAATCCACACAACCGTGTGGATTTTATAAGGTTTATTGGTCTTTATGGCTCGTCATGATATGGACGAGCAAAACCATTTAAACGTTAAGCCGTGATTTAAATTATATTTTATTGATATTTATGTTTTATTTAAAAATTAGTCTTAAGAATACTCATTCTTGTACTCATTTTGGAGTTGGCTTGCTTTCGTAAGGCGAAGGTCTTAGGTTCTACTCCTATTATCGCACCAATCAAGTATCTCTCAAAGTCTACTCCAGTTCACTGAAAACCATTATAATCAGCATCTTCCAGCTCTCGCTTGTATTCTGACGTCTACTGGCACCCCCCAAAATATACATGCATATGGGGGTACATTTGGGGTATGTGCTGTTCGGTCTTATGGATATACCCCCAGTGAAACTTAACGCCCGTCAGGTTGATACCGCAAAGCCAAAAGATGAACCTTACAAACTCTCTGATGGTGGGGGACTTTACCTTTTGATTATTGGCGGCTTAAGTACCGTGTTGCTGGCAAGGAGAAGTTGCTTGCTCTTGGGGTTTATCCCGACGTGACTTTGGCTGAAGCTCGTAGTAAACGTGAAGAGGCTAAAAGGGGCATTGCTGTTGGGATTGCTCCCAATGTAGCGAAGAGAGAAGAGAAACTAGCCCGATGCCCTCATTGCCGAATCAGCCTACCGAGAATTTATGCAGAGAAATCCGACGCTGCGAACCAATCAGAGACAAAAGGAACAGGAGGAAATCCGTGCTCAAGAAGTTGAACGTCACCAACGTAGGAATTTTATACAGAAACTTGCTGTGTGGTTTGTTCGTGCCACTGGAGCATGAAATGCATTCTGCACGGTTCGCCGTCGGTGAGCTCATTTCCCGTTAGCAGAGTCAGTTCTGAGAGCAAATAGATAAGGATAATTGCCGCCAGTTCTGCATCCATGTAACAGCTACTCGTATGTTTATGCAGAACCAATTCAACTTCATTCTGATGCGAATTACTTACAAGCATTGTAAGCGTCCGGCGAACTCATATTGTTAACAAAACTCTGCTGCCACATGCTGCCTTCATTCAATACAACGAACCTGAGGCAAAATATGGCAAAACAGTATTCTCACAGTGA
>NZ_JBBCVB010000013.1:0-151944 GCF_037199905.1 Serratia sp. MMO-28
GATATTAAACGCGATGCTGCGAGATAATAGGCAATGGGTGACAAATTAATCATCACCCATTGACTTTAAACACAGCTGCTCTCCCTTGGGGAGAGGGTTAGGGTGAGGGGACGATCGCCGGGCTACCAACTGCTCACCCCGCCCTCCCAGAGGGAGAGAGGGCGATGCCTTGAGCCATTGATGCATGATTATGCCGCTTTGCGCTCAACTGACAGGCATTACGCCCGAAGGCGTGCCGAGTAGCAAAGTTACTGCGGATAAGGTACCCAATCACCACCGTTGAGGCGAATATAGGGCTTGCCCTGATACTGCATAATAACTGCGTTGTCATTTTCGGAGACGGCGGCGGTTTGCGGCAGGCCTTGAGTCAGGGTTTGCCAGTCGACGCTCGGCGCACTAAAGACTTTGCCATCCACCAGTCGTGATACCAGCTCAGACAGCGCCAGATAGCTGCTCGGCGTTTTAATCTCAAACGGGCTACCCTGATGTGGGGCCTGCATGCCGATCAGCTTGATGCCCATGGGCGTGTGAGTAATGCTCGGGCTTGGAATATCACGCAGGCCAGACATCTGCATTTTATCGCCAACCAGTGCCGCACCGTGCTCCGGTACGAGTACCACCATCACTTTTCGCCCGGACTGTTGCAACTCATCAAGGAAGGTATTCAACTGATCTAACAGCTTTTGCGCCCGTGGCTGGTAATCAGCGCCCTTGTTGGCACCCACAAATCGATCGCCATCGTGTAGTGGAATGACGTTGAAGAAGGTTGCCGTGCGGGCATCAGTGCCTTTTTTCTGTAGATCGAGCCAGCGATTGAGCAATTCCAGATCGTTATAAATCGGTTCGCCGTCGAAAGAGGTCAGTTCATTGCTGATACCTGCTTGTGACATCAGCGGTGCCTGTAAACCCCCATCGGTGCGCAGGTTTTTCAGGTAATCCCCAAACATGCCGGAGTGATCCAGCATCAGCTGTGATTTAAACCCGAGTTTTGCCAGATTATCAAACAGATAACACTGCTGATTGGCAGGCTGATAGAGATCGTGGTGCGAAGACTGCCCGCAACTGGCCCGCAGCAGGCGGATGGCCGCCGGGCCGCTGTAGGCGGTGGCTGAGTTGAAGTTGGTGAATATAATGTCCATCTTGTCCCACAGCGGGTGGTTGCGCAGATTGACCGCATCCAGATCGGCCCAAGCCAGCGAACAGATATTAATAATCAACAGGTCGAATGGCTGAGCATCGCTGGGCAGTGTGGTAGGGAAAACCGTAGCGCGGCTTTTTTCCTGATCGTAAAACTGCTCCAGATTGGCGGCGAGGTTGGCATTGGTAGGAGGGCCGTTGGTGGCTGGTTGGCTACCGCCAGGAACCGCCTCATTCGCCGGCGGCGTTACCGGAGCCGATGCCGCAGCGGTACTGGTGGTTGGCAGCAAGGACACCGCCGGGCCGGTGACATTCACCAGGTTCAACCATACCATGGCAGCAACGGTAAACACCGTAATCCGCAGCCATTGCGCCAGAAACAGATAGGCAATCAGCATCACAAAAGCGGCACCCAGCATCTGCCAGTTGATAAAGCGTTCGACCAGTTCAAGCAGATACGGGGCGCTGAAACCCGCGAGCTGCGAACCCTGGCTGATGATGCTGTTAATACCAGGCAGCCAGGTGTCGTAATAGAACAGACCTATCCCGATTGGAATGGCAATAATGTGCCGCCAGCGGTGCAGACGCAGTGAAGGGATCGGCATCAGCAAAAATGCCATAAACACCAGGTTTGGTAGTGCATGGAAATTCAGATAGCCAAACCATAGCAGGCTGAACTTGGCTAAAAAGTAAAAGTTCCAACCACCAAGACCGCGCCAGTAGCGCCACAGATCGTTTTCAGGCGTCGTTATTTTATTTTCGTTCATTATGATTTTTACGCTTAGTCTGAGAAGAGGGATCTTCGCGGGTCCACAACCCTGCTGGCTTTAAATAACGCGGTGATAACAGCCGGTTTTGCCAATTCTGATACCAGTTTGGGAAACGACGATGCAGGGAGTAACCCAAGGGAATAAAGATGATCGCGCAAAGGAGCATGATCTGTACGATGTCGGTAATGTCGTTCATCCTGGCCCCCGGCTTAACAGAGTGATGGGCACTGGCTGGCGGCGTTGATCGGCCTGCGTTTCTTCTGTTGTGGCTGTTGTTTTGGCCGTGGTTTTGGGGCCGGCCTGCAGATCGCGTTTAACGGAGGATTGGGCCAATGCCAGATTCTGTGTGAGTTGGTTGATTTCAGAGAGAATATCCACGTCCTCATACCAGACCACCCAGTTGCTGAAGGCTTCGCGCACGGGCAGCCGGAAGATGAACTTCAGCGCCGTGTCCAGATCGTTAATCCGGCAGGTGGAAAGGAACAGGAACAGCCGGTTTTGTGCCACGGTCATGACATCGCCGAAGCGGCGCTGGTGGCACAAGGTCATAGACTGCCGAGCGGTCAACCCAGGAACGGGGCGTAACGCGACCATCACGCCTTTGCCGTCTTCCGGCAGCAACGTATTTTCTAGCAGCGATACCACCGCTTTACTGAAATCCTCCAGCGGCAGATAGCCTTTTACGGGTAATGGCCGCAGCCCTGCCAGCAGGGCGTCGATGTCAGCAGGAACATAGCGTGACAAACGCTGGCCTTGAACACCCTCCAGCATGGTCAGAAAACTCGACAGCGGTGCGGAATGGGGCACGATCAGGCTGGCCCCGCAGGCCAGCAGCAGGCGTTCATCACTGTAACGCAGGCTGGCGCTCATTTCGCGTACCACGATTTTCAGCCCATTGCCGCGATGGCGGCGCAAATTGTGGATCTGGTGGGCCAGCACATCAATGTGGTCACTCTGATAGAGGGCAAAAATCAGCGTTGCCGCCATGGCCTGCATGCCTTGCTGGGTCAGTAACGTGCTGTTTTCGAACAGTTGCCAGTTAGCGGACAGCGGAGGTGCACCTTCAAGGATGCACCTTTCTGCCAGATAGCGGCCCGCATCGCTGACGACCGGAGTATGAAGCGCGGGGCCTTCTTCCTCTTCTTCCTCTTCTTCGGCCTGCCAGCCTTGTGGCGTTTGGTTCAGCGTCAGCAGTTGGTTGGCGTTGATGCAGTGCGGTGTGCTCCACCAGTTGACCAGGTACTGCGCACTGTCCTGCTGCCAATGCAGGCTGGATAAACCATTGAAAATGCGGTGCTCGTTACTAAGCTGGCCGCGGAGCCGGTTGACGCCGCTGCTGTGGCTGAGAATAACCATCGTGCACTGCTGCTGGCGTAACCATTTAGCGGTGCTGTAAGACCATTCGCGCAGCTCATCGTGAGTGAAGTTTTGCCATAAGTTGGCAGGAGCCAGCAGGATCAACAGACGGTTTTTCGGGTTTAATGTGCGCATCAAATCATTGCGCAAATGCAGCAGCGCTGCTTTTTTCTCCGGCAAGCTATATAAAGGCAGTTTTTTTACTGCGGGCGAAGGGGGGGCGGCCAGCAAATTATCCGGTTTGTCGCCGCTGTAAATCAGCGCCAACGAGCTCTCTTCTGCCTGAGCCGTGATAATTTGCCAGCAAAGCAAATTCGCATCGGTCTGGCGATCGACATTAACCCAGTAAAACCCGGGTGATTGCATTACCGACAACTCTTCCCACATTTGTCGGATACCTAATAAGAAAGTCTGCGCCATAGATTTATTCTGCTTTTGTCGAAAATGTCACAGATCTGACAGATTCAGCGACTGAAAAACCGTAACGTTGCGGTCAAGAATAACAGGCCTAGCTCGCTTATGTCATAATAACCGTTAAAATTCATCTTATTGGTTATTTTTCTTTAATCGTTGCTATAGTCATTTAACATTAGCCTACTTTATTGAAGGTGGCAGAATGAATAAGGGCGATTTATCACACTTTCGCACGGTGGATCAGCCACTGATGCAAGACGATTTACTGGCCTTGAGTCTCGCGTTTTCTTTGCCTGAATTAAATTACATCGATATTTTGCGTCAGGAGCGGTTAGCGCACATGATGGGGCGCTGGCCATTATTAGCCGAACTGGCGCAAAAAACGGGGAGCCTCTGACTTATGCCGGTCATTGCTTTGCAGGGAATACGCGGGGGCAGTGGTACCACATCATTGAGCGCCGCGCTTGCCTGGGCATTGCAGGAATTAGGGGAATCGGTACTGGCGATTGATTTTTCGCCGGACAATTTACTGCGGCTGCATTTCAATATGCCCTTTGAGCTGAGCCGCGGCTGGGCGCGAGCCGAGCTGGACGGGGTTAACTGGCAGCAAGGGGCAATGCGCTACTGCCCGAAACTCGATTTTCTGCCGTTTGGTCGTTTAAGCGTGGCTGAGCAGTGGAAAATGGGGCTGCTGAGTGACGCAACGCCAACGCATTGGCGCGATTTTCTGCAACAGGTCAAAACGTCTGGGCAATATCGTTGGATCCTGCTGGATATTCCGGCCGGTAACAGCCCCGTGATTCAGCAGCAATTGGCGCTGGCTGACAGCGTTTTCCTGCTGCTTAACCCCGATGCCAATTGCCATGCCCGTCTGCACCAGCAGGTGTTACCGCCTCATTGTCATTTCCTTATTAATAACTACTCTGCCGCCAGCCAACTGCAGGAAGACTTGCACCAATTCTGGCTGCAAACGCTGAGTGGCTTGTTACCTTTGATGATCCATCGCGATGAAGCGTTATCTGAGGCGCTGGCCGCCAAACAGCCGCTGGGAGAATACCGGCCGGAAAGCCTGGCGGCGGAGGAAGTCATCACCCTGGCCAACTGGTGTCTGATCAATCTGCAGGGAGTGGCAAAATGAGCCGGCTATTGAGCCTGGTGCTGATCCCTCCTGTTCGTCAGGCGCTACAAGCGCGTTATCGTGCTTATCGCCTGAGGAAAGCCTCACCGTTTGCTGCCTTTTTCAATACCCTGATGCTGATGCTGATGCTGATGCTGCTGCTGGGTTGGGTTTTCCTGCGTTTTGAATCTCCGGCTTGGCGGCGGCTCAGAGCCAATCCTCAACACTGGTTCCCCCATATCGCACCAAATCGCCCGCGGCCTGCAGACGTATTACGTTATCTGTTCCAGTGCTTGTGGTTGTTGATCATTCGCAACGATAGTCGCCCGATACTCAAGAGGCCCAACTTTGCTGAGCGCTTGCAGCGCCTGCAGCGGAATTATACCAAGGGGCTGAAAGGTTTCCCGCAGCGGGTACAGCAAGCTGAAATGGGGCAGCGTCTGTGGCAGCGCTTCAGCCAACTGAACCGGCGTGTGCGTCAGGCTTTGTTTATTGCTGCTGGTGTGCTTGCGGCGCTGATGGCGATGTTATGTATTTCACAACCCTTTGAATTATGGCCGCAGTTTATCTTTGTGCTGCTGTTGTGGGGGGTTGCCATGGTGGTGCGCCGTTTGCCCGGCCGTTTACCCAGCCTGATGCTGATCGTGCTGTCACTCACCGTTTCCTGCCGGTATCTGTGGTGGCGCTATACCGAGACGCTGAACTGGGGCGATCCGTTCAGCCTGATCTGCGGGTTGCTGCTGTTGGCCGCCGAAACCTATGCCTGGGTGGTGCTGGTCTTGTGCTACTTCCAGACCGTGTGGCCGCTGCAGCGTCAGCCGGTGCCGATGCCAGCCGATACCAGCACCTGGCCAACGGTAGATTTGATGGTGCCGACTTACAACGAGGATCTGGGGGTCGTCAAGCCAGCGATTTACGCTGCACTGGGCATCGATTGGCGAAAGAGAAGCTCAATATTTATATCCTTGATGACGGTAATCGTAAGGAATTCAGAGAGTTTGCCGAGCAGTTAGGTGTCCGTTACATCGCTCGCTCCACCCATGAACACGCGAAGGCCGGTAACATTAACAATGCGTTGAAGCAGGCCACCGGTGAATTTGTTGCCATCTTCGATTGCGATCATGTCTCGACGCGATCCTTCCTGCAACTGACCATGGGCTGGTTCTTCAAAGATAAAAAACTGGCGATGTTGCAAACGCCGCACCATTTCTTCTCCCCCGATCCCTTCGAGCGCAACCTTGGCCGTTTTCGTCAGACGCCGAATGAGGGAACGCTGTTTTATGGCTTGGTACAAGACGGCAACGATATGTGGGACGCCACCTTCTTCTGTGGCTCCTGTGCCGTATTGCGCCGCAGTGCGCTGGATGAAATCGGCGGCATCGCGGTGGAGACCGTCACCGAGGATGCGCATACTTCATTGCGTCTGCATCGTCTCGGCCACACTTCGGCCTATATTCGTATTCCACAGGCTGCCGGGCTGGCAACGGAGAGCCTGGCTGCGCACGTTGGGCAACGTATCCGCTGGGCGCGCGGTATGGCGCAGATCTTCCGCTTGGATAACCCGTTGCTGGGTAAAGGGCTTAAGATCGGACAGCGGCTATGTTACGCCAACGCCATGCTGCACTTTTTTTCCGGCGGCCCGCGCTTGATTTTCCTGATTGCGCCATTGGTGTTCCTGTTGTTGCATGCTTACATCATCTATGCCCCAGCGCTGGCGATCGCGCTGTACGTTCTGCCGCACATGATCCACGCCAGCCTGACCAGTTCACGTATCCAGAGCAAATATCGTTACTCTTTCTGGGGTGAAATCTATGAAACCGTTCTGGCCTGGTATATCGCCAGGCCGACCACGGCTGCGTTGTTCAATCCGTATAAAAGCAAGTTCAACGTAACGGCAAAAGGGGTGCATTCAGATCAGGATCATTTTGACTGGGTGATCACGCGCCCATACTTGTGCCTGGTCGTGCTGAATTTAGCGGGGATCGGATTTGGCGTGTGGCGCCTTTTCTTCGGCCCGAGCGATGAACTCATGACCGTGGTGCTCAATCTGGTGTGGGTCTTTTACAACATGCTGATTCTTGGCGGTGCCATTGCGGTGGCCGTGGAAGTCAAACAGATGCGTCGCTCACACCGGGTGGAAATTGCCATGCCAGCAGCGTTGGCAAGGGCCGATGGGCACCTTTTCCCGTGCAGCCTGCGGGATTACTCCGACGGGGGCGTTGGCCTGGAAATGCGTGTGCCGGATCAGTTAAGGGACGGAGACAGAGTGTTGTTATTGCTCAAGCGTGGTCAGCAGGAATTCAGTTTCCCCTGTTTGGTGACGCGCGCCAACGGTGTCCATGTCGGGGTACGTCTGGAAGATCTGTCTATCCGTCAGCATATTGAATTTATTCAGTGTACCTTCGCCCGCGCCGATACCTGGGCGCTGTGGCAGGATGGGTTCCCTGAAGATAAACCGGGGGAGAGCCTGCGAGATGTCATGATGCTGGGGATCCGCGGTTACATGCGAATGGCGGATTATTCACCGCCCATCATTCGCGGCATTATTGCCGGATTGGCCACGCTGACTGCCTGGGTAATGTCATTTATCCCTCAAGGCGTAGGCAGGGAACCGGCTTTTGTTCAGAAAGAGGCTGTGGCATAGGCGGTGTATTTTGCAACCGTTCGCCCGTGAACAGGTTCTAACATTGATGATGATACGATGAAGAGAAAAATAACCTGGTTTACCGCATTGGCCTTAGGCATCAGTTCCCTGTCTCAGGCGGAAACACCGACTTCAGCAATTGCCTTTGGGTTACCCCCGGCGATTGAGGCCGCTGGTTCTTCTGTGACTACGCCCATCCGATCGGTCATACCTGAAGATCCGAACACGCCGGTGCGGGATGTGCAATTACCCTTCGCACAAATCGCGCCACCACCGGGGACCTTTACGCTGCGTGGAACGCGCCCTGAAGGGCAGGTGGAATTTGGCGTGCGCAGCGACGAAGTGGTGTCACAGGCCGTGCTCGACCTGACGTTTACGCCATCGCCTTCGCTGATCCCACAGGAGTCCCACGTTAAGGTCTATCTCAATGATGAACTGATGGGGGTGTCAAGCATTGCCAAAGAGCAATTGGGGAAAACCAATCGGGTTCAGATCTCGATCGACCCGCGTTATATCAGTGATTTTAACCGCGTGCGCCTGGAGTTTGTCGGCCATTACCAGAATATCTGTGAAAACCCGGCAAACAGCGTGTTGTGGCTGGATGTCAGTAAATCCAGTGCGCTGAATCTGCGCTTCCAGAAATTGCCGCTGAAAAATGATCTGTCGCATTTCCCCGAACCTTTCTTTGATAGCCGTGACAGCCGTCCGTTAGATCTGCCGATGGTGTTTGCCGGGCAGCCGGATTTGGTGCAGCAGCGTGCGGCCGGTATTCTGGCCTCCTGGTTTGGCAGCAAGGCGCAGTGGCGCGGCCAGTCGTTCCCAACGCTGTTTAATCAGTTGCCCAACCAGCACGCGATTGTGTTTGTTACCAATCAGCAACGGCCGGATTTCCTGAAAGATCATCCGCAGGTGAACGGGCCGACCATAGAAATGGTCAATCATCCGAATAACCCGTATGTGAAGCTGCTGCTGATAGAGGGCCGTGATGACAACGATCTGATTACCGCCGTGCAGGGCATTGCACAGGGGGACATTCTGTTCCGCGGCCAGAGCCTGACGGTGGATAAGGTCGAGCAATTGTTACCGCGGCAGCCGTACGATGCGCCAAACTGGGTACGCACCGATCGGCCAATGACCTTTAGCGAGTTGCAGCAATATGCCGGGCAGTTGCAAACCAGCGGCATTGAACCTGGCCCGATCTCGTTGAACATGAATTTGCCACCGGACTTGTTCCTGATCCGCAGTACGGGTATCGATATGTCACTGAAATATCGATATACCGCACCGCGTGTGCAGGATAGCTCGCGCCTGAGCATCAGCCTGAACAACCAGTTTGTGCAGGCCTATTCGCTGTTGCCAGAGAACGAGCAGGACGGAAAAATATTGGGCATTCCGCTGCGGCAGGGGCTGATTGCTGCGGAGAAAACGGTCAATATTCCGGCGCTGAAACTTGAGCCGATTAACCAGATACGCTTTGACTTTGATTACACCACGCTATTAGGCAGCGGCACGGCAGATCGCTGTGAAACCTATTCAGTAGCCCCTAATCATGCGGTGATCGACGGCAGTTCCACCATTGATTTCTCGGGCTATCGACACTTTATGGCGATGCCCGACCTGCGCGCTTTTGCCAATGCCAGTTTCCCATTCAGCCGCATGGCGGATCTATCGCAAACCCTGGTGCTGGTGAGCAAGCAGCCGCAGCCCGCCCAGGTTAGTGCCTTGCTCAATGCGCTGGGAAGTGTGGGGGCTCAAACCGGTTATCCGGCGTTGGCCTTTATGCTGGCCGATGATTGGTCGCAGGCCAGAGAGAAAGACGCCGATATTCTGCTGATCGGCACCATCCCGCCGGAGTTGCGCGATGAGAAGAAAATCAATTTACTGATAGAAGCCACTCAGAGCTGGGTGAAACAGCCGATGCGTCAGTTACCGCTGCCGGAAATCAAAGTGCAGCAGGATGATGCAACGCCAGACAGTAAAGCGACTATCAGCTCCGCAGGGGCCGTAGCAGCGATTGTCGGTGTGCAGTCGCCGTTCAACGATCAACGCAGCATTGTGGCGCTGTTGGCGGATAGCCCCCAGGGTTATGAACTGCTGAATAATGCGCTGCTGGATGGCGCTAAACGAGCCAATGTATTTGGCTCGGTGGCGGTGATCCGTGAATCGGGGATCAGCAGCCTGAGCGTGGGGGATATTTACTATGTCGGGCATCTGCCGTGGTGGGAACGTGTCTGGCATGTGTTAGCCACCCATCCAGTATGGTTAGCCGTCATGGCAACCTTGGTGGTAGTGATCATGGCGCTGTTGCTGTGGCGTGGCTTGAAGGCCTACAGCCGTCGTCGCCTGTCGCCGGATGAGCGGGACTAAATGCTATGCGGGTGATGCGTAACTTCAGAAAAAACTGGTTATGCCTGTTTCCTTTGAGCCTGGTCCTATTTCCCCAGGCGCAAAGTACAGAAACCGTTGCGCCTGAGCAATGGCTGCTGGAGCAGGTGCGCGTCGGTGAGGCCAGCAATAAAGACGAACTGGTGCGTCAGTCGCTTTATCGTCTTGAACTGATGGACCCGAATAATCCTGAGGTGATTGCGGCACGTATGCGCTTGGCATTGCGCCAGGGCAATCAGGTACTGGCGCAGCAGCAGTTGGACAAGTTGAAGAATATCGCACCACAATCCGCCGCTTATCATCAGGCGCAGACGAACCTGTTGCTGACCCAGCCGGAAACGCGCCAGAAACTGCAACAGGCGCGTTTGATGGCTGCCGCTGGCCGCTTGCCGGAAGCCAAGGCGCAGTACGATGCCTTGTTTCAAGGGGATCCGCCCACTCTCGAACTGGCGGTGGAATACTGGAAACTGGTGGCGCGGCTGCCGGGGCAGGAGCCTGTGGCACAGCAAAAGCTGCAACGGCTGGATCAGCAGTATCCCGGTAATATTTCATTGCGTATGACATTGGCACAACTGCTGTTCAGCCAGAATCAGGAGAAACAGGCTTACGACGTTTTGCAGCGGCTCGCAGCGGATCCCGCCGGGCGTGGCCCTGCGGCTGATTTGTGGCTGGAAAAAATCAAAGCGATGCCAGTCAGCCCCCAAAGCGTGGCGATGCTCAACCGCTTCCTCAGCGTGTTTGAAAGCAGCGATCAGGCGGCCAGCGCACAGCAGGAATTAGCCAGACAGCAAACTCTGTTGGCCGATCCTGCTTATCAGGCGCGGATGGTCGGTTTGGCGCAGGTGGATAAAGGGGGGAGCCACGCGGCGATCCCAGAGCTGAAAAAAGCGCTGGTCAGTACGCCTGATGACGCACAGGTGCTGGGGGCATTGGGTTTGGCCTACGCGCGTTCAGGTAACCGTCAGAAAGCCTTGAGCCTGTTTTTGCAGGCGCAGAAAGCAGATAAGAATGGCTACGACAGCGCTAAATGGCAAAGCCTAATCCAGAGTAATCGCTATTGGTTGGCGATCGATGCGGGCGACAAAGCGCTGAAGGCCAATAATCTAGCGCTGGCGCAGCAAAAATATCAGCAGGCGCGGCAGATTGACCACAGCGACAGCAGTGCGTTGATCGGTCTCGCTGACGTTGCCGTGGCTCATAAAGATGATGTGACCGCCGAGCGTTACTATCAGCAGGCTTTGCGCCTTGACCCGAGCAGCGGCAGTGCGGTCCGCGGCCTGGTGAATATCTACCAGCGTCAATCGCCGCAAAAGGCGTTGGCCTATCTGAACAGCTTGCCACGCAGGCAGCAGGATAAGTTGCGTGATACCCTCAACAGCCTGCAACTGGATATGCTAAAGCAGCAGGCGGAAGTGTTGACACAGCGCCAGCAGTGGTCGCAGGCGGTGGAGATATACCGGCAAGCCTACCAGATGGATCCAAGCGATGTCTGGCTGACTTATCACTACGCGCAGGCGTTACGTCAGGATTGGCATCCACAGCAGGCCGACGCGCTATTCAGCCAACTGGCGCAGAAAAAACCCGGCGATCCACAACAAATTTATGCCTATGCGCTGTATCTGTCTGCCAGCGATCGCGATAGCCAGGCGTTGGCACATCTGGATACGTTGCCGAAAGCGCAGTGGAGCGATGATATGCGTGAGATGGCACAGCGGCTGGAGATGCAGGCGGCGCTGGACCATGGCGAAAAACTGCGTGCCGCGGGCGATGAAGCGGGAGCGATTGCCTATCTGCGCCAGCAACCGGCGGATACGCGGATCGAACTGCTGCTTGCCGATTGGGCTTTGGCCCGGGAGGATTATGGGGAAGCGTTGGCCGCGTATCAGCGAGTGCGCCTGCGTGAACCGAGTAACCCAGACGCACGATTGGGCGAGATTGAAGCCTACGTAGCCGAAGGCAAGCTGAGTGAGGCACATCAGCGGCTGAAAACCGCGCCACCGAAGGAGGAGTCGCTCAACGGCCAGCGCCGCTTGGCTAATGCCTGGAATGCGGTGGGTGAACCGCAGAAAGCGACCGCCATCTTCACGCAGTTGAAAGCTGCCGCGCTGCATGAACCCGCAGGCCAGGCGAAAGCGCTGGTGTATCGCGATGCCGCGCGCTTGGAACAGGTACAGCAGCGTCCCGCGGAGGCGCAGCAGGATTATCGCCAGGCGATGGTGGCCAGCGGTATGGTGCCCGCTATTCTGCTGGATAACGACAGCTACACCCGTGCGACGCGTAATAATCCGATGGATGACTGGCTTAAGCGTGGTATCCGTTCTGATGCCGCCGATCTCTATCGCCAGCAGGATGTGAAGGTGACGCTGAATCATGATTACTGGGGGTCGAGCGGCACCGGTGGGATCTCCGATTTGAGCGCGCATGACACCATGCTGCAGGTGGATATGCCGCTGTATGACGGCCGCGCATTCTTCCGCACCGATACCGTTCAACTGAATGCGGGCACGTTTTCTACCGATGCTCAGGGCAAGCACTTCGAAACCTTCGGGACTTGTAATACGGTGGGTTGCAGCGGTGATGAGCGGCAGAGAGCCACCGGCACTAGCGTGGCCGTGGGTTGGAAAAACGAACGTTGGGAAACCGATCTGGGTACTACGCCAATCGGTTTTGACGTGGTGGATTGGGTCGGTGGTTTGGCTTACAACGGCGATTGGAACCATATCGGCTGGCGGCTGGGCGTTTCGCGTCGGCCGATTTCCAGTTCGTTACTGGCGTTTGGCGGCACGCGCGATCCCAATACCGGTATCACCTGGGGCGGCGTGCGTGCTACCGGTATCAGCCTCAGTGGCAGTTACGATCGCGGTGAGGCCAGCGGCGTTTGGGCCGATCTCAGCGCTCATCTGCTCACCGGTCAAAACGTTGAGGATAACCAGCGTCAGCGCCTAATGGCGGGCTATTACTATAAGTTGATTAATGAGGATAATCGCCGTTTCACCCTGGGCCTGAGCAGCATGCTGTGGCATTACCAGAAGGATTTAAGCGGTTATTCCCTGGGGCAAGGGGGCTATTACAGCCCACAGGAATACGTATCGCTGGCGGTGCCGGTGAACTATCGTCAGCGCACTGAGAACTGGTCATGGGAGGTGGGCGGATCGGTGTCGATTTCTCATTCGAAATCCAATGACGAAAAACGCTATCCGTTACAGGGGTTGATCCCCGATTCTCTGCCAGATAAGTTTGCCGTTGAAACGGGCAGTTCCTCCTCCGGTATCGGCTATACGCTGCGGGCGATTATTGAACGCCGCCTCGGTTCTCATTGGACAATGGGAGCTGGGGTGGATATCCAGCAGGCCAAAAACTATACGCCTAGTCATGCATTGATTTATCTGCGCTATTCATTTGCCGGCTGGCAAGGCGATCTTGACTTGCCTCCACAACCCCTGACGCCATACGCCGATTTCAAGTAATAAGAAATCGGTCGATTCGGGTGTTACCTACCGAGTGGTTTTGTTACCCTGTAGGCATTCCAGCTAGGATAATACTGAAACCCGCGCTTTTCTGCCGTCGTCAGGCGGCAGGGAAGGTAAAAACATGAAACGATCGAGTATACTCAGTTTGGTTTGAGGGGCGGGCATACGGCATCTGCCCTTTTTTATTGCGGCCCGAATGAGCGGAGAACCGGTTTGCAAGTCAGGCGTTCGTTAACGATCAAGCAGATGGCCACGGTGTCCAGCGTTGCGCTGGTGACAATCTGTATCTTCATCGTGATCCAGTTATTCCATTTTGTGCAGCAGCGCAGGGATGACTACGCCCATCAGTTAGAGAGTATCGCGCACTCTGTCCGCCAACCTCTAGCCGAGGCCGTGCTGCGCATGGATGTGCCGGAAACCGAGAGAGTGCTCAATTCATTGCTGCCGGTCGGGATCCTTACGCGCGCCTATATTGTATTGCCGAATGAGTTTGAGGCTGTACATGCCAATTTCCCGCCTGAACGGCCGGTGCCCGCGCTGCTGGCGCGTATTTTTGAGCTGCCGGTACAGATTTCAGTGCCGCTTTATTCGCTGGAGCGAGTGCCTGCTAATCCTCAGCCGCTGGCCTATTTGGTGTTACAAGCCGACTCGTTCCGCATGTATCAATTTATTCTCAGCACGCTGTCTACCATGTTATCCACCTACCTGCTGCTGGCGCTGATCCTGTCGGTTGCCATTACCTGGTGCATGAATCGGTTGCTGGTTTACCCGTTGCGCGCGATGGTGAGGGAGCTTGAGAATATCGCTCCAGAAGATATGCCTTATCACCAACTGATGTTGCCCGCTCACCACCAGGATGATGAGCTGGGTCTGCTGGTGCGTAATTACAACCGCAATCAGCAGATGCTGGCTAAGGCGCACACTGAAATGAGCCGCCTTAGCACCCGCAACTCGATTACTGAATTACCCAACTCGGTGTTGTTTACCGCGTTGCTTGAACAGCACTTGGCTTCCCATATGCGTCCGGCACGTTTTAACCTGCTGGTGGTTGGGATTGAAACACTACACGAAGTGTCTGGTGTGCTCAGCCCGTCAAAACGTGAAGCGCTGTTGCTGATGCTGGTGAAAAAACTGCGTAATGCCATCGGTTCTGATTGCGTGCTGGCACAGTTGAGTAACGCCGAGTTTGCCATTCTGGCAAAGAATATTGAACAGCCGTTCCATGCCATGCAGTTGGCACGACGTATTATGGTAGAGATCAATAACCCGCTGAATCTGCAGCAAATGTCACTGAGACCAAGTGCCAGTATCGGCATTGCCCATTTCTCACCCCCTGGGGGCAGCGCGGAACAACTGCTGCGTAGTGCCACTTCGGCAATGATGGCGGCACACCGTGAAGGTAAGAACCAAATCCTGTTCTTTGAGCCGAGCCTGACGGAACGAACGCAAAAGAGGCTGACACAGGAAAGCGAGATCCTGCTGGCGATTGAGCAGCGTCAGTTTACGCTGTTTCTGCAACCGCAGGTGGATATGCAAACCCATCAGGTGCTGGGGGCTGAGGCGCTGTTGCGCTGGCCACAGCGCGATAGCAGCCTGGTGTTACCGGCGGAAGTGATTCCGTTAGCGGAAGAGTTGGGCGTTATCGTTCCACTCGGTAACTGGGTGTTGGAAGAGTCCTGCCGTATTCTGGCACAGTGGCAGCATCAAGGGATTAAGCTGCCGCTGGCGATGAATATTTCTGCGCTTCAGCTGCTGCATCAAGATTTTATCCCACACTTGAAGCAGCTGTTAGTTCAGCATCGGATCGAGCCGGGTAAATTACAGCTGGAAATCACGGAAACCGTGCGCATTAACGATCTTGAGCAGGTGCTGGGGTTGCTGCGTGAACTGCATGATTTGGGCTTGTCGATCGTCTTGGATGATTTTGGCATGGGGTATTCCAGCCTGAATTACCTGAACCATCTCAAATGCTTGCCGATCGATTTGATTAAAATCGACAAGAGTTTTATTGATGACCTGCCGCAGGATGATGCGCTAGTACGCATCATCAGCTCTATCTCTGATGTGCTCAATCTGCCGATGATGGCGGAAGGTGTGGAAACCGACGCGCAGCGTGACTGGCTGTTACAGCACGGTATCCGCCATGGTCAGGGTTTTCTGTTTGCCGAACCTTTGCCTCGCGAGGCGTTCGAAGCTCAATTTTGCCCGCCCGTACAATAAGTTTTTTCGTGATTTTCTGGTACTTTTGCGGTGTCCGAAAATCGCACTTCACTCCTACCCCTTTTGCGTTAGTGCAAAGAAAAACTTACGTAGCTTTCAGCTTTGCAGCTTAGCTGACGCGTTTCAGCTCTTAAATTCGTATCAATAAGCGTTATTGGGAACAACAAATTATTTCCATGTTGTTATGTGGGTGTTATTTTCCGCGCAAGCGATAAACAGGACGGACGAGTGAATGTCCGACTGTCGCGTTGTCTCCCCCCAAAGGATTTCATATGAAAACAACTATCTTTAAGAGCCTCTATTTTCAGGTGCTGACAGCGATTACGCTGGGTATCCTGCTTGGCCATTTCTACCCTGACCTCGGTGCCCAGATGAAACCACTGGGTGATGGATTTGTTAAATTAATCAAAATGATTATCGCACCTGTGATTTTCTGTACCGTGGTGACCGGCATCGCGGGGATGGAAAGCATGAAGGCCGTTGGCCGCACCGGGGCGATAGCGCTACTGTATTTTGAAATTGTCAGCACCTTGGCGCTGCTGATCGGCCTGGTGATCGTTAACCTGGTGCAACCCGGTGCCGGGATGAACGTCGATCCTGGCACGCTGGATGCCAAAGCGGTCGCGGTTTACGCTGAGCAGGCGTCGCAGCAGGGGATCATTCCTTTCCTGCTGGATATTATCCCGGGTAGCGTGATTGGCGCATTCGCCAGTGGCAATATCCTGCAGGTGTTGCTGTTTGCCGTGCTGTTCGGTTTTGCCCTGCATCGCTTGGGTGAGAAAGGCCAGTTGATCTTCAACGTGATTGAAAGTTTCTCACGCGTGATCTTCGGCATTATCAACATGATCATGCGCTTGGCCCCGCTGGGTGCTTTCGGTGCAATGGCGTTCACCATCGGTAAATACGGTGTGGGTACGCTGGTGCAACTGGGCCAGCTGATCGCCTGTTTCTATATCACCTGTGTGCTGTTTGTGGTGGTGGTCCTCGGTTCGATTGCCCGCTACAACGGCTTCAACATCTTCAAATTTATTCGTTATATCAAAGAAGAACTGCTGATCGTACTCGGTACTTCGTCTTCCGAGTCGGTGCTGCCACGCATGCTCGATAAAATGGAGAAACTGGGTTGTAAGAAATCGGTGGTGGGTTTGGTGATTCCAACGGGCTATTCGTTCAACCTGGATGGCACCTCGATCTACCTGACCATGGCGGCGGTGTTTATTGCTCAGGCGACTAACACCCATATGGATATCATGCATCAGGTGACACTGCTGGTGGTGCTACTGCTGTCTTCGAAAGGGGCGGCAGGTGTTACCGGGAGTGGCTTTATTGTTCTGGCTGCCACCATCTCGGCAGTGGGCCATTTGCCACTGGCCGGTTTGGCGCTGATTCTGGGTATCGACCGCTTTATGTCTGAAGCGCGTGCGTTGACCAACCTGGTAGGTAACGGTGTTGCAACCGTAGTGGTGGCGAAGTGGTGCAACCAACTGGATGAAAAACAGCTGCGTGACACGCTGAACAATAAGCCTGGTGCCGTACCTGTTGATAAGACGCTGCCTTCTGCCTGATTTTTTCTGCTGAAACATCGGCTGCAACCGCAGCCGATGTTGTTTTTCCTCGCTGCTTAGGCACTTTTCGCACTTAAAAATCGACTATCCATTATTTTTCACTCTGATGAGTGACATCCGCAAAGGCGTGCGGTCTAACAGAATGGTACACTTTCCGCTTTGCGCCCCACGGTGAAACTCAGGGCGTTATTGTAGACTGTGCCACGCACGAATTTGGGCGCAGCCTAGTATTCCATTGAACGGAATATCCGTATTTACCTATAAAAATTGGATAGTCATTAAGTAGGGGTTCACATGCAGGGCACCAGAATTCATCTTTTAGTGGGTGGGCTACTGTTGGCTGCGGCCAGCGGCAGCGTGCAGGCTGAAGCACTACAACCAGACCCGGCCTGGCAGCAGGGGCAACTGGATAACGGGTTTTCCTGGCAGATTCTTGATACGCCGCAGCGGCCGAGCGATCGCGTTGAACTGCGGTTAATGGTCAATACGGGATCGCTGATGGAATCTTCCCAGCAGATCGGTTTTGCCCATCTGTTGCCACGCATTGCGATCGCGCGCAGCGAGAGTTTTACCGAGCCGCAGTTACGTTCACTGTGGCAACAGAGTGTGGATGGCGAACGGCCATTGCCGCCTGCCATCAGCTCTTATGATTTCACTCTGTACAACCTGAGCTTGCCGAATAATCGCCCCGATCTGCTGAAAGAGGCACTGGCCTGGCTTGCCGATACCTCGGGCAGGCTGGCGATTGATGAGCACACGATACAGAGCGTGATGAGTTCCAGTGTCGATCCTATCGGCACTTTCCCACCCGATCCCAAAGATTCCTGGTGGCGTTATCGCCTGAAAGATTCAACGCTGCTGGCGCACGATCCGGGCCAACAGGTTAAGCAGCCGATCAATATCGATGAGCTGAAGAAATTTTATCAGCAGTGGTATACCCCAGACGCGATGACGCTGTACGTGGTGGGGAAAGTGGACAGCCGCAGCTTGGGCGAGCAGATCAACAAAGCGTTTTCGCCACTGAAAGGCAAACGTGAAACGCCAGCGACTATGCCGACCCTGACACCGTTACCACCGCACCCCGTGAGCCTGATCAGCGAGCAGGTGAAGCAGGATACGCTGTCGATCATGTGGGACTCTCCGTGGCACCCGATTCGTGATTCACAAAGCCTGAGCCGCTACTGGCGTAGTGACATCGCGCGTGAAGCCCTGTTCTGGCATATCCAGCAAGTGTTGCAAAAGAGCGAGCAGAAAAATATCCAGCTGGGCTTCGACTGCCGGGTGCAGTACCAACGTGCGCAGTGTGCGATCCACCTGAATTCACCCAATGAAAACCTGAACACCGGTTTGGCATTTATTGCCCGTGAGTTGGCTAACCTGCGCAATAACGGCTTCTCGCAAGATGAATTTAATGCGCTGTTGGCGCAGAAAAGCGATCAGTTGAGCAAGCTGTTTGCTACCTATGCCCGCACGGATACCGATATCCTGATGAGCCAGCGCCTGCGTTCACAGCAGAGTGGGGTGGTGGATATTGCCCCGGAACAGTATCAGAAATTACGTCAGGCGTTCCTTTCTTCGCTGACGTTGGAAGCGTTGAATCAGGAACTGAAGCTACAACTGTCGCAGGATGCAACGCTGGTGCTGATGCAGCCGAAAGGTGAGCCTGAGATGAACATGAAGCAACTGCAGGAAACCTACAACGGTATCATGATACCTGCTCTGGTCGCCGTCAGTGAAGAAGCTAAACCGGCTGATACCGCGGCAGCGGAAACCCACACTCCGTAACGAGGACCAGGGGCAGAACGCTGCCCCTGAGTTTAATTGCGGTACAGCACCTTGATGATGTGGTAACCAAACTGGGTTTTCACCGGGCCGTAGGGTTTCAGCAATGGGATGCTGAATACCGCCTTATCAAAGGCTGCCACCATGGTGCCTTTGTTGAATTCACCCAGTGAGCCGCCGTTGCGCTTTGATGGGCAGCTTGAATACTTGCGTGCCAGTGTGTCGAAGCTGACACCGCGCTTGAGTTTGGCCAGCAGCTCGTTGGCCAGCTTTTCGTTATCTACCAAGATGTGTAGGGCACAGGCCGTTTTAGCCATCATTTTATCCGTTCAGTCATGCAGAAATTGCCGCCATTATACCTGCTAAATCTCGCAGGCGCTTTCTGCTACAATCCTTTCCCCCACGTGATGACAACCGAGCAATAAAGCGCCATGCGATTAAATCCCAGCCAACAACAAGCCGTCGAATTCGTTACCGGGCCCTGCCTGGTGCTGGCCGGTGCCGGTTCCGGCAAAACGCGCGTGATCACCAATAAAATCGCTCATCTGATCCACCAATGTGGTTATCAGGCACGGCACATCGCTGCAGTGACCTTTACTAACAAGGCCGCGCGCGAGATGAAAGAGCGAGTGGCACAAACCCTGGGGCGTAAAGAGGCGCGTGGGCTGATGATTTCCACCTTCCATACTCTGGGGCTGGAGGTGATCAAGCGGGAATATGTGGCGCTGGGGATGAAGTCCAACTTTTCGCTGTTCGACGATCAGGATCAGTTGGCATTATTGAAAGAACTGACTGAAAAATGGCTGGAAAACGATAAAACCTTGGTAGCACAGCTGATTTCGACCATTTCCAACTGGAAGAATGACCTGGTGGATCCGCAGCGGGCGATGGGATTGGCACGCTCCGAACGCGATAAGCTGTTTGCTCACTGTTACGGGCTGTATGATGACCATATGAAAGCCTGCAATGTGCTGGATTTTGACGATTTAATCCTGCTGCCGACGCTATTGCTGCAACGCAATGAGGAAGTGCGTGAGCGCTGGCAGAACCGTATTCGCTACCTGTTGGTGGATGAGTATCAGGATACCAACACCAGCCAATACGAGTTGGTTAAGCTGTTGGTTGGCCAGCGCGCGCGCTTTACTGTGGTAGGCGATGACGATCAGTCGATTTATTCCTGGCGTGGGGCGCGCCCGCAGAATCTGGTGTTGCTGCAGGAAGACTTCCCTCACTTACAGGTGGTTAAACTGGAGCAGAATTATCGGTCCAGCGAACGTATCCTCAAAGCGGCCAACATTCTGATTGCCAACAACCCGCACGTGTTTGAAAAACGGCTGTTTTCCGAGTTGGGTTATGGTGAAGAACTGAAGGTGATTACCGCCAACAATGAAGATCATGAGGCTGAACGGGTGGTCGGTGAACTGATCGCCCACCATTTTGTGAAAAAAACCCAGTATGGCGATTATGCGATCCTTTATCGTGGCAACCATCAGTCACGATTGTTTGAAAAAATGCTGATGCAGAACCGGATCCCGTACAAGATTTCTGGTGGAACCTCGTTTTTCTCGCGCCCGGAAATCAAGGATTTGCTGGCTTACCTGCGCGTGTTGACCAACCCGGATGACGACAGCGCTTTTCTGCGCATCGTTAATACTCCGAAGCGCGAAATCGGTTCGGCCACGTTGCAAAAGCTGGGTGAGTGGGCCAACCAACGTAACAAAAGCCTGTTTCGCGCCAGTTTTGATCTCGGCTTGGGCCAGCATCTGACCGGCCGCGGGCTGGAGTCGTTACAACGTTTCACGCACTGGATGGCCGGAATCGCCCAGTTGGTGGAGCGTGAACCGGTGGCGGCAGTGCGCGATTTGATCCACGGCATCGATTACGAGAGCTGGCTGTTTGAAACCTCCCCCAGCCCGAAAGCGGCTGAAATGCGCATGAAGAACGTTAACACGCTGTTTGGCTGGATGACCGAGATGCTGGAGGGCAGCGAACTGGATGAAGCTATGACGCTGACGCAGGTGGTTACCCGCTTCACCCTGCGCGATATGATGGAGCGCGGCGAAAGTGATGAAGAGTCGGATCAGGTGCAGTTGATGACGCTGCATGCTTCCAAAGGATTGGAATTCCCCTATGTGTTCCTGGTGGGCATGGAAGAGGGGCTATTGCCGCATCAGAGCAGTATTGATGAGGATAATGTCGACGAGGAGCGGCGTTTGGCCTATGTCGGCATCACCCGCGCCCAAAAAGAGCTGATTTTTACGCTGTGTCGCGAACGTCGCCAGTATGGCGAACTGGTGCGCCCTGAACCGAGCCGCTTCCTGTTGGAGCTACCGCAGGATGACTTAGCCTGGGAAACGGAACGCAAAGTCATCAGCCCAGAGGAACGGATGCAGAAAGGGCAGAGCCATCTGGCCAGTGTAAAGGCCATGCTGGCGAAAGCCAAAGGCGGGAATTAAACAGAGAGGGCGCAGCAGCGCCCTGATCGCATTAACGTTGTTCATCCAGGAACAGCGGCCAGTGGACATAACTCTGCCAATGGCTCTCCTGCTCCAGCGTTTCGGCACGCAGCGGATGCTGCTCTAGCCAGCCAGGTGGCAGGGTTAGGTACAGTTCTTCATCGTTGGCGCGCAAACGTACCGCAGGCAAGGTATCGTCACGACGACGGCTGGCAAAGATGATGGCTAAACGCAGAATCCGGCACAAACGCTGCGCCATACGCGGCAAGACGGCGTTTTGCTGACTGAGCAGCGGCAAGTCAATGGTATTGCTCTGGTTTTGCAGCAGAGTAGCCAACAGTTTCTTCTGTGCGGGAGTAAAGCCGGGTAAATCCAGATGACCGATCAGATAGGCGGCATGTTGCGGCGCCTGCTTGAAGTCAACGCTGAGGCCGATTTCGTGGATCAGGCAGGCCGCATGCAGTAGCTCGCGACATCGCGCATCCAGTTGCCATTCGTTGGCGATCTGCAAAGAAAAGTTCATGGCAAGCTGGCTGACGCGTGCTGCCTGCTCGGTATCCAACATATAGCGACGTTGCAGATTGCGTAGAGTACGGCTGCGAATATCCTGCTCGACCGGTAAATGCAGCATGCCGTACACCAGCCCTTCGCGCAGCGCACCACCGGCCAACGTCATGCATTCAATGTTCAGTTCCTGGAAAATCGCTAACAGTATGGACAGGCCGCTTGGGAATACCAGCGCGCGTTCTAGCGTAAGGCCTTCAATTTCCAGTTCTTCCAGCTTGCCACACTGAATGGCGCGCTGTTTCAGTTGGCGCAGTTTAGGCAGCGTAATACGCTCATCCATCCCCTGAGCCACCATGATTTCCTGCAACGCTTGCACGGTGCCGGAAGCGCCGACGCAAATCTGCCAACCCTGTTGAAGCAGCTGTGGTGCGATGGGGCGCACCATTTCGCGCGCGGCCAACTCCGCCGCTTCAAAGTTTTCCTGCCCAAGATTGCGATCGCTGAAAAAACGTTCGAGCCAGGTGACGCAGCCCATCGACAGGCTATAGAGCTGTGAGGCTTGTGCACCCGTGCCGGTGACCAGTTCCGTGCTGCCACCACCAATATCCACCACCAGGCGTTGGTCCGGGCCACCGGTGGTGTGTGCAACACCGTGGTAAATCAGGCGAGCTTCTTCTTCGCCGCTGATCACCTGCACTGGGCAGCCCAGAATCTCTTGCGCGGTGTGCAGGAATTCGCCGGCATTGCTGGCCAACCGCAAGGTTGCGGTAGCCACTACGCGGATCTGCTCACGCGGAATATCTTGCAAACGCTCTGAAAACAACCTCAGGCATTGCCAGCCACGCTGCATGGCCTCATGCGACAGGTGATTCTGCTGATCTAACCCGGCAGCCAGGCGCACTTTGCGTTTGATGCGCGCCAGAGTCTGAATGCTGCCAGCCACCTCACGTACCACCAACATATGGAAGCTGTTGGAGCCGAGATCGATGGCGGCATAAAGGGTGCTGGAAGCGGGCATAGTTATCTGTCAGCCTGAACGTTTACGGTTGTTACGCGGTGCACCACCACGGCGTGGCGCTGAGTTACGGCGCGGGCCGTTGTTGCCACGTGGGCGCACCAGGCGTTTTGGAGCAGGCAGATCGGTCAGCAAGGCATCGCTGTTGTATTTACTCACCGGAATGCTGTGACCGGTATAGGTTTCGATCGCCGGCAGGTTCAGCGCGTATTCTTCACAGGCTAGGCTGATGGAGTGGCCGCTTTCGCCCGCGCGACCGGTACGACCGATACGGTGTACGTAGTCTTCACAATCATCCGGCAGATCGTAGTTGAAAACGTGAGTCACCAGTGGAATATGCAGACCGCGGGCCGCAACGTCGGTAGCGACCAGAATATCCAGGTTGCCTTTGGTGAAGTCATCCAGAATACGCAGGCGTTTTTTCTGTGCCACATCGCCAGTCAACAACCCGACACGGTGACCATCGGCAGCCAAGTGGCCCCAGATATCTTCACAGCGGTGCTTGGTATTGGCGAAAATAATGCAGCGATCCGGCCACTCTTCCTCGATCAGAGTCTGCAGCAGACGCATTTTTTCTTCGTTGGAAGGGTAGAAAAGCTCTTCCTGGATCCGATGGCCGGTTTTCTGTTCCGGTTCGACTTCCACATATTCGGCATTGTTCATCTGTTCGAACGCCAGTTCGCGAACGCGATAAGACAGCGTGGCAGAGAACAGCATATTCAGACGCTGATCGACCGCAGGCATGCGGCGGAACAGCCAGCGGATATCTTTGATGAAGCCCAGATCGTACATACGGTCAGCTTCATCCAGAACCACCACCTGGATCGCACCCAGATCGATATAGTTCTGCTTGGCGTAATCGATTAAACGGCCCGTGGTCCCAACCAGGATATCCACACCGCTTTCCAGTACTTTGAGTTGTTTGTCATAGCCATCACCACCGTAAGCCAGGCCCAGCTTCAAACCAGTGGACTGCGAAAGGGCTTCGGCATCGGAATGGATCTGTACTGCCAGCTCACGCGTTGGCGCCATGATCAAGGCGCGCGGCTGATTGGTCTGGCGACCTTCTTTCGCCGGATGGGACAGTAAATAGTGAAAAGTAGACGCTAAAAATGCCAGCGTCTTTCCGGTACCGGTTTGCGCCTGACCTGCAACGTCACGCCCAGAGAGCGTGAGCGGCAATGCTAACGCCTGGATGGGCGTGCAATGGTGAAACCCTTTTTTCTCAAGGGCTTCAAGGACTAACGGGTGCAGGGCGAAGTCGGAAAACTTCTGTTCGGTCAAGTGTGTTTTGCTCATAGTGTGGTAGAATATCAGCTAACTATTGCTTTACGAAAGCACATCCGTTGAAATAAACGCGGTGAAATAAAATCACCTTGGGTTGGTTATACTAAGCCAACACTTACAAGGTAGACCTAATCCTGTGGAGTAGAACATGAGCGATAAAATTATTCACCTGACTGACGACAGCTTTGATACCGATGTGCTGAAAGCCGAAGGGCCAATTCTGGTTGATTTCTGGGCTGAATGGTGCGGTCCGTGCAAGATGATTGCTCCGATCCTGGATGAGATTGCCGAAGAGTTCGAAGGCAAGTTGACCATCACCAAGCTGAACATCGATCAAAACCCGGCTACTGCGCCAAAATACGGTATCCGTGGCATTCCTACGCTGTTGCTGTTCAAAAATGGTGAAGTGGCCGCCACCAAAGTGGGGGCGTTGTCCAAAGGCCAGCTCAAAGATTTCCTGAACGCGAATCTGTAATCGGGCGGGAAGCCCTGCGATGGGCGTCTGGAGGGGATGCGTAATTCACCGCTAGACGCCTGCCAAGAAGCGTGCTAAGTTTAGCCACACTGCATATAGAACTTGCCCTAAGTATTAAATCTAAAGAGTTTGAATCTAAGCTTTACTCTATGTTGAATCATCGGTGTTGCCATTAAGTATGAACTCAGCCCATGTTTCGACAATCAAACGGTTTTGCAAAAATCAGTTTTAAGGCACCTTCGATCCTAGACCGTTAGCGCGTGCGTCCAATGTAAGCCATTTCTTACCGTGACAGCTCTGTGGCCCGGCGATCGAACGTCCAGTAAACAGGCACGCATCTCGCTGCCATACCATTCACGATATAAGTTCGAGACATACCCCGAGTTTAAGAACCCACCACTATGAATCTTACCGAATTAAAGAATACGCCGGTTTCTGAGCTGATTACTCTCGGCGAAAATATGGGGCTGGAAAACCTGGCCCGCCTGCGCAAGCAGGACATTATCTTCTCTATACTTAAGCAGCATGCGAAAAGCGGAGAAGATATCTTCGGCGACGGCGTGTTGGAGATATTGCAGGATGGATTTGGTTTCCTCCGCTCTGGAGACAGTTCCTACCTCGCCGGCCCTGATGATATCTACGTTTCCCCCAGCCAAATCCGCCGTTTCAACCTCCGCACAGGTGACACCATTTCCGGTAAGATTCGTCCGCCAAAAGAAGGCGAGCGCTATTTTGCTCTGTTGAAAGTCAACGAAGTCAACTACGACAAGCCGGAAAACGCCCGTAACAAGATCCTGTTCGAAAACCTGACGCCGCTGCATGCTAATTCCCGTCTGCGGATGGAGCGTGGCAATGGCTCCACAGAAGATCTGACGGCGCGCGTTCTGGATCTGGCTGCTCCGATTGGCCGTGGTCAGCGTGGCCTGATTGTGGCACCACCGAAGGCCGGTAAAACCATGCTGCTGCAAAATATTGCGCAGAGCATTGCTTACAACCACCCCGACTGCGTGTTGATGGTGTTGCTGATCGATGAACGTCCGGAAGAAGTGACCGAGATGCAGCGCTTGGTTAAAGGTGAAGTTATCGCTTCTACCTTTGATGAACCCGCATCCCGCCACGTACAGGTGGCAGAAATGGTTATCGAGAAGGCCAAACGTCTGGTTGAGCATAAGAAAGACGTTATCATCCTGCTGGATTCGATCACCCGTCTGGCGCGTGCCTACAACACCGTGGTACCTGCTTCAGGCAAAGTGCTGACCGGTGGTGTGGATGCCAACGCCCTGCATCGTCCGAAGCGTTTCTTCGGTGCGGCACGTAACGTGGAGGAAGGTGGTAGCCTGACCATCATCGCCACCGCGCTGGTAGATACTGGTTCCAAAATGGACGAAGTGATCTACGAAGAATTTAAAGGTACCGGCAACATGGAATTGCATCTGGCGCGTAAAATCGCCGAGAAGCGAGTGTTCCCTGCTATCGATTACAACCGCTCCGGTACTCGTAAAGAAGAGTTGCTCACCACGTCTGAAGAGCTGCAGAAAATGTGGATCCTGCGCAAGATTATTCACCCGATGGGTGAGATCGACGCGATGGAGTTCCTCATTAATAAGTTGGCAATGACCAAGACTAATGATGAATTCTTTGACATGATGAAACGTTCGTAATTCAGTATTCAGTAAAAAATTCGGGGAACGCCACGCCTAGTCGTGGCGTTTTTCGCTTTTGGCGGATACGATAAGTAGCAATAAAGGAAAAGTAAGTTTTTCTTGCGGCTTACTGAGAATTCATCTTATTTACGTCAGGCTGAGCGTGAGTAGGGTGAAGTAATGACTTAGGCATAGATCTCCCAAATGCTTGGAGCTGCGGTTAGCACCTCTGCTGTTTTGAGTAAAAGGGATATAATTGTGATTGCCTGTTGTCATAGGAAATGACTGAAAGGTAGCTTTTGTCTATGGTGCGTTTTTTTACCCATGTTAAGCTGCCTCATCTTCTTCAGAGATTTGTTAACTGTGAACTTACTCACTATGAGTACTGAAATTCTTTTTGTTTTCCTGTTCTCTCTGGCTTTTCTATTTGTTGCCCGCAAGGTAGCAAAAAAGATAGGTTTGGTTGATAAACCTAACTATCGCAAACGTCATCAGGGTTTAATCCCTCTGGTTGGCGGTATTTCTGTTTACGCAGGCCTCTGTTTTGCCTTCCTGATTTCCGACCAACCGATTGCTCACGCTAAGCTGTATCTCGCTTGTGCGGGGGTATTGGTGTTTGTAGGGGCGCTGGACGATCGTTTCGACATCAGCGTTAAAATACGCGCCACGATCCAGGCTTTGGTTGGCATCGCCATGATGGTGTTTGCCGGCCTCTACCTGCGCAGCTTCGGTTATGTGTTTGGCGGCTGGGAAATGCTGTTGGGGCCGTTTGGCTATCTGGTTACTCTGTTTGCTGTCTGGGCAGCGATCAATGCGTTCAACATGGTTGATGGCATTGACGGGCTGCTTGGCGGTCTTTCCTGCGTTTCGTTTGGAGCATTGGGGGCGCTGTTGTATTTGAGTGGCCATACGGCACTCGCTTTTTGGTGCTTTGCCATGCTGGCAGCGATCATCCCCTACATTTTGCTTAACCTTGGCTTATTGGGCCGCCGATACAAAGTATTCATGGGGGATGCGGGCAGTACGCTGATTGGCTTTACGGCGATCTGGGTGTTGCTGCAAAGTTCCCAAGGGGCAAACCACCCCATCAGGCCGGTAACGGCGCTGTGGATTATTGCCATACCGTTGATGGATATGATAGCAATCATGTATCGTCGTCTGCGCAAAGGCATGAGCCCGTTCTCACCAGACCGCCAGCACATCCATCATTTGATCATGCGTGCGGGCTTTACGTCGCGTCAGGCTTTTGTTCTGATTACGCTGGCTGCCGCGATTCTGGCGGCGATTGGCGTACTTGGCGAGCGTCTGACGTTTATCCCTGAATGGGTAATGTTGGCACTATTTTTGCTTGCTTTTTTCTTCTATGGCTATTGCATCAAACGTGCATGGCGCGTCGCGCGTTATATCAAACGTATGAAACGCCGTATTCGAAATGCAACGAACAATAAGCAAGTACCTTAACCTGAGGCTTTTGGGCAGTGATGACTCCTGAGACAACGTCTGAAAAAAATACCCCGGTAGTCGATAATGAACTCGATATCCGTGGTCTGTGTTGCACGCTGTGGCGCGGTAAGAAGTGGATTATCGGTTTTGCGGTGCTGTTTGCCGCCGTGGCATTGATCGTCTCCTATCTGGTTAAGCAGGAATGGAGTGCGACGGCGATCACCGACAAACCTACGGTGAATGCGTTGGGTGGCTATTACTCCCAGCAGCAGTTCCTGCGTAACCTTGATATGCGCACCGTGCCAGCAGTGGCGAGTGATAAGCCGGGAATTGCCGATGAGGCCTATAATGAATTCATTATGCAGTTGGCGGCTTACGATACCCGCCGCGATTTCTGGTTGCAAAGCGATTACTACAAGCAGCGTCAGGAAGGGGATGCGCGCGCAGATGCGGCATTACTTGACGATCTGATTAACAATATTCTGTTCACTCCACGTGACGACAAGAAAGTGCTTAACGATAGCGTGAAGCTGACGGCAGAGACGGCACCGGACTCCAATCGCCTGTTGCGTCAGTACGTGGCGTTCGCCAGTCACCGGGCAGCACAGCATCTGAATGAGGAAATCCAGGGTGCCTGGGCGGCGCGTACCACGTCGATGAATGCGCAGGTTAAGCGCCAGGAAGCGGTCGCGGATGCGATTTACCAGCGTGAACTTAAAACCGTGCAGCAGGCGCTGAAAATCGCGGAGCAGCAGGGGATCAGCCGCAGCCAAACCGATACGCCGGCAGAGCAATTGCCTGATTCTGATTTGTTCCTGTTGGGCAAGCCAATGTTGCAGGCGCGTCTGGAAGGGTTACAGGCTTCTGGCCCAACTTACGATCTGGATTACGATCAAAACCGCGCTATGCTGACAACGCTGAGCGTTGGGCCGACGCTGGATGCCAAGTTCCAGACGTACCGTTATCTGCGTACGCCGGAAGAGCCGGTTAAACGTGATAGCCCACGCCGTGTATTCTGGCTGATTATGTGGGGGGCAATTGGCGCCCTGGTTGGCGCTGGAGTTGCTTTGGCTCGTCGGCCACGCAATTAAAAAAGATCATTATTTTGTTGATGGGTGCCTATGCACCCAGTTTGCAGGTTCGCCTGCGGTTCACCGACCAAAAGAGATTCGCTGTGAAAGTGTTGACTGTTTTTGGCACCAGGCCGGAAGCCATCAAAATGGCTCCTCTGGTACATGCTCTGGCTCAGGATGCAGCCTTTGAATCAAGAGTCTGCGTTACGGCACAGCATCGCGAGATGTTGGATCAGGTATTGCGTTTGTTTGAAATTGTACCGGATTACGATCTGAATATCATGAAACCTGGGCAGGGGCTGAGTGAAATCACTTGCCGCATCCTGGAAGGGTTGAAGGGTGTTCTGGAAGATTTCAAACCCGATGTGGTGCTGGTTCACGGTGATACTACCACGACTATGGCGACCAGTCTGGCAGCGTTTTATCAGCGTATTCCGGTTGGGCATGTGGAAGCGGGTCTGCGTACCGGTAACCTCTATTCTCCCTGGCCTGAAGAGGCAAACCGCAAGCTGACGGGGCATTTGGCGATGTACCATTTCGCACCGACCGAAAACTCGCGGCTGAATCTGCAGCGGGAATCGCTGCGGGATGACCATATTTTCGTCACCGGTAATACGGTGATTGATGCGTTGTTATGGGTACGCGATCGCGTCCTGAGTGACGAAGCACTGCGTAACAGCCTCGATCAGCGTTATCCCTTCCTGGATGCCAGCAAGAAGCTGATCCTGGTGACCGGCCACCGTCGCGAAAGCTTCGGCGGTGGATTTGAGCGCATCTGTAGCGCACTGGCAGAAATTGCCCGCCAGCATCCTGATGTGCAGGTGGTTTACCCTGTACACCTTAATCCTAACGTCAGCGAACCGGTCAATCGCATCCTGAAAGGCATCGACAACATCATACTGATCGATCCACAGGATTACCTGCCATTCGTTTATCTGATGACCCACTCTTACCTGATTCTGACTGACTCAGGCGGTATTCAGGAAGAGGCACCGTCGCTGGGTAAACCGGTGTTAGTGATGCGCGATACCACGGAGCGACCAGAAGCGGTGGATGCCGGAACGGTGCGGTTGGTGGGGACGGATGTGGCTAAGATTGTCGATGAAGTGACTCGGCTGTTGACGGACGAAAACGAATATCACGCCATGAGCCGGGCGCATAACCCTTACGGTGACGGGCATGCCTGCCAGCGTATCCTCAAAGCTTTAAAGAATCATCAGGTGACACTATGAGTTTTAACACTATTTCAGTTATTGGCCTAGGTTACATCGGTCTGCCAACGGCGGCGGCGTTTGCTTCCCGCAAGAAAAAAGTGGTGGGCGTAGATGTTAATCAGCACGCGGTAGATACCATCAATCGTGGTGAGATTCATATTGTGGAACCCGATCTGGATCGCGTGGTGAAGGAAGCGGTTGAAGGGGGATTCCTGCAGGCGGTGACGAAACCGCTGGCAGCAGATGCTTTCCTGATTGCGGTACCAACCCCGTTCAAAGGGGATCACGAACCCGATCTGGCCTATGTTGAAGCAGCGGCTAAGTCATTGGCACCGGTACTGAAAAAAGGCGATCTGGTGATTCTGGAATCCACCTCACCGGTGGGCGCGACCGAACAGATGGCGCAGTGGCTGGCAGAAGCGCGTAGCGATCTCAGCTTTCCACAAAATGCCGGTGAGCAGGCCGACGTCAATATCGCCTATTGCCCTGAGCGCGTATTGCCGGGCCAGGTGATGGTTGAACTGATCCAGAATGACCGCGTGATCGGTGGCATGACGCCGAAATGCTCAGAGCGCGCCAGTGCACTGTATAAGATTTTCCTTGAAGGTGAATGTGTTATCACCAACTCACGCACCGCTGAGATGTGCAAACTGACGGAAAACAGCTTCCGTGATGTCAATATCGCGTTTGCTAACGAATTGTCGCTGATTTGTGCCGATCAAGGGATCAACGTGTGGGAACTGATCCGCCTGGCCAACCGCCATCCGCGCGTCAATATTTTGCAGCCGGGCCCTGGCGTTGGCGGGCACTGTATCGCCGTTGATCCGTGGTTTATCGTGGCGCAAAACCCACAGCAGGCACGTCTGATCCATACCGCGCGTCTGGTTAACGATGGCAAACCGTTGTGGGTGGTTGAACGTGTGAAGGCCGCAGTGGCCGACTGCCTCGCAGCAACCAATAAACGTGCTTCCGAAGTGAAAATCGCCTGCTTTGGTTTGGCGTTCAAGCCCAATATTGATGATTTGCGTGAAAGCCCAGCCGTAGAAGTGGCACACCTGATTGCTGATTGGCACGTAGGTGAAACGTTGGCGGTGGAGCCGAACGTTGAGCAGTTGCCGAAGTCCTTGGCGGGCCATGTGACGCTGAAGGATATTGCCAGTGCGTTGCAGCAGGCTGATGTGATCGTGATGTTGGTCGATCACAAAGAGTTTAAGGCGATTAAGCCGGAAGAGATCAAGCAATCCTGGATTGTCGACACCAAAGGGGTCTGGCGTTGAAACGTATTTTAGTCACCGGCGGTGCCGGTTTTATTGGTTCCGCTGTGGTAAGGCACATCATCAGCAACACTGCCGATAGCGTGGTGGTGGTGGACAAGCTGACCTATGCAGGCAATCTGGAGTCGCTGGCTAGCGTGGCTGACAGCGAACGCTATGCGTTCGAACAGGTTGATATCTGCGATCGTGCCGCGCTGGATCGGGTATTTTCCCAGTACCAGCCTGATTTTGTGATGCATCTGGCAGCAGAAAGCCACGTTGACCGCTCTATTGACGGCCCGGCGGCATTTATTGAAACCAACGTGGTGGGAACCTACACCATGCTGGAAGCTGCCCGCCATTATTGGCAAGCGCTTGCAGAAGAGAAAAAGCAGGGCTTCCGCTTCCATCATATCTCTACCGATGAAGTGTACGGCGATCTGCACGGGACTGACGACCTGTTTACTGAAACCACACCTTATGCGCCGAGCAGCCCATATTCAGCGTCTAAGGCGTCGAGCGATCATCTGGTGCGCGCCTGGTTGCGTACTTACGGTTTCCCGACGGTGGTGACCAACTGTTCCAACAACTATGGCCCTTACCACTTCCCAGAAAAACTGATTCCACTGGTGATCCTGAACGCTATTTCCGGTAAACCGCTGCCGGTCTATGGCAATGGCGCGCAGGTGCGTGATTGGTTGTATGTGGAAGATCACGCCCGTGCGCTGTATCAGGTCGTGACCGAAGGAGTGATAGGGGAAACCTATAACATCGGTGGACACAACGAGCGTAAGAACATCGAAGTGGTACACGCCATCTGCGACCTGCTGGAAGAGCTGGCACCGAACAAGCCGCAAGGTGTGGCAAACTACCGCGATCTGATCACTTATGTGACAGATCGCCCCGGCCATGATATGCGCTATGCCATTGACGCGGGGAAAATCGAGCGTGAGCTGGGTTGGCGCCCACAGGAAAGCTTTGAAAGCGGTATCCGCAAAACGGTCTCTTGGTACCTGAGTAACGAAACCTGGTGGCGCCGTGTGCAAGATGGTTCCTATGCGGGTGAGCGTTTAGGGCTGAATTAACACCATCCAGATGAACGCGCAGTGCCTAGGCGTCGCGTTGTTACAGTAAGTTCAGGAGTTATTATGAAAGGCATCATTCTTGCCGGCGGTTCAGGGACGCGTTTGCACCCGATTACCCGTGGTGTTTCGAAACAGCTGCTCCCTATCTACGATAAGCCGATGATCTACTATCCGCTTTCGGTGCTGATGCTGGCCGGGATCCGTGACGTTTTGATTATCTCTACGCCGGAAGATCTACCGTCATTCCGCCGCTTACTTGGCAGCGGTGAAGAGTTTGGTATCAACCTCAGCTATGCAGAGCAGCCAAGTCCAGATGGGCTGGCACAGGCATTCCTGATCGGCGAAGAGTTTATTGCCGGCGAGCCGACCTGTTTGGTGCTGGGCGACAACATCTATTTCGGGCAGAGCTTTAGCCCAAAACTGAAAAATGTGGTCGCGGGCCTGAAAGGGGCGACAGTATTCGGTTATCAGGTGATGGATCCAGAGCGTTTCGGCGTTGTGGAGTTTGATGATAATTTCCGTGCGTTGTCGATCGAAGAAAAGCCGGCTAAGCCAAAGTCCAACTGGGCGGTTACGGGGCTTTATTTCTACGACAACCAGGTGGTGGATTTTGCCAAGCAGGTGAAGCCATCGCCGCGCGGCGAACTGGAAATCACCAGCATTAACCAGATGTATCTGGAGCGTGGTGAACTGAGCGTTGAGCTGCTGGGCCGCGGTTTTGCCTGGCTTGATACCGGTACTCACGACAGCCTGATTGAGGCCAGTACCTTTGTCCAAACGGTAGAGAAACGCCAAGGGTTCAAAATTGCCTGCTTGGAAGAGATTGCCTGGCGTAACGGCTGGCTGGACGATGAAGGTGTAAGACGTGCGGCACTGGCGCTGGCTAAAACCGGCTATGGTAAATATTTATTGGATTTACTGCATGTCCGTCCACGCCAATATTGAGCCTTTGGGCTGGGAAAGCGAGTTTTTCCATATCTCCAGCGCCAAGCTGCAGTTTGACGATGCCTCGCCACCGCTCAGTGATGCGGAATTAGATGCTTTTGCGCTGGTGCAGGCCAAAATACCGGCACAGCGTCTGGATTTAGCTGACGCATTGGCCGGGCAGGGTTTTCGGCTGGTGGAAGGTGAAGTTGATTTAGCCCTGGTGATTGGCACGGAAAGTGCTTCATTAACGGCAGTGCGCCCGGCGGTTCCTGAAGATATCCCGCTATTACGTGGTGTCGCAGCCAGCGTATTCGCCGCCAGCCGTTTTCGTGCCCCTTGGTATGGGCCGCAGGATAGCGGGCGATTTTACGCTACTTGGATTGAAAAAGCGGTGCTGGGAACCTTCGATCATCAGTGTCTATTGGTGCTGGGAAGCGATGGGCAGCCAGAAGGTTTTGTCAGCCTGCGTGATATCGGCCAGCACGAAGCCCGTATCGGCCTGCTGGCAGTCTTCCCGGGCGCGCAAGGAAAGGGTGCTGGTTCACGGCTGATGGCTGCCGCGATCGCCTGGTGTCAGCAGCGTGAGCTGCAACGCCTGTGGGTTGCGACCCAGATGAGTAATATCGCCGCGTTACGGCTCTATCAACGGCACGGTGCCATCATAGAAAGCACCGCGTATTGGTTCTACAGAGGTTTACATGATTCCATTTAACGCCCCACCGGTTGTTGGTACCGAACTCGATTACATGCAGGCTGCCATGGGCAGCGGCAAACTCTGTGGTGACGGTGGCTTTACGCGTCGCTGCCAGCAATGGATGGAACAGCATTTCGGCAGCCCGAAAGTGCTGCTGACGCCTTCCTGCACCGCTTCATTGGAAATGGCCGCTATCCTGCTGGATATTCAGCCAGGTGATGAAGTGATCATGCCGAGCTTCACCTTCGTGTCTACCGCCAACGCTTTCGTGCTGCGTGGTGCGGTAGTGGTGTTTGTTGATGTGCGTCCAGACACCATGAATATCGATGAAACCAAAATCGAAGCGGCGATTACCGATAAAACCCGCGCGATTGTGCCGGTGCACTATGCTGGCGTAGCCTGCGAGATGGATACCATCATGGCGCTGGCGAAAAAATACAATCTGTTCGTGGTTGAAGATGCCGCGCAGGGCGTTATGTCGACTTACAAAGGTAAGGCGTTGGGAACTATCGGCCATATCGGTTGTTACAGCTTCCATGAAACTAAAAACTACACCGCTGGTGGCGAGGGTGGCGCAACGCTGATTAACGATCCGGCGCTGATCGATCGTGCAGAAGTGATCCGCGAAAAAGGCACCAACCGCAGCCAGTTCTTCCGTGGTCAGGTTGATAAGTACACCTGGCGCGATATCGGTTCCAGCTATCTGATGTCTGATCTGCAGGCGGCTTATCTATGGGCACAATTGGAAGCAGCAGAAGAGATTAACCAGCGTCGTCTGAAGCTGTGGCAGAACTACTACGATGCATTCAAACCGCTGGCTGACGCAGGCCGTATCAGCTTGCCGGTGATCCCAGAGGGGTGTGTGCATAATGCTCATATGTTCTACGTTAAGCTCAAGGATGTTCAGGATCGCTCGGCGTTTATCGATTACCTGAAAGAAGCCGAAATCATGACGGTATTCCATTACATCCCACTGCACGCCTGCCCGGCGGGTGAGAAGTTTGGCCGTTTTGCTGGTGAAGATCGTTTCACTACCAAAGAAAGTGAGCGTCTGGTGCGCCTGCCGCTGTTCTATAATATGTCTGATGTTAACCAACGCACGGTGATCACCACCATCCTGAGCTACCTGGCCTGATATGTCGCTGGCAAAAGCATCGGTTTGGACTGCTGGCTCCACGCTGATAAAAATTGGCGTGGGGCTGTTGGTAGTCAAAATGCTGGCGGTGGCTTTTGGCCCCAGCGGTGTCGGGCAAGCGGGTAATTTCCGCCAATTGATTACCGTTCTTGGCGTGCTGTCCGGCGCCGGGATTTTTAACGGTATTACCAAGTATGTGGCGGAATATCATCAGGATCCCCAGCGGTTGCGCATGGCGGTGGGCACTGCTTCCAGCATTGTGCTGGGGTTTTCGACCCTGTTGGCGTTGGTATTTCTGTTCGCCGCCGAGCCGATAAGCATAGGGCTGTTCGGCCATGCCGAGTACGTCAATGTCGTGCGGGCAGTGGCGTTTATCCAAATGGGGATTGCTTACGCCAACCTGTTCCTGGCCATTCTGAAAGGCTACCGTGATGCCATGGGGAACGCGCTGGCGGTGATCGGCGGTAGCCTGATCGGCGTGGTGGCCTACACCCTGTGTTTCAAGCTGGGCGGCTATGAGGGGGCGTTGGCCGGTCTGGCCCTGGTTCCTGCACTGGTGGTGCTGCCAGCTGGCTTCCTGCTGTGGCGGCGCAAGATGCTGCCATTGCGCTATCTTGCGCTGGCGTGGGATAAGGCGCTGGCCAGCCATTTAGGCAAGTTCACCCTTATGGCACTGATCACCTCCGTGACTCTGCCTGTCGCCTATGTGATGATGCGTAACCTGCTGGCGGCGCATTACAGCTGGGACGAGGTGGGTATCTGGCAAGGGGTAAGCAGTATTTCCGATGCTTATCTACAGTTTATTACTGCGTCGTTCACCGTTTACTTGCTGCCAACGCTGTCGCGCCTGAAGGAAAAAAGCGCCATCTCGCAAGAGATTGTGCGGTCGCTGAAGTTTGTATTACCCGCGGTGGCTGCCGCCAGTTTGACCGTGTGGTTGCTGCGTGATTTCGCTATCTGGCTGTTGTTCTCCGAAAAATTTGTCGCGATGCGCGATCTGTTTGCCTGGCAACTGGTTGGCGATGTGCTGAAAGTCGGCTCTTACGTTTTCGGTTACCTGGTGATTGCCAAAGCATCCCTGCGTTTTTATATTCTGACGGAAGTCAGCCAGTTTGCCTTGCTGACGCTGTTCTCGCACTGGCTGATCCCGCAGCATGGCGCGCTGGGGGCGGCACAGGCCTATATGGCAACCTACATCGTGTATTTCGCGCTCTGTAGCTGCGTATTTATCCTCTATCGTAGACGAGTATGACCACACTGATTCACGTACTGGGATCTGATATCCCGCATCATAATCATACGGTGCTGCGCTTCTTTAATGACGTGCTGGCAGAGCGCTTGCCTGCTGAACAGGTGGGCCATTTTATGGTGGCTGCCAAGGATACTGCGGCGCTGGGCCAGTTTTCTGCACTGAAAGTGGAAACCTTTCCAGGCAAGAAAAGCCTGGCGGAGGCGGTGATTGCTCGCGCTCAGGCCGATCGCCATACCCGCTTTTTCCTGCATGGTCAGTTTAACGCGGCGCTGTGGCTGGCGTTGCTGAGCGGTAAAATCAAAGCCCATCAGGTGAGTTGGCATATCTGGGGGGCCGATCTGTACGAGAATGCCACCAGTTGGAAGTTCCGGCTGTTTTATATCCTGCGCCGGATCGCGCAGGGGCGGGTAAGCCACGTGTTTGCGACGCGTGGCGATCTGATTCACTACCAGCAGCGCCATCCGCGTGTTCCGGCCTCATTGCTATACTTCCCGACACGCATGGACCCTCAACTGACCGGCATCGAGGTGCAGAAAAACAGCACCGGGCCGCTGACCATTCTGGTGGGGAATTCAGGGGACCGTACTAACCGCCATATCGAGGCGCTGAAGGCGATTCATCAGCAGTTTGGCAGCGATGTGCGGGTGATTGTACCTATGGGTTATCCCGCCAACAATGAGCCTTACATTGAGCAGGTGCGTGCTGCCGGGCTGGCGCTGTTTGGCGAAAACCATCTGCAGCTGTTGACGCAGCAGGTGGCGTTTGATGATTACCTGAATATCCTGCGCGAATGCGATCTCGGTTACTTTATCTTTGATCGACAGCAGGGTATCGGTACTCTGTGCCTGTTGATACAGTTTGGCGTGCCGTTTGTGCTCAGCCGCAAAAACCCCTTCTGGCAGGACTTGGCGGAGCAGCACCTGCCAGTTCTGTTTTATGGCGATTCGCTGGATGAAGCCATTGTCCGCGAGTCACAGCGTCAGTTGGCTTTGGTGGACAAACATGCGATAGCCTTCTTTAATCCGAACTACGTGGACGGCTGGCAGCAGGCCTTGGCGCAAGTGGCGGGAGAAAATCCATGACGTTGGCTCAGTTTGGCGGGTTGTTCGTCGTTTATCTGATTGGGGCACTGTTTGTGCTGACGCTGACCTATCAGGAATTCCGGCGTGTCCGTTTCAATTTTAATGTGTTTTTTTCTCTGCTCTATTTGCTGACGTTTTATTTCGGCTTTCCGCTGACCTGTCTGCTGGTCTTCCAGTTTGACGTTCAGGTGGTGCCGGTTGAATTCCTGCTGTATGCCATTCTTTCTGCGACCTGTTTCTACGCCATTTACTACGTCAGCTACAAAACGCGGTTGCGTAAGCGCAGCAACCAGCAGCATAAGCCGATATTTACCATGAACCGGGTGGAAACCCATCTCACCTGGATGCTACTGGCGCTGGTGGCGATTGGCACCGTCGGCATTTTCTTTATGCAGAACGGTTTCCTGTTGTTCAAGCTTAACTCCTATAGCCAGATTTTCTCCAGCGATGTATCTGGGGTGGCGCTCAAGCGCTTTTTCTACTTCTTTATCCCGGCGATGTTGGTGGTTTATTTTCTCAAGCAGGATGTGCGCGCCTGGTTCTTCTTCCTGGCGGCGACGGTGGCCTTTGGCATTCTGACCTATGTGATCGTCGGTGGCACCCGTGCCAATATCATCATCGCTTTCTCGCTGTTCCTGTTTATCGGCATCGTGCGCGGCTGGATTTCGTTGTGGATGTTGGTGGCCGCTGGGGTGTTCGGTATTGTCGGCATGTTCTGGCTGGCGTTGAAACGCTATAGCCTGGACGTGAGTGGCCCCGAAGCGTTTTATACTTTCTTGTATCTGACGCGCGATACCTTCTCTCCGTGGGAAAACCTGGGGTTACTGCTGCAGAATTACGACAAGATCGACTTCCAGGGCTTGGCACCGATCGTGCGTGATTTCTATGTGTTTATCCCTACCTGGTTGTGGCCAGGGCGGCCCGATCTGGTGCTGAATAGCGCCAACTATTTTACCTGGGAAGTGTTGGATAACCATTCCGGGCTGGCGATTTCTCCGACCTTGATCGGTTCTTTGGTGGTGATGGGCGGCGTGCTGTTTATCCCTCTTGGTGCCATTGTGGTGGGGTTGATCATCAAATGGTTTGACTGGCTGTATGAAATGGGCAAAAACGAGCAGAATCGTTTTAAAGCGGCCATTTTGCAGGGTTTTTGCTTTGGCGCGGTGTTCAATATCATCGTGTTGGCGCGCGAAGGGGTCGACTCCTTCGTTTCACGCGTCGTGTTCTTCTGCATCATTTTTGGTGTCTGCCTGATGCTGGCAAAATTGCTGTACTGGTTGTTTGATGTCGCTGGCTTGATCAAGGCACGGATAATACGTAAGCGTGCGATGGTGCCCTCTGCGGGTAGCGTTCTGTAAAGGTAATAACAATGGAAGCAAAGATTTCGGTTCCCAAGTATGAGTTACGCGGCTTCAGCCTTTGGGGATTCCGTGATATGGCGCAGTGCATGGATTTCCTGTTCGACGCTGATGGGGTAAAACAAGGCACGCTGGTCGCGATGAATGCGGAGAAAATCCTTAAGGCGGAAACCGACCCTGCACTGCATGCGTTGCTGGATGAGGCCGAGTATAAATATGCCGACGGCATCAGCATGGTGCGTTCGATCCGCCGTAAATACCCAGGGGCAGAGGTTTCGCGCGTGGCAGGTGCCGATCTGTGGGAAGCCCTGATGCAACGAGCCGGGCAGGAGGGTACGCCGGTGTTCCTGATCGGCGGCAAGCCTGAGGTGTTGGCAGAAACTGAGCAGAAGCTGCGCAGCCAGTGGAATGTTAACCTGGTTGGCTCCCAAGATGGTTACTTCACGCCTGAGCAGCGTGAAGCGCTGTTCGAGCGTATTCATGCCAGTGGCGCGGCGATTGTGACGGTAGCTATGGGCTCGCCGAAGCAGGAGATCCTGATGCGGGATTGCCGCAAAGTGCATCCACAAGCGCTGTATATGGGCGTAGGCGGCACCTACGACGTATTTACTGGCCATGTAAAGCGTGCACCTAAGGTTTGGCAAAATCTTGGCCTGGAGTGGCTTTATCGCTTGCTCAGCCAGCCAAGCCGCATTGGCCGTCAGCTCAAGTTGCTTAAATTCGTCGGTTATTACTATACCGGCAAGATGTAATCTGCCGTGTGTTTACCCATTGGCAAAACACGGCATCAACCTGAAAAACGGCTGAAAAGTCAGCGATAACCGTTGAAAAGGGGCAACAGAGAACCCTTTCCTGTGCAGGAGTGAGCAAAGCGTAAGCAAACACAACATTTCTGCGAAAAAGCACTAGACAGGATGGGTTTAAAACCGTAGTATCCCCACCCGCAACGGCGCTACGCGCCCGTAGCTCAGCTGGATAGAGCGCTGCCCTCCGGAGGCAGAGGTCTCAGGTTCGAATCCTGTCGGGCGCGCCATTAATTTTGTGCGCAGGAGCTGCGGTGGTATGATTACCGCGTGAATAAAGTAGTAATGGTGGCTATAGCTCAGTTGGTAGAGCCCTGGATTGTGATTCCAGTTGTCGTGGGTTCGAGTCCCATTAGCCACCCCACTTTACCTCAGCGTAAAGTAAAGAACTAAAAGCTGTTTTGTGACTGTGCGAAGGTGGCGGAATTGGTAGACGCGCTAGCTTCAGGTGTTAGTGTTCTTACGGACGTGAGGGTTCAAGTCCCTCTCTTCGCACCACACAAAATGTTTGATAAATATTAATATTTACATAGACATAAGCTTAAAGATTCAGTAGTATCAACAACAAGAAATCGGCGAGTAGCGCAGCTTGGTAGCGCAACTGGTTTGGGACCAGTGGGTCGGAGGTTCGAATCCTCTCTCGCCGACCACTTTCAGAAAAGCCCGTTCAGCAATGAACGGGCTTTTCGCTTTCTGTTTTTAAACTTTCCCGTACCTGTTGCCATCTCACTTTCTGCTCCCCCTCGATTTCAGCACTGCTTTTTGGGATGTTGTTTTCCAACGACAGCGGTACTTGTCTCTGTCGTCAGCTTGAGACATTTAACTATTTGATTTTAATTGATAAAAATCATTTCTGCTTATGGTGTCGTGTTAAAGCGACAGGTTGACGTTAGGACTAAAAAACACCTAACGGAGCAGTGAAGAATGAGCTGAAGAGGAGTGAGATTTAAATCCTTTAAATTCAATATGATAATTATTTTTCTAATCTTTATGGCATGAATGCCGTAAATTGGCACGCGAAGTGCAATACCTAATACGTAGATGCTCATTCCATCTCTTATGTTCGCCTCCGGCCTCATAAACCCAGGAATGATGCAGAGCCAATTTTAGGGTGCCTATTGTCCACGAGAACGATGAAAGCAATGGCTTCATCACACTCCGGGCATAACGTTGAGTGAGGCACCACCCCTGTTGTTCTAGACCTGATTGCTTCTTATACACTTGCCTATATGGCAAGTGTTTTTTTTGCCTATACCCTCTGAATTAATGGATACATAGCAAGGGGTAACGTTCAGTCGAAAAAAAACGCGACTACATACCGTGGCCGCGTTTTCATGTTGTGAAAGAGAAAGCGTAGCTTACTCGCCGTTTTGCTTCAGCGTGAGCATCAGCCCTTCGTGGCGCATCTGTGCTGCCTCATCAGAGCGGTGTAGCTTCTCCAACGCATCGGCCAGCCAGGCGTAATCATAGGCATCAGGGCGTTGCTTCAGCGCTTCTTGGAAAGCATCACTGGCCTGTTGCCATTCACCATGTTTCATCAGCAACTGCCCTAGCGTACTGTTCAGTAATGGCGTTGCCCCGTGCTGTTTGATCTGCTGGCGCAATGCTTTTTCCAACTGTTCCGGGTTACCCGATTTGAGGCGCGGGATCAGTAAGATCAGGCGTTCATCGTATTGGCGTTTCAGGCTGTTGAGCACGATATCCTGTGCCAGTTCATGGTCATCACATTCGATCAGATGTTCTACCATGGCCACCTGCAACGGCACTTCATGGCGGGTTTTGCGGCTCTGATCTTTCCACCAGAGTTTCAGGCCATCACTCCCTTCGTCTGCCATCGCCTGATTCATCAGGCCGATATAGGCTTGCTGCTGCAGTGCCTGAAGTTCTTCCTCAGTATGCAGGTTGATTTTGCTCATCGAAGGCAGAATTTCCAGCAATGATGTGTAAGCACCGGTCTGTAGATAAGCCTGCTCAGCCAACCGTAGCACTTCCGGGTGACGAGGAGCCTGGTTCAGCAGGCGATCGACGCCGTGACGTGCCGCATGGGCTTCACCCTGTGCCAACCGGATACGCACGCGGGTAATGTCAACCGGCAACTGATCGGTATCAGCCACTTCGGCCGCACGCTCCAGATACTGGTTGGTTCTGAAGTCGTCACCGCGCTGCTGCGCCGCTTCTGCCGCCAGCAGATAGTTCACCACCGGCTGCTCCGCATGATCGGCATTACGTGTCAGCAGCTTTTCAACCTGCTTGTAATCACCCTCAGCCAGTTTGATCAGCGCGGCTTTAGTCTGCTTGCGTGCCCGGTTGCGTTTGCGGCCAAGGAGCCAGCCACGGGTGCGGGCACCGGTACGGAAGACACGGCGCAGGATCCATTCGATCACAAACAGCACCAGGAACAGCAGGATCATCATGATCACTAAGCCGGTAACGCTGGTTTCAACGTTGTAGCTGTCGGTTTGAATCAGCACATAGCCCTGATGGCCGGCCAGCATGGGGCCCACCACGACGCTGGCGATCAGCACCAGGAACAGGAATAACACGCGTAACATGGTTTATCCCTCCTGGTGAGTGGCAGGTGTCTGGGTTAACAAATTGCGTACCCGGCTCTGCATCAGTTTTTCCAACAGGGGCTGGCTCTTCAACTGTTGCGGCACATCCATGGAAATCGGTTGTTGGATCAAATTGTCCAACTCATCCAGGAAGGCTTTGGTGGCAGGATCGGTAGTATCGAAGTAGGCGCGTACCCATGTGGATACGGTTTCCAGCGACTGTTTGTACACTTCGTTCTGATGACGAGGGATCGCCTGTGCCGCCACCAGCAAGCGCGAACGGATATTCTCACGCAGGTAGATATCCTGATTCGGTGCCAGCAGCGGCTCCGCATGGCTATCACGGCGGCGGATAGTGATGAAGTCAGCCATAAAATTGTGCCAGCTTTTGGTCAGATTCTGGCGCCATTCGCTCAGTGAGCTGGAAAGCTCGCTGCTGTCTTGATCCATCGGCGTTTCATCTTTGTTGTTATCCGCCAGGCGCAAGTTATCTACCTGATTGGAAAGCTGATTCACCTTCAGGATAATACCGTCAAAATCCACCTGTGCCACGGCAGAGAGCGAACCGATGTCTTCGGTGATGGCGCGGCGAATATCGATTAAGCTGGGATCGTTCATCTCTGCCAGGCTGGCATCGGCGCTTTTGAGCAGGGTAGCCGCGGTAGTGACATCCTGATCGTTCCACAGCTTACGGCCAGCCATTTTCACCAGGAAGTCGGCCTGAGCCAGCAGCCAGGTTTTGGCATCGCTGCCGGAAATGGTAGAAACTTTCTCCTGCAATTCAGTCAGTTGACGGGCCAGAGTGGTTTGCTCGTGATCGGTAGCATCCAGCGTTTTAGCCTGCTGTTGCAATAATGCTTCCAGCGCATTTTTCCCTTGTAGCTGGCTTTGTCGCAGCTCGCTGAGCTGTTGCACCAGGGCCTGATTGGCGGCAATGAGTGCTTGTGCCTGCTTGTGCGTGTGGTAATAGCCACCCACTCCCAGTGCGATGACCAGTACGATGGCGATCGCACCCAGTACCGGGCCGGTATTTTTACCTTTACGGTGGTCAGCGTCTGGCTGTTGGGGGCTCTTGACCGCAGGGGTTGGCTCCTCAACCGGGGCGGATGGAGTGTTTTGTTCCGTCATAGTGGCACATCCCATAGTCAGGTTATTGTAGCGCGCGCATCAGCGCGTCATTATCGGCGTTATCAGCTACCCGAATCGTGCTCCAGCCCAATTCTTGGGCGAGGGTAGCCAAGCGTTCACTGACTACGATCAAACGGCAACATAACAGCCATGAAGAACGATAGTAATCAGGAACTAAATTATAGAGCTGTTGTAACATTTCACCGCTGGTCACGACCAGCGTATCGACACCGGCCCGCTGCCAGTGGGCACTTTGTTCGGTGCCATCATAGTGAACCGGGCTGCGCTGGTAGCATTCATAATAGCGGACAGCGGCACCGCGCGCGCTCAGGGTTTCTCCCAACAACTCGCGCCCGCCGTTACCGCGCATGATCAACGCCTGTTTGCCCGCCAGTTTCTGCAATGCAGGCAGCAGCAGCAGCGTTTCGCTGATTTCACGCTCGCGCGGATACTCTACCGGCAGGCTGCTGATACGATGCATTGCCAGCGCGGTAGTACGACCGATCGCATAATAAGACAAGCGGGTTGGCCATTGAAGCCCGGCACGGTTGATCACGGAGTTGGCATAGCTGACCGCGTGCTGCGACAGTACGAACACCAGATCGCCCTCATTTAGCTGTGACAACGCTTGGGGCAGTTTAATCAGGTCTGCACCAGGAGCAAAATCAATCAGCGGCGCGTGGTAGGCAACCCGGCCGAGGGCGCGCAGGCGGCCCACCAGTTCTTCTCCTGCCGGAGAAGGGCGGGTTACCAGAATGGTCATGCCGGAGGATTTCCCTGATAAACGTCATGCAAGATCTCGCGAGCGCCTGCGGCCAGCAGTTCTTCTGCCAGTTCAACGCCCATCTGCTCCGCCATAGCGGCAGGGCCACGACGTTCTCCACGCACGATCTGGCTGCCGTCTGGTGCACCGACCAGCGCACGCAGCCACAGTTGCTCGCCTTCCAGTTCGGCGTAGCTGCCGATGGGCACCTGGCAACCGCCTTCCAGCCGGGTATTCATTGCTCGCTCAGCGCTAACGCGGATTTCTGTCGCGCGGTGGTTGAGCGGGGCGAGCAGGGCGCGGGTCACTTCGTCATCAAGGCGGCATTCAATACCTACCGCACCTTGGCCGACGGCGGGCAGCGATTCTTCTGCGCTTAGCGGGCAACGGATGCGCTGTTCCAGCCCCAGGCGCTTCAACCCGGCGACGGCCAGAATAATGGCGTCGTAATCGCCGTTATCCAGCTTGGCCAAGCGAGTGCCTACGTTGCCACGCAGATCGCGCACGATCAGATCCGGGCGGCGTTCACGCAACTGGCACTGGCGGCGCAGGCTGGAGGTGCCCACCACGCTACCGAGCGGCAGCTGGCTGAGGGAGGCGAAACGGTTGGAGACAAAGGCATCACGCGGATCGTCGCGTTCACAAATGGTGACCAACCCCAGGCCTTCAGGAAAAGCGACCGGCACATCTTTCATGGAATGCACGGCGATATCCGCCCGGCCTTCCAGCAAAGCCAGCTCAAGTTCTTTCACGAACAGGCCTTTACCACCGACTTTAGCCAGCGGTGTGTCCAGAATAACGTCGCCGCGGGTCACCATTGGCACCAGTTCTACCTGCAGGCCTGGATGGTTTGCCATCAGGCATTGTTGTACATAATGCGCTTGCCACAGTGCCAGTGGGCTTTGCCGGGTGGCAATTCGAATCGTTTTGTCTAACATGCGGGTTACCGTTTTTATAATTCGCCGTCCATCCTACCACTGAGTACGAAAACTGTCAGTGCAAGAAGCCACAGGAGGAGAAAGGACAACGGAATCAATGGGGAGGTGAGGAAGCGGCGTGGCCGGGAAAATCGTTTATAGAGACGTGAGAATAAGTGTGTCGCTTTACCTCCTTTACGGTCAATCAGCAAGGTGTTAGATTGATCACGTTTCCAGCAATAAGTCGTCAAATATTCTTCTAAACTAAAGACGCTGACGGAATACGGGTTTTTTTCAAGTACCAGGATAATCAGGCGAGACGTCTTGTACCTCTACATCGAGACACTTAAACAGAGACTGGATGCGATTAACCAATTACGCGTTGATCGCGCTCTGGCAGCGATGAAGCCCGCGTTTCAGCGGGTGTATAGTCTGCTGCCTACTTTACTGCACTATCACCATCCGCTGATGCCGGGCTATCTTACTGGTAACGTTCCCCACGGTGTCTGTCTCTACACGCCCGATGAAATCCAGAAAGATTATCTTACTGATTTAGAAGAAAAGTGGGGCAGCCCCTTTGAGCAAATGGCCTGTGGTGAACTGCCAATCACTGGCGTGTACAGCATGGGCAGCACCTCATCGATCGGCCAGAGCTGCACCTCAGACCTGGATATCTGGGTATGTCACCAATCCTGGCTTGATAACGAAGAGCGCAATCGTCTGCAGCAGAAATGCAACCTGCTGGAGAAATGGGCGGCCTCAATGGGGGCAGAAGTCAGCTTCTTCCTGATTGATGAAAACCGTTTCCGTCATAATGAAAGCGGCAGCCTGGGCGGTGAGGACTGCGGTTCTACCCAACACATTCTGTTGCTGGATGAGTTCTACCGCTCGGCGGTGCGTCTGGCAGGGAAACGTATCCTGTGGAACATGGTGCCGGGCGAAGAAGAAGCGCATTATGATGAATATGTCCTGTCGCTGTACGCACAGGGGGTATTAACGCCGAATGAATGGCTGGATCTCGGCGGGCTGAGCACGCTGTCAGCGGAAGAATATTTCGGTGCCAGCCTGTGGCAGTTGTATAAGAGTATCGATTCGCCGTACAAAGCGGTGCTGAAAACGCTGCTGCTTGAGGCGTATTCGTGGGAATACCCTAATACGCAGCTGCTGGCGATGGACATCAAACAGCGTCTGCACGCAGGGGAGATCGTCTGTTTTGGTCTTGATGCCTACTGTATGATGCTGGAGCGCGTGACTCATTACCTGACGCAAATTAACGATACCACCCGCCTCGATCTGGTCCGCCGCTGTTTTTACCTGAAAGTCTGCGAAAAGCTGTCGCTGTCCAAAGCCTGCGTCGGCTGGCGGCGTGAAATTCTTGGTCAACTGGTCAGTGACTGGGGCTGGAGCGAAGAGCGCCTGGCTATTCTGGATAATCGCGCCAACTGGAAGATCGAACGCGTCCGCGAAGCTCACAACGAACTGTTGGACGCGATGATGCAGAGCTACCGTAATCTGATCCGCTTTGCGCGCCGCAACAACCTCAGCGTCAGCGCCAGCCCACAGGATATCGGCGTGTTGACCCGCAAACTGTACGCCGCATTTGAAGCGTTGCCGGGTAAAGTGACGTTGGTGAACCCGCAGATTTCGCCGGATCTGTCGGAAAATGATTTAACCTTTATTCATGTGCCGGCCGGCCGCGCCAACCGCACCGGCTGGTATCTGTATAACCAGGCTCCGGCTATGAGCACTATCGTCAGCCATCAGCCGCTGGAATATAACCGTTACCTGAACAAGCTGGTGGCCTGGGCCTATTTCAATGGCCTGCTGACGCCGCAGACCCGTTTGCATATCAAAAGTGCGGATATCTGCGACTCTGCCAAGTTGCAGGAGTTGGTTGCTGACGTGTCGCATCATTTCCCGCTGCGTTTACCTGCCCCGACGCCTAAGGCGCTGTACAGCCCTTGTGAAATCCGCCACCTGGCGATTATCGTCAACCTGGAAAACGATCCGACAGCCGCCTTCCGCAATCAGGTAGTGCATTTTGATTTCCGCAAACTGGACGTGTTCAGTTTCGGCCAGCAACAGCAATGTCTGGTAGGCAGTATCGATCTGCTGTACCGCAACTCGTGGAACGAAGTGCGTACCTTGCATTTCAGCGGTGAACAATCGGTGCTCGAGGCATTGAAAACCATTCTGGGCAAAATGCACCAGGATGCAGCGCCACCGGAGTCGGTAGAGGTGTTCTGTTACAGTCAGCATCTGCGCGGCCTGATCCGTACCCGCATTCAGCAGTTGGTTTCCGAATGCATTGAGCTGCGTCTTTCCAGTACCCGTCTCGAACCGGGCCGTTTTAAAGCGGTGCGCGTAGCCGGGCAAACCTGGGGATTGTTCTTTGAGCGCCTGAGCGTGTCGGTGCAAAAGCTGGAGAACGCGGTGGAGTTTTACGGTGCCATCTCTCACAACAAGCTGCATGGCCTGTCGATCAAGGTAGAAGCCGACCAGGTGCATCTGCCGGCAGTGGTGGATGGCTTTGCCAGCGAAGGGATTATCCAGTTCTTCTTTGAAGACACCAAGGATCAGAAAGGCTTCAATATCTACATTCTGGATGAATCGAACCGCATTGAGGTGTATCACCACTGTGAAGGCAGCAAAGAGGAGTTAGTGCGAGACGTCAGCCGCTTCTACTCGTCATCACACGATCGTTTTACCTACGGTTCCAGCTTTATCAACTTCAACCTGCCGCAGTTTTACCAGATTGTGCAGCTTGATGGCCGCACTCAGGTGATCCCATTCCGCAGCAATACGCTGTCTAATCTGTGCGTCGCTATTTCTGACGGTAATCCCGTTCAGCCCCTGAAACAACACTTCCAACTGCACTGACCTGGGCGCGATAATTTGCGCCCCTTGGTAACAGCACTCAAGCAAAACGGACCGTTTCACCCGCCTGCGCGCTGGCGGCTTCGCTGAGCAATGCATAGAACTCACGATCGCTGCGATCGCAGCACCAGGCGCCGTCACGGTAGTTAAAGTGATAACCCCCGGTCTTGGTGGCCAACCACACCTGGTGCAGCGGTTCCTGGCGGTTTATGACAATTTTGCTGCCGTTTTCGAAGCTCAGCGTCATAACACCGCCGTTGGTTTCGTAATCGATGTCTGCATCGCCGTCAAAATCATCCAGTGTCTGTTCAATATCAAGCATCAGTTGGTCGGCCAACTGGTGAAACTCGCTGTCGTTCATATTCGATTCCTATTGCTTTTCATGATCCACCTGCGATTATAGTGAGCTTGGACGCATGAATTACAGGCATTAATGCAAATGAAAAAACAATTACGCTATGCGCTGATGGCCGTTCTGCTGGCTGGGCTTGCTGGCTGTGGCTTGAAAGGCCCGCTTTATTTCCCACCGCAGGACAAACCGGCGGCGCAGCCGACGACAAATGCTGATAATGTAGGCAAAAATCAACAACAACCCGCTGGCACTCAGCAATAACCGTCGATGAGCAACCTGTCACCATCCACTTGTGGTGGCTGGGTCAGCGTGGATGTCCGACGGATAGCGCGTCCAGATAGCGGAGTATGATATGCAGTTCTCCAAAATGCACGGTCTGGGCAACGACTTTATGGTGGTCGATGCCGTAACACAGAATGTCTACTTTTCACCTGAGCTGATCCGCCGCTTGGCCGATCGGCATTTGGGCGTTGGCTTTGACCAAATGCTGATCGTAGAACCGCCTTACGATCCAGAACTCGATTTCCATTATCGCATTTTCAATGCTGACGGCAGCGAAGTGGCGCAGTGTGGTAACGGTGCCCGCTGCTTTGCCCGCTTTGTACGGCTGAAAGGGCTGACCAACAAGCGGGATATCCGCGTCAGCACGCAAACCGGGCGTATGGTATTGAGTGTGACCGATGACGATCAGGTCTGCGTCAACATGGGCGAGCCGAACTTCGATCCACAGGTGGTGCCGTTTCGCGCCACCAAGGCAGAAAAAACCTACATCATGCGCGCAGCGGAGCATACTGTACTGTGTGGCGTTGTCTCAATGGGTAACCCACACTGTGTTTTACAGGTGGATGATGTTAAAACCGCCAAGGTCGAATTCCTCGGCCCGGTGCTGGAAGGGCACGAGCGTTTCCCCGAGCGCGCCAACATCGGTTTTATGCAGGTGGTCAGTCGTGAACACATCAAGCTGCGAGTTTATGAGCGCGGAGCGGGCGATACACAGGCCTGCGGCAGCGGCGCCTGCGCGGCGGTGGCGATCGGTATCCAACAAGAGTTGCTGTCAGAAGAAGTCCATGTGGAACTGCCGGGCGGCAGCTTGCATATCCGCTGGAAAGGGCCGGGCAATCCTTTGTTTATGACCGGTCCTGCGACCCATGTCTATGACGGATTTATTCATCTATGAAGAGTGTAGAGGACCAGGCAGTGACGGGTATTGAGCTTGAGGACGATGTCATCATGCAGTATCTGCTACAGAATCCTGATTTCTTTATCCGCAATGCGCGCCAGGTTGAACAGATGCGCGTGCCGCACCCGGTACGTGGCACGGTGTCGTTGGTGGAGTGGCATTTGGCGCGGCAGCGCAACCACATCACCCAGTTGGAAGAAGAGATCACTTTGCTGATGGAGCAGGCCAGCGCCAACGAAACGCTGTTTGCCCGTCTGCTGCATCTGCAGGCCGATCTGGCCACTGCCAGCAGCCTGCAGGAGATGCTGAACCGTTTGCAGCGCTGGGCGCGTGGCTTGGGCCTGGCAGGGGCCAATATCCGTCTGTTTAGCGATCGCTGGAACATCGGTGCACCATCGGATTTTACCCATCTTGGCCTGGCGCGCTCGGCGTTTGAACCCTTGCGCATTCAGCGTCTGGGTAGTCAGTTGCATTATCTCGGCAACCTTAATGGCCCCGAACTGTTGCTGCTGTTACCGCAGGCGAAGCAGGTCGGTTCGGTGGCTCTATCATTGCTTGGGGAACATGGCGAACTGGGCATGGTGATTTTCAGCAGCCGTGACACGCAACATTATCAGCAGGGCATGGGCACGGTGATGCTTGGCCAACTGGCGCTTATGCTGCCGAAACTGCTGGAACGCTGGATCGAACGCGTATGAGCCTTTCAGCGGCCAGCCTGCAACCGCCGGTGGACGCTTTCCTGCGTTATCTGAAGGTCGAGCGCCAGCTTAGCCCACTCACTCAAATCAGCTATGCGCGCCAACTGCAGGCGCTCATGGCGTTGGCGGCCGATCTTGGCGTCAGTGCATGGCCGATGCTGGATGCGGCAAAAGTGCGCCAACTGGCGGCACGCAGCAAACGCGCCGGGCTACAATCTTCTAGCCTGGCGTTGCATCTTTCGGCGCTGCGCAGCTTTCTGGATTGGCTGGTCAGCCAGGGCGTGCTGAGCGCCAACCCGGCGAAAGGGATCCGCACGCCACGCAGTGGCCGCCATCTGCCGAAAAACATCGACGTTGATGAAATGAATCAACTGCTGAACATTGATCTCAACGATCCGCTGGCGGTGCGCGATCGCGCCATGCTGGAGGTGATGTACGGTGCCGGGCTGCGTCTTGCTGAACTGGTGGGGCTGGATTGCCGTTATGTCGATCTGGCAGCCGGTGAACTCTGGGTGATGGGCAAAGGCAGCAAAGAGCGCAAACTGCCGCTTGGCCGTATGGCGATCGTTTGGTTGCAATACTGGTTAGCACTGCGCGATCTGTTTGCACCGGCCGACGATGCGATGTTCCTCTCCAACCAAGGTAAACGCATTTCGGCCCGCAACGTGCAGAAGCGTTTTGCCGAGTGGGGCGTTAAGCAGGGTATTAACAGCCATATTCACCCGCATAAGCTGCGCCACTCTTTTGCCACCCATATGCTGGAGTCGAGCGGCGATCTGCGCGCGGTGCAGGAATTATTGGGCCACGCCAACCTGACCACCACGCAAATTTATACCCACCTCGACTTTCAACATCTGGCGAAAGTGTATGATGCCGCGCATCCACGTGCCAAACGGGGGAAATCCTGATGCACTTTTACCGTCCGCTGCGCCCGCTGGCGGCGCTGACCTTCGATCTTGACGATACGCTATACGACAATCGCCCGGTAATTACTCAAACCGAGCAGCAGTCGGTGGCCTTTTTGCAGAGCTACCATCCGGGCTTGAGCCAGTTTCAGTCGGCAGATTTTCACCGTTTGCGCCAGGAACTGCGCGAGCAGGATCCAGAGATTTACCACGATGTCACTCAATGGCGCTGGCGAGCGGTCCACTTGGCGCTAAGCCGCCAAGGGTTGCGCGATGCAGAAGCCGCGCTGGGTGCAGACGCAGCCATGCAGAATTTTGCCCTGTGGCGTAGCCGGATCGATATACCGGAAGCGACCCATATGACGTTGCAGGCGCTGGCGCAGCGTTATCCGTTGGTGGCGATCACTAACGGCAATGCCGATCCGGCGCTATGCGGGCTGGGTGGGTATTTTCAGTTTGTGTTGCGCTCAGGGCCGGATGGCCGTGCCAAGCCCTATCAGGATATGTACCGCTTGGCAGCCGTCAGGCTGGGCGTCGCGCCAGGGCAGATCCTGCACGTTGGCGACGATCTGACCACCGACGTGGCTGGCGCGCTGCGTTCGGGCCTGCAAGCCTGCTGGATCAACGATCGCCAGCGCAGCCTGATGCAGGCCGAAGATAGCCGTTTGCTGCCACATATTGAGATCACTCAGTTGGCATCGCTGACAGCATTGTTATCTCCCCTTCATACTTGAAGCCGCAGCTGTGTTGGCTACGTGTGCTCACCTCAGTCACTTACTTGAGTAAGCTCCTGAGGATTCACGCACTTGCCGCCTTGCTGCAACTTCAATTATTTCGGGTATAATCCCGGTTTGAATCTGTATAAATCCCCAGTGGAAAGCACGCGGAGCGCACACTTTCCCTTTACCTATTAAATGGTGCCTATGGACGTTTCCGATCTGCTCGACAGCATGAATGATAAACAACGTGAAGCCGTGGCTGCGCCACGCAGCAACCTGTTGGTGCTGGCGGGCGCAGGCAGCGGAAAAACCCGTGTGCTGGTGCATCGCATCGCCTGGCTGCTGGCGGTGGAGAACTGTTCACCCTACTCAATTATGGCAGTGACCTTCACCAACAAGGCGGCGGCGGAGATGCGTAACCGTATTGAGCATTTGATTGGTACCAGCCAGGGCGGCATGTGGATCGGCACCTTCCACGGGCTGGCGCACCGCCTGCTGCGTGCCCACCATATGGATGCCAACCTGCCGCAGGATTTCCAGATCCTCGACAGCGAAGACCAACTGCGGCTGATCAAACGCATCGTGCGCGCGCTGAACATCGACGAGAAGCAATGGGCACCGCGTCAGGCGATGTGGTACATCAACGGCAAAAAAGACGATGGTTTACGCCCACAGCATATCGAAAGCTACGGCAACCCGGTCGAGGCCACCTGGCTGCGCATCTACCAGGCCTACCAGGAAGCCTGCGATCGGGCGGGGCTGGTGGATTTTGCCGAACTGTTGCTGCGTGCCCATGAGCTGTGGCTGAACAAGCCGCATATCCTCAATCATTACCGTGAGCGCTTCACTAACATTCTGGTGGACGAATTCCAGGATACCAACCGGATTCAATATGCCTGGATCCGCCTGCTGGCGGGGGATCAGGCCAAGGTGATGATCGTGGGCGATGACGATCAGTCAATTTATGGCTGGCGCGGTGCCCAGGTGGAGAACATCCAGCGTTTTCTGCAAGACTTCCCCGGTGCAGCAACGGTGCGCCTGGAGCAGAACTATCGCTCCACCAGCAATATCCTGAAAGCGGCTAATACCTTGATTGCCAACAACGACGGGCGCCTGGGCAAAAACCTGTGGACCGAAGGGGCCGAAGGTGAGCCGATCTCGATCTATTGCGCTTTCAACGAGCTGGACGAAGCGCGCTTTGTGGTCAACCGCATCAAGTCCTGGCAAGACAACGGCGGGGCGCTGAACGATTGTGCGATCCTCTACCGCAGTAACGCCCAGTCGCGCGTACTGGAAGAGGCGTTGCTGCAAACCGCGATGCCATACCGTATCTATGGCGGTATGCGCTTCTTCGAACGCCAGGAAATCAAAGACGCGCTGGCCTACCTGCGCTTGATTGCCAACCGTAATGACGATGCCGCTTTTGAACGTGTGGTGAATACCCCAACGCGCGGCATTGGCGATCGTACGCTTGACGTAGTGCGGCAAACGGCGCGCGATCGGCAACTGACGCTGTGGCAGGCAACGCGCGCCTTGTTGCAGGATAAGGTGCTGGCGGGCCGCGCAGCCTCTTCGCTGCAGCGTTTTCTCGAACTGGTGGATTCACTGGCGCACGAAACTGCGGATATGCCGCTGCATGTGCAAACTGACCGGGTGATCCGTGATTCCGGCTTGTTCATCATGTATGAGCAGGAAAAAGGCGAGAAGGGTCAGGCGCGCATCGAAAACTTGGAAGAACTGGTCACGGCCACCCGCCAATACAGCTATCAGGATGAAGATCAGGACCTGATGCCATTGCAGGCGTTTCTCTCCCATGCCGCGCTGGAGGCGGGCGAAGGCCAGGCGGATGCCTACCAGGACGCGGTGCAGCTGATGACCCTGCACTCGGCCAAAGGGTTGGAGTTCCGCCAAGTGTTTATCGTCGGTATGGAAGAGGGTATGTTCCCGAGCCAGATGTCGCTGGATGAAGGCGGTCGGCTGGAAGAAGAGCGTCGCTTGGCTTATGTCGGTGTGACCCGTGCTATGCAGAAACTGACGCTGACCTACGCGGAAACCCGCCGCCTGTACGGTAAAGAGGTGTATCACCGCCCATCGCGCTTTATTGGTGAAATCCCAGAGGAGTGTGTGGAGGAAGTGCGCCTGCGCGCCAGCGTTTCGCGCCCGGTGAATCATCGCCGCATGGGAACGCCGATCGGCGAGAACGATACCGGCTACAAACTGGGTCAGCGCGTGCGCCATCCGAAGTTTGGTGAAGGTACGATCGTCAACCTGGAAGGCAGCGGCGAACACAGCCGGTTGCAGATTGCGTTTCAGGGGGAAGGGATCAAGTGGCTGGTGGCGGCTTACGCCAAGCTGGAAACGGCTTAACTGAGGGGGATCGGGGCACCCTTTACAGTGCCCCAGAATTAACTTCAATGAGGGTAGCGATCGCCCACTTTCGCGGTGGCATACCAACGCATAACGGCGGCAATACCTTCACCTCCCTCCTGCGGTGCCCAAGCCATACAGTCTTCTTCTGCCAGCGCGCGATAAGGGCCTTGTTTCACTTCGAACACTACGCCACCTGGGTCAACCGACAGCACGGCATGCCAGGTCGATGCGGGCATCTCCAGCACTTTGGTTTCTTCGCCCAGCAGGGTGCGTTGGGTCACGACGCCATCATCGTTGAACTGCAACACTACAAAACGGCCGCGCAACGCGGTGAGTAACTCCCAGGTTTGCGGGTGGCGGTGTGGGCGGATATAGGTCCCCGGCTCCATGGCGATCGCCAAGCGTTGCACCGGATCGCTTAACTCTTCATGCAAATTGCGGTGCGCGCGCAGGCGTTGAACTTTAGCGGCCTGTTCGCTCATGGTCGTCAGGTCGTGGGCGGTAATCTGTTTCATAAGGTTATTCCGCAAGGGTTTTGTGCCCTAATCTTAGCAATTTTCCGGGTAGCGGTCAGAGATCGGCGCGTGTTTTTCTGCAGCGTTTGGCCGCGGTTAGCGAGTTGTTACAGAAGCTCAGCCAGCCTGATGAATTGTTGCGCAATTATACTGTCTAACGTGTTGACAGGCTTTTTCCTCTCGGCGTAACATGCGCGCACTACTATCAATGAGGACATATGCCTTGGACACACCCAGTAGATACTGGCTCAATGACCTGGACAACAACAGGTACAACTTCTAAGGCTATCCCATCGCGCTGATACCCTTCGTGGTTGTCGGTGACCTTCTTTGTGTCGCTCTGAGTCGGATCTCTTCATGGTCTGGAACGAACTGGTGATACATTTTCCCACCTTTCTCGATCTCTGTGCTTCAACGCGTTGTCTCTACCCGTCACTATAGGGGAGTTTTGGCACATGCTAAGCGCTTTTAAATTAGACAACAGCCGCTTATCCCGTCTGGAGTTGGATGACTCAGACGATCTGACCATGTCGTTGTGGGTTGACCTGGTTGAGCCGGAGGAAGGCGAGCGTGAGCGCGTGCAAACCGAGCTGGGCCAGAGCCTGGCGACACGCCCTGAATTGGATGACATCGAAGCCTCCGCCCGTTTCTTTGAAGATGAAGACGGCCTGCATATTCACTCCTTTTTCTATTTTGAAGATGCGGAAGATCACGCGGGCAACTCCACGGTGGCCTTTACTATCCGCGACGGTCGTCTGTATACCCTGCGTGAGCGTGAGTTGCCCGCATTCCGGCTTTACCGTATGCGAGCCCGTAATCAGAGAATGATGGAGGGTAACGCTTACGAGCTGTTGCTGGATCTGTTTGAAACCAAGATTGAACAACTGGCTGATGAGATCGAAAACGTCTACAGCGATCTGGAAAAACTCAGCCGCGTGATCATGGAAGGCCATCCAGGCGAGGAGTATGACGAGGCGTTGTCAACGTTAGCAGAACTGGAGGACGTTGGCTGGAAGGTGCGGCTGTGTCTGATGGATACCCAGCGGGCGCTGAATTTCCTGGTGCGTAAGGCGCGTTTGCCAACCGGCCAACTGGAGCAGGCGCGTGAAGTGCTGCGCGATATCGAATCCCTGCTGCCACACAACGAATCGCTGTTCCAGAAGGTGAACTTCCTGATGCAGGCGGCGATGGGGTTCATCAACATTGAACAGAGCCGCATCATCAAGATCTTCTCGGTGGTATCGGTGGTGTTCCTCCCGCCAACGCTGGTAGCCTCGAGTTACGGCATGAACTTTGAATTTATGCCGGAACTGAAGTGGTCGTTTGGTTACCCTGGCGCCATTATCCTGATGCTGCTGGCGGGCTTGGCCCCGTACCTGTACTTCAAGCGTAAGAACTGGCTGTAAGCGAAACGCAGGGGCCTGATTCGGGCCCGTGATAGCTAAAATCGCCCATTTCATCCCTGCTTGGCCGGCTAAATAGGGGTAGAATAGCATCCATAGTTGGCTGTCCGTAAGGCATGCGTTTTGATGGAGCGTTTCCCCCCGTTGGTCCAATGGCTGATCCTGTTACTGGCTTCGCTGGTGCTGGGTTTTGGCTTGCAGATATTCCATATTCCCGCCGCATTATTGCTGGGGCCGATGATTGTCGGTGTCGCCATGGGGCTGCTTGGTGCTTCAGTGCGCATTCCCGCTCCCTTCTTTATTGCCTCGCAGGCGGTGCTGGGCTGCATGATCGCCCAAAGCCTTTCGCCCTCGATCCTTACCCCTTTGCTGGCTGACTGGCCGCTGGTGTTGCTGGTGTTGGCTGCGACGCTGATGGCCAGCGGTGTTTCGGGCTGGTGCTTGGTGCGCTTCAGTAATTTGCCCGGTTCGACCGGTGCCTGGGGATCTTCCCCCGGTGGTGCATCGGCGATGGTGGCGATGGCGGGGGACTATGGGGCGGATGCCCGGCTGGTGGCGTTTATGCAGTATCTGCGCGTATTGTTTGTCGCCACTGCCGCAGCGATGGTGGCACGCATCGGTCTTGGGGATGAGGCTGGGCACGGCAGTGTCATGCAGGTATGGTTCCCGCCGCTGGACTTGCATTTTCTCGGCACCCTAGCGATTGCTGCCGCTGGCGCCTGGTTAGGCCCCCGCCTACGTATTCCTTCTGGTTCGCTGATGCTGCCGATGATCGTTGGTGCGGCGTTTCATGCTACCGGTACCATGACGTTGCAGGTGCCGGAATGGTTGCTGGCGCTGGCTTATACCCTGATTGGCTGGAGCGTTGGCCTGCGTTTCACCCAACCGATATTCCTGCTGGCGCTGCGCACGCTGCCGCAAATGGTGGTGTCTATCCTTGGGCTGATGCTGTTTTGCGGTGGGTTGGCCTGGCTGCTGACGCAGTTCTTGCCGGTCGATCTGCTGACCGCCTATCTGGCAACCAGCCCTGGCGGGTTGGATACCGTGGCCATCATTGCCGCTGGCAGTCGGGTGGACATGTCATTTGTGATGGCGATGCAGACGCTGCGTTTGTTCACCATCCTGCTCACTGGCCCGGCAATGGCGCGGTTTATTACTCGCCTATCGCCTGCTCTTGAGCAAGATAGCGTCACAAACCAGCAGTAAGCCCGGTTGCGCTGAGTTAACGCTGTTTACGTTGCTGGTACAGCGCATCCAGCGTGAACAGCAGCAACGCAGCCCAAATAAAGCCAAAGGTCACCAGCTTGTCTTGGCCAATGGTTTCATCGTAGAAGGTGATGGCCAGCAGGAACATCAGCGTAGGCCCCAGATACTGGAAGAACCCGAGCGTGGAAAGGCGCAGGCGGGTGGCCGCAGCGGTAAAGAACAGCAGCGGCACCGTGGTGACCACACCGGCGGCGGCCAGCAGCAGGTTCAGAGACCAAGGGTTGGCGCTCAGGTGGCTGGTTGGGCTATCGGCGATCAGGAACAGGTAGATTGCCGCCAGCGGCAACAGCCATAGGGTTTCAATCAGCATGCCGGTTTGCGCATCGATCGCAATTTTCTTGCGCAACAGGCCGTAGAAGGCAAAACTGAAGGCCAACCCCAGCGCGATGATCGGCAGGGAACCGAATTGCCACAGCTGGATCAGCACCCCGGTAAACGCCAGCGTGACGGCAACCCATTGCATGCGGCGGAAACGCTCACCCAGAAACAGCATTCCCAGCAACACGTTGACCAGCGGGTTGATAAAATAGCCCAGGCTGGCTTCCAACATATGATGGTTATTCACCGCCCAGATAAACAGCAGCCAATTACCCCCCACCAGCAGTGCAGTCACTGCCAATAATAACAGCCGTTTGCGATTACGGCAGGCGGCGCGCACCTGCGGCCAATGATGCCCCAGTGACACCAATAACAGCATGAAGAAGAACGACCAGATCACACGATGGGTGAGGATCTCGTCGGCAGGCACCTGCTGGATCAGTTTGAAATAAGCCGGGGCGATGCCCCAAATAAAATAAGCGGCCAGGGCAAAGAGAATGCCCTGCCGCGTCTGTTTTGCATCCATGACAGTTACCGGGAAAAAAAGATGCGATGATTTTACTTGAAGAGGGTAGGTTGTGTCCCGTCATTACGGGACACAATTTAGAACTTATCCCACCAGATACGTGGCGGTAGCACTGGCGATATGCAAACCATCATGGTTATGCAGTTCAACGCGGGCGACAGCGACTTTATTGCCGCTGCGCAGCACGCTGGCGGTAGCCGTAAAATGCTCACCCCGGCCGGGGCGCAGATAGTCGACGCGCAAATCAATGGTACCCATGCGCGAGAGGCGTGAGGCCAGTTCTTCTTCGATCAGCGGATCCTGGCGCATCAGCACGCTGCCGACGCAAACCAATCCGGCGGCCACGTCCAGAACAGAGGCAATCACGCCGCCATGCAGGATATTCTGCGCGGCATTGCCCACCAGCTTAGGCTGGTTGGTAAAGGTGAGTTCGACAACGTCGTCGTCGAAGCGGCGCAGTTCCAGCCCCAGCTCACGGTTAAACGGCATATGGTAGACAAAGATCTCGCCTATCTTCTGGCGTGCGGCTTCCAGGGTGAGTAATGTATGCGACATAGTTCCTTTCTTCTTGACTGTTGTGATTGGGCTAACTGGTCAGTCCAGGTTAATCATTTGTAGATTTTATGCTTATTTTTTGTTGCTTTCCAGGTTTATCCCGTTGGCGTATTCCTAGTGCGGTAAATGATTCTTTGTGTGTAAAATGGCCTGTTTTTATTTCAGGTCTTTTCCTAATCTTTCTGGAGTGAGCAAAATCATGCGCGTTCTGTCTGGGGTAGTTATGGCGTTGCTGTTAGCGCCAACGGTAGTGCAGGCTGATGAAGCCAAGAAGCAAGCGGGGCCAGTACGAGGCAGTATCATTTCCGGCATGCTGCAAAATTATGACGGGCCATTTACCTTTTATGCTTATGAGCCCAACTATCTGATCTATACCGAAACCAGCGATCTCAATAAAGAAGCCATTGAATCATACAACTGGGCGAAAAATGCCAATAAGGATGAAGTGAAATTCCAGATCAGCCTGGCCTTCCCAATCTGGAAGGGCATTCTTGGTGAGAATTCGTTGCTTGGCGCTTCCTATACCCAACGCTCATGGTGGCAGCTCTCCAACCATGAAGAATCGGCCCCCTTCCGCGAAACTAACTACGAACCGCAGATTTTCCTCGGCTGGGCAACGGATTACCAGTTTGCTGGCTGGACGCTGCGCGATATCGAAGTGGGGATCAACCATGAATCCAATGGGCGCGAGGACCCGACCTCTCGCAGTTGGAACCGTGGCTATGCCCGTTTAATGGCGCAAAACGGTGACTGGCAGGTGGAAGTCAAACCCTGGTTCCGTTTTGCAGAAAGCGACAGCAATGACGACAACCCGGACATCACCAAATACATGGGCTATTACCGTCTGAAAGTCGGCTATGCCTGGCGGGAAAGCGTATTCAGCGTCGACGGTTTCTACAACTGGAACACCGGGTACGGTGGCGCAAAACTGGGGTGGAGTTATCCAATCACTAGCCACGTACGTTTCTATACCCAGTTGTTCAGCGGCTACGGCGAATCGATGATTGATTACAACTTCCAGCAGACACGGCTTGGCGTTGGTGTCATGCTTAACGATATTATGTAATTTTGCCGTTCAGATAGCGGTGCCTTGCAGGCACCGTCGTAGCGTAAAAATGGGGTAGTGTGTGTCAACCGCAGCAGTGATAAACAGAGAGTTGCTGGCAGAACAGGTATTGCGCGATACCTTCGGCTACCAGCAGTTCCGTCCGGGCCAACAAACGATTATCAATGCCGCCATCGGCGGGCAGGACTGCCTGGTTGTGATGCCGACCGGCGGGGGTAAATCGTTGTGCTATCAAATCCCGGCGCTGGTGATGGATGGCTTGACGCTGGTGGTCTCCCCGCTGATCTCACTGATGAAAGATCAGGTCGATCAGCTTCTCGCTTATGGCGTTTCTGCTGCTTGCTACAACTCGACGCAAACGCGCGAACAGCAACTGGAGGTGATGGCCGGTTGCCGCAGCGGCAAGATCAAACTGCTGTACATCGCCCCCGAGCGTTTGATGATGGACAGCTTCTTCGATCTGCTGGAGCAATGCCCACCGGCGCTGTTGGCAGTGGACGAAGCGCACTGTATTTCCCAGTGGGGCCATGATTTCCGCCCGGAATATCGTGCCCTGGGCCAGTTGAAGCAACGCTTCCCGGCCATGCCGGTGCTGGCGCTGACGGCCACGGCCGATGAAGCCACGCGCAGTGATATTGTGCGCCTGCTGGCGTTGCAGGACCCGCTGATCCAGATCAGCAGCTTTGATCGCCCGAATATCCGTTATACGCTGGTGGAGAAATTCAAACCGCTCGATCAGCTGTGGCGTTTTGTGCAGGATCAGCGCGGCAAGAGCGGTATTATTTACTGCAACAGCCGCGCCAAGGTGGAAGACACCACCGCCCGCTTGCAAAGCCGTGGGCTGAGCGTGGCGGCCTATCATGCCGGGCTGGAAAACGAACGCCGTGCCCAGGTGCAGGAAGCGTTCCAGCGCGACGATCTGCAGGTGGTGGTCGCCACCGTCGCCTTTGGCATGGGCATCAACAAACCCAACGTGCGTTTTGTGGTGCACTTTGATATTCCGCGCAATATCGAATCTTACTATCAGGAAACCGGCCGCGCCGGGCGTGATGGCCTGCCGGCGGAGGCGATCCTGCTGTACGATCCGGCCGATATGGCCTGGCTGCGCCGCTGTCTGGAAGAAAAACCGGCGGGCCAGCAACTGGATATCGAACGCCACAAGCTGAATGCCATGGGCGCGTTTGCCGAAGCGCAAACCTGCCGCCGCCTGGTGTTGCTGAACTACTTTGGCGAAGGCAAGCAGCAATCCTGCGGCAACTGCGATATCTGCCTCGATCCCCCCAAGCGTTACGATGGGCTGGAGGATGCCCGTAAGGCGCTGTCGGCGATTGGCCGTGTCGGGCAGCGCTTCGGTATTGGCTATGTGGTAGAAATATTGCGTGGGGCCAATAACCAGCGCATCCGCGAGTTTGGTCATGAAAAACTGCCGGTGTACGGCATTGGCCGCGATAAAACCACTGAACACTGGACCAGCGTGCTGCGCCAGTTGATTCACCTGGGTTTTATCAGCCAGAACATTGCGATGTATTCAGCGTTGCAACTGACCGAGGCCGCGCGCCCGGTGCTGCGCGGTGAAGTGGAACTTCCCTTGGCGGTGCCGCGTATTCAGAGTCTGAAGGTGCGCAGCAGCGCCAATCAGAAATCCTACGGCGGCAATTACGATCGCAAGCTGTTTGCCAAGTTGCGCAAGCTGCGTAAATCGATCGCCGATGAAGAGAACATCCCCCCCTACGTGGTCTTCAACGATGCCACGCTGCTGGAGATGGCAGAACAGATGCCGATCAAGGCCAGCGAACTGCTGAGCGTGAACGGCGTCGGCCAGCGTAAACTGGAGCGTTTTGGTGCGCCATTTATGGCGATGATCCGCGATCATCTTGACGATGACGACGAATAAGGACGATCAATCATGCTGATATTATTTTTGACCGTGGCGATGGTGCATTTGATTGCGCTGATGAGCCCGGGGCCGGACTTCTTTTTTGTTTCGCAGACCGCCGTCAGCCGCTCGCGCCGCGAGGCGATGATGGGTGTCATCGGGATCTCGCTGGGCGTGATGGTCTGGGCCGGGGTGGCGCTGCTGGGGCTGAACCTGATCCTGCAGAAAATGGCTTGGCTGCATCAAATCATCATGGTAGCCGGTGGCCTGTACCTGTGCTGGATGGGCTGGCAACTGCTGCGCTCCGCCCGCGCGCAGAATGCTCAATCCGCTCCCGTAGAGGATGTGGCGGTGGTGTTACCGAAGGCCGGCCGCAGCTTCATCCGTGGCTTGCTGACCAATCTTTCCAACCCGAAGGCGGTGATTTACTTCGGCAGCGTGTTTTCGCTGTTTGTCGGTGAGGATGTCGGTGCCGGGGCGCGCTGGGGGCTATTCATGCTGATCACCGGTGAAACCTTGGTCTGGTTCAGCCTGGTGGCGGTGGTGTTTGCGCTGCCCGCCATGCGCCGTGGCTATCAGCGTCTCGCCAAGTGGATCGACGGCGTGGCAGGCGTGTTATTCACCGGTTTTGGCCTGCATCTGATTTTTACCCGCTAGGCTATTTTACTTGCCAGTTAGAGCCCGGCAGTGCTCGGACTCCTCACGTACTTATGTACGCTCCGGGTCCTGCGCGCTGGCCGTGCCCAACCTGCCTGCGACAATAACGCCTAGTATTGCATCCTCAGGCCTTTCTGGCCGTTGCCAACAAGCCTGCCACCAGAATAAACAGTGAGCCAAAAATACGGTTCAGCAGCCGCATCTGGCGCGGAGTCTTCAGCCAGTTGGCTATGCGTGTTGCCAGCGTGGCGTAGCCAATCATCACAAAGATATCCACCACCACCGTGGTAACGCCCAGTATCACGTATTGCTCGGCCTGCGGCTGATTGGGCACAATAAACTGTGGGAACAGCGCGGCCAGGAACACGATACTTTTCGGGTTGGTCAGATTCACCAGCACCGCACGGCGAAACAGGCGGCGGCGCGGTAGGGTGCCCGCCAAGGTATGCAAATCCAGCGCACCGGCGGCGCGCCACTGTTGAATGCCTAACCACACCAGATAGGCAGCACCGAACCATTTCAGCAGTTCAAACGCCAGCAGCGATTGGGAAAGCACTGCTCCGAGGCCAATTCCCACCAGCACGATATGCAGGCTGAGCCCGACCTGTAACCCGGCGATCGACGCCATGGCGCCACGGTAACCGTGGCTGATGCCGGTGCTCATGGTGTTAATCGCCCCTGAACCGGGGGAGAGGCTAAGGATAAAGGTTGTCAGCAGATAGGTTAACCACCAGTCTAAGGTCATTGCGATGCTCCCTGAATACGTCAATGTGTGCCACAATACGCTATACCCGTCGTCTTTCAAGCTGCAGCGTTGTTGGCTTCACGTAGTCACCCTGGTCACTTACTCGAGTAAGCTCCCAGGGATTCCGACGCTTGCCGCCTAGCTGTAACTCGAAATCCATAGGGTATATACCCTTCATGCTTCAAGTTGCTTGGGTGTTGGCTGCATCCGCTCGCACCAGTCACATAGTTATCTATGCTCCTGGCGACTCTCGGAATTGCCGCCTACAAGCAACTCGAATTATTTTGGGTATAGTACTATTCCTTGTATGTTGGTACCGCAAAATACCCCGTGAAAAGGCATTCAATGACGTTATCCACTTTCAATTCCGCTCAATGGCTCAGCCGCGAAAAACAGTTTTCTGCTTTCGCCACCGGACCATTGCTGGATTTCTGGCGGCGGCGTGAAGAGGGGGAGTTCCTCGGCGTGGGCGATGTACCGATCCGTTTCGTACGTTTCAGTTCAGCGCAGCACCGGCAGGTGGTAGTGGTGAGCCCCGGGCGCATCGAGAGCTATATAAAATACCCGGAAGTGGCTTACGATCTGTTTCACAGCGGCTATGACGTGATGATTATCGATCACCGTGGTCAGGGGCGTTCCGGGCGTATGCTGGCTGATTCACACCGTGGGCATGTGGTAAACTTCGCCGATTACGTTGACGATTTTGCCCGGTTTTATCAGCAGGAAGTGTTGCCGCACGGTTATCAGCAGCATCTGGCCTTGGCGCACTCGATGGGCGGCGCGATACTGGCGCAGTTCCTGGCACGTGAACCCCAGGCTTTTACGGCGGCGGCCTTATGCGCCCCGATGTTCGGTATTTATCTGCCGATGCCGGGTTGGATGGCCAAGCGTATTCTGAACTGGGCGGAAAAGCGCCCGAGGCTGCGTGATTATTACGCCGTTGGCACCGGGCAGTGGCGGCCATTGCCGTACATCGTGAATGCCTTGACCCACAGCCGCGAGCGTTATCACCGTAGTTTGCGCTATTATGCCGATTATCCTGAACTTCAGGTGGGGGGGCCAACCTATCACTGGGTACGGGAAAGTATGCAGGCCGGGCGGCAAATCATTGCTCAGGCAGCTAAAATAACCACACCGATTTTATTATTGCAGGCCGGTGAGGATCGGGTAGTCGACAACCGTTCTCATTGGGCTTTTTGTCAGGCAATGTCAGACGCGGGGCATCCTTGTGAAGGGGGTAATCCGCGGGTTATCAAAGGCGCACGCCATGAGATCCTGTTTGAACGGGACGCGATGCGCGCCGAGGCACTGAACGCAATCCTGCATTTCTTTGCCCAGCACTTAGGCGGCGCTGCTGCTGCCGAAAACACCATTAGAGGTTAGAACATATCGCTATGTATCACGTTGTCGCTTCCGATTTAGATGGCACACTGCTGTCTCCTGACCATACCCTGACGCCCTATGCCAAAGAGACGCTGCAGTTGCTGACACAGCGCGGTGTACACTTTGTTTTCGCCACCGGCCGCCACCATATCGACGTTTCCCAGATCCGCGATAATCTCGGCATCAGCGCTTTTATGATCACCTCGAACGGTGCGCGGGTGCACAACACCGCAGGTGAGCTGATCTTCAGCCACAATCTGGACGAAGATATCGCTCACGATCTCTACACCATGATGCATGATAATCAGGAGATCCTGACCAACGTCTACCGCAACGACGACTGGTTCATGAACCGTGAGAGCCCGGAGCAGGAAAAATTCTTCCAGGAATCGATCTTTAAATATCAGCTATTTGAACCGGGCCTGCTGGAAACCGACGGGGTGTGCAAGGTGTATTTCACCTGCGACGATCACGCCTTGCTGCAGCCATTGGAAGATGCCATCAACGCGCGCTGGGGCGATCGGGTCAACGTCAGCTTCTCTTTGCCGACCTGTCTGGAAGTGATGGCAGGCGGGGTGTCGAAAGGGCATGCGCTGGAAGAAGTGGCCAAGATCATCGGCTACTCGCTGAAAGAGTGTATTGCGTTTGGCGACGGCATGAACGATCTGGAGATGCTGTCGATGGCGGGCAAGGGTTGCATCATGCGCGATGCTCATCAGCGCCTGAAGGATACCTTACCGGATCTGGAGGTGATCGGTTCTAACGCCGATGACGCCGTGCCACGTTACCTGCGTAAGATGTTCCTGTCGTAAATTGCCGGGGCGCAGCCTGCTGCGCCCGTTGTTCTGGCAGCCTCAGCGACCCAGCTCACATTCTATCAACGATTTTTTCGATGAAAACCCCGCCCCTGCATCAATCCGATTGCAACTGAAAGCCAGCCTTCAGCTTATCTCATACTTATTGTGCGGGTATTTTGCCCGCTGCAAAATTTTCGTCGCTGCCCGCGAAATCGTTTATCTGTTGTGCTTCTCCACACTATCTATACTTGGATCTGACTCCCAAGATTGCGGCCATCAGGCCGAAACGTAACGAACCAGGAGATGGCACATGACACAGAAAACTTTCCACGCCGAACCTTTTGATCTGCCGTTTGAAATCGGCAGTACCGCGCTGGTGATGATCGACATGCAAAGAGACTTTGTTGAGCCGGGCGGCTTTGGTGAAGCGCTGGGCAATGATGTTTCTTTCGTCCGCAGCGCTATTGAGCCTTGCAAACGAGTGCTGGATGCCGCTCGCCGCCAAGGGGTGTTGGTGATCCATACCCGCGAAGGCCACCGTGCCGATCTGAGCGATTGCCCTCCTGCCAAACTGACGCGCGGCGGGCAAACCTTTATCGGTACGCATGGGCCGATGGGGCGCATTCTGGTGCGCGGCGAAGCGGGCCACGACATTATTCCTGAACTGTACCCGCAGGCCGGTGAACCGGTAATTGATAAGCCAGGTAAAGGCGCGTTTTACCAGACCGATCTGCATCTGATCCTGCAAAACCACGGCATCAAAACGCTGATCGTATGCGGCGTCACCACCGAGGTTTGCGTGAATACCACCGTGCGCGAAGCCAATGACCGTGGCTACGAGTGCATTATTCCGCAGGACTGCGTGGGTTCTTACTTCCCGGAATTCCAGAAGTACGCTTTGGAGATGATCAAAGCGCAGGGCGCTATTTTTGGCTGGGTTAGCGACTCTTCCGCGATTGTGGCAGGTCTGCAAGGCTGATCGGCATGGGGCAGCCAATGTTTTTCCCAGTGCTTTCAGTGGGCTACCTGGCTGCCAACCGCTTGGCGGAAGGGGATCAACTCCAGGTACACAGCGGTTTTCAACGTTCGCTGAACCTGCGTCACCCCGATGGTTATCTGCTCTCAATCTTGAGCCGCGATAACCAGAATCTGCCGGATGCGATCCGTATCGCGCTTCCCGGTAATTGGGACTGGCGTTATCACCTGCAGGCAGGGCAAGCCGTCCGGTTTGCTAACGCTACCTTGCAGAGCGATCACTGGAGCATTGTGCTGAGCCGCGCCATACGCTGGTGCCCACAGCCGTGGTTGTCGGGTGATTTTGCCCCTCAGCTTCAAAGTGTACTGCGTCATTACGCCCCGTTGGCCCAACAACTGGGCCAATATTGCCAACAGCACCAGAGTGCAAGCGATCTGCAACTGTTACCCGGTATGGAGCCATGCGCACGGGCGGTCACGTTGGCAATGACCGACACCCCCGCGCAACTGACGGCAGAAGTCAGCGCGCTGATCGGCTTCGGGCGCGGGCTGACGCCGGACGGTGATGACTACCTCTTGGGGTATCTGACGGCACTGTGGCCGTGGCGGCAACACCCGGCCATCGCTACACACGACGCCACGCTGCGCAGCATCATTAGCAGCCAGCTATCACGCACCAATGACATCAGCCGTCATTACCTGGCACGTGCGTTGGAAGGCCACGTTTCACAGCCGATCTGTGATCTGATGCTGCTGTTGGGCACTGAGGCTATGGCCCCCCAGATTCAGGCGGCGGCCCAGCAGGTGATGCAGTTTGGTGCTTCTTCCGGTGTGGATTGTTTGGCTGGGTTGCTGCACGGCCTGAGGACGTTAAGCAGCGCTCTGAGCCCAGCCAGATAAACCGATTAATTTCAACATGCTGAAAGCCCTTTTCAGCAGGGAACCCTTCTGCCAGCTGTCTACCGGCTTGCAGATCTCGCATAGGTAACCGCTATGAGTGTAATGCATAAAGTTTTTGCCAATCTCTATCAGGATTCCGTATCGCTGATGCAGATTTCGGCGCAAATCAGCCAACTTCCTGGTATTGAACAGGCCTCGGTGGTCATGGGAACCGCCACCAACCTTGGCCAACTGCGCGATGCCGGTTTGGATAACGGCTGCCAGGCTGGGCCGAACGACCTGATCATCGCCGTACGTGGCGAAGAAGCGGCCTGCGTTGCCGCGCTGGAACTGGCGCATCAACGCCTGAACAGCAAGCCCGCAGAAAGCAATAATGGGGGCATACAGGCTCCGCCATTGGTGAGCCTGGAAATGGCCGCCGAGCAACAGCCCGATATTAATCTGGCGCTGATCTCCGTACCCGGTGATTACGCGGCAGCCGAGGCGATTAAAGCCCTGCATCTGGATATGAACGTGATGCTGTTCAGCGATAACGTCAGCCTGGAGCAGGAAAAGCGGATAAAACTGCTGGCCCAGAGCAAGAATCGCTTGGTGATGGGGCCAGATTGCGGTACCGCGATTATCAATGGCCTGCCGCTGGGTTTCGCCAACGTGGTGCAACCCGGTGTAATCGGCATCGTTGGTGCTTCAGGCACCGGCGTACAGGAAGTGACCTGCCGCATCGACCAGTTGGGAGCGGGTATTTCTCAGGCGATTGGCACCGGCGGCCACGATCTGCATGAAGAGATCGGCGGTATCTCCATGCTGCACGGGTTACAGGCGCTGGCCGCCGATCCGGCAACGCAGGTGATTGTTTTGATCTCCAAGCCACCGGCACGCCCGGTTGCCGAACGTATTCTGGAGCAGGCACAAGCCTGCGGAAAACCGGTGGTAGTGAACTTCCTGGGCGCTGCGCCGGAAGAGGTCACTCGTCCTGGGATCACCGCGGCGGCTACGCTGGCAGATGCTGCCGGGCTTGCGGTGGCGCTGGCGAACGGCACACCAGCACCGGCCACGGTCACCACAATATCAGCGGAAGATCGGCAAATCCTGCAAAACGCCAGCGCCAGCTTGCCAGCCGCTCGCCGCTACATTCGCGGTGTGTTTGCCGGTGGCACTTTCTGCTATGAAGGCCAACTGCTATGCCAACAGCAAGGGTTCAGAGCGGCGTCGAATACGCCGGTCAAGGGCAACACCAAGCTGGCGGATATCTGGCGCAGCCAGGGCCATACGCTGATCGACATGGGCGACGATGACTTTACCCGTGGCCGGCCGCACCCGATGATCGACCCCACCCTGCGCAACCAGCGCATTGTGGCTGAGTTGAATGACGCCGAGACCGCCGTGGTGCTGTTTGATCTGGTGCTGGGTTATGGCGCGGCCGCTGAGCCAGCAACCGAACTGCTGGCCCTGTTGAATCAAAACTCTAGCCAGTCCAGGCCGTTGCTGATTGCCCATGTCTGCGGCACCGAAGCCGATCCTCAACAACGTTCACGTCAGATAGCTGCCTTACGCCAGGCTGGCGTATTGATTGCGGGCTGTAATGCCCAGGCGGCCATGTGGGCCAGCCAGATTGCCCGCATTCAGGCAGAGAAAAACGGAGAAAAATCATGAATCCATTATTCCAGCAGCCACTGAAAGTGGTGAATGCCGGGCTGACCGGTTTTGCCGATAACCTGAAACAGGCCAATGGCGACGTGGTTGCCTTGAGCTGGCAACCCCCTGCCTTGGGCGACGTGCAAGCAGGGCTGGATCTGGCTGAGTTGATTCGCCACCCGCTAGTGGAGCAGGCCAACCAGATCGCCTTCGAACGCTACCTGAGTGCTCAACCGGTGCTGATTGACGTGATGAGCGCGGCTGAGGCGATTCCTGCCATGGCCCAGCGCAAGCTGATCCTGCATTCCGGCCCGCCGATTGCCTGGCCAGACATGTGTGGCCCGGTGAAAGGGGCGATCGTTGGGGCGATCCTGTTTGAAGGCTGGGCTACGGATCATCAGGCCGCCGAGCAACTGATCGTTGAAGGCGCAGTGGACCTGGAGCCTTGCCATCATCATCAGGCCGTCGGGCCGATGGCTGGCATCATCAGCCCGTCGATGCCGCTGTGGGTGATTGAAAACAAAACCAACGGCCAGCGCGCGTTCAGCAACTTCAACGAAGGCCTGGGCAAAGTGCTGCGCTTTGGTGCCAACAATGAAGAAGTGCTGCAGCGCCTGCGCTGGATGCAACAAGAACTGGCACCGGCATTGAAAGCCGCCGTGCGCCAGATTGGCGAGTTGGAACTGAAACCGCTGATGGCACAGGCGCTGCACATGGGGGATGAGGTTCACAACCGTAACTCTGCGGCGACCGGGCTGCTGATCAAGCGCCTGGTACCGGCGTTGTTGGCCTGCGATCTGCCAGTGGCAACGCTGCAGAGCGTGGTGGCCTTTATTACCGGCAACGATCACTTCTTCCTCAACCTGTCGATGGCCGCCTGTAAAGCGATGATGGACGCTGCCGCCGATGTGCCCTACAGCTCAATGGTCACCGTGATGGCACGTAACGGCGTCAATTTCGGTATCCGTCTGTCCGGTACGGGCGATCGCTGGTTCCAGGCTCCGGCCAACGCGGTGGAAGGGCTGTTCTTCCCTGGTTATGGTGTGGACGATGCGGCAGCCGATCTCGGCGACAGCGCGATCACCGAAACCGCTGGCGTGGGCGGTTTTGCCATGGCCTCTTCCCCAGCCATCGTCAAGTTTGTCGGCGGTACGCCGGCCGATGCCACCAATAACAGCCGCCGTATGCAGGAGATCACCGTCGGTGCTAACCCGGCCTTCACCCTGCCTGCGCTTAACTTTGCGCCGACGGCGGCGGGGATCGATGCGCGTAAAGTGGCCGATCGCCAGATCCTGCCGGTGATCAATACCGGTATCGCCCACAAACAGGCGGGTGTCGGGCAGATTGGTGCTGGTATTACTACCGCGCCGATGCCTTGTTTCGTCGATGCCATCCAGGCACTGGCTCAGTCACTGCCTGCAGGAGAAAAAGCATGAGCAAACCTTTAGCCGTGGTTGCCGTAGGTGGTAACGCGTTGATTCAGAACGATCGGCAAAACAGTATTCCCGATCAGTACCAGGCGGTGATGGAAACCGTTGGGCATGTCGTTGAGATGATCGAAGCCGGTTGGGATCTGGTGCTGACCCACGGCAACGGGCCGCAGGTCGGGTTTATCCTGCGCCGCTCCGAGCTGGCAGCAGAAGAAGTGGCACCGGTGCCGCTGGATTATGCGGTAGGCGATACCCAAGGCGCGATTGGCTACATGTTCCAGAAGGCGCTGCGTAATGAACTGCAGCGCCGTGGGATTCAGCGCCCTGTGGTCGCGCTGGTGACGCAAACTCTGGTCAGCGCCGATGATGCGGCATTCCAGCATCCGAGCAAGCCGGTAGGGGCATTCTTTGATCGTGAGACGGCGTTAGCGCGCCAGCAAACGCTGGGCTGGACGGTCATGGAAGATGCAGGCCGCGGCTGGCGCCGCACGGTGCCTTCACCTGCGCCGCTGGAGATCATCGAGCGTGATGTGATTAGCCAACTGCTGGCGCAAGGCTGCATCGTCATCGCCTGTGGCGGCGGTGGGATCCCGGTGATCCGCGATGAACATCAGCAACTGCAAGGTGTGGAAGCGGTGATCGACAAAGATCTTGCTTCGGCATTGCTGGCAGAACAGCTCGGTGCGGACCTGTTGATGATCCCGACCGGGGTTGAACAGGTTGCCATCAATTTTGGTACACCGCAGCAACAGTGGCTGGATACGTTGAGCATTGAACAGGCGCAGGAATTACTGCAGCAGGGGCAGTTTGGTGCCGGCAGCATGCAGCCGAAAGTTGAAGCTATCTTGGGCTTTGTGACCCGTAGCCAGCAGCAGGGCAAGAACGGCCAGGGGCTGATCACCAGCCCGCAAGCCATTAAGGCAGCCCTGAATCACCAGACCGGCACTTGGATTAAGCCATAACCATTAAGGAATTAACACAATGAGTCAGACTACTTTGGTGGCCGTGAACGGCACCCTGATGCGCGGCCTGGAACTGAACGGCAACATGACCGGAGCAGGCGGCGTTTTCGTTCGTGAAGACCAGACCGATGCCCATTATCGGCTGTGGAGCATTAACGATCGCCATCCAGGCATGATCCGGGTGATGGAAGGCGGCGTTTCGGTAGCGCTGGAGATCTGGGAACTGCCGATGGCGTCGTTCGCGACGCTGTTGCTGAGCGAACCGGCTGGGCTGTCGATCGGCAAGGTGAAACTGCAGGACGGCAGCGAAGTGCTGGGCGTGCTGGCAGAACCTTGGCTGGTGGCAGGGCAGAAAGAAATTACCGAGTGCGGCGGCTGGCGCCAGTATACCGGTGAAACCTTCACCGAATGAGTGGCTAAATCTTCAGGTTATACACCGCCAGCAGCACTGACGTGCGCTGGCGGGACCACCTGACACAAGACTCCATAGGAGTATTCTATGCGTAAAACGGATGAAAGCGTCAGTACCGCGTCCGGCTTCCATATTGCGATGATCTTGCTGGGGATTGCGGTTACCCCGGTGCTGCTCTCTTCTTCCAGCCTTGGCAACCAGCTCTCCCGTTCAGAGCTGATCACCGTGGTGGGATTGGGGGGAATTATTCTGGCGGTGTTGGCCGCCATCACCATCAGCGTGGGTGAAAAAGCGCGTCTGCCGACCTACGGCATCGTGAAGTATCCCTTCGGTGAGCGCGGTGCGGTGGCCATTAACATTCTGATGGCGATCAGCCTGTTTGGTTGGATTGCGGTAACCGCCAACATGTTCGGCCATTCGGTGCACGATCTGCTGGCGCAGCGTGGCATGGATCTGCCAACGCCGCTGCTGGTGGCGATTGGGTGCTGTATTTTTGTCGCATCCACCGCGTTTGGCTTTGCCGTGCTGGGTAAAGTGGCGCAGATCGCGGTGCCGATTATCGCACTGGTGCTGTGCTACATCCTGTATGTGGCGATGAACGGCCAGGTGGAACTGGCACAAAGCGTGGGCAGTATGGATACCGGGGTGGCGGTTTCTACCGTAGTGGGGACGATCATTGTGCTGGTTGCCACTTTGCCCGACTTCGGCAGCTTCGTGCATAACCGCAAGCATGCGTTGATCGGCGCATTTAGCACCTTTCTGATTGCTTACCCATTGCTGTATTGGGTGGGGGCGACGCCTAGCGCACTGAGCGGGCAGGGATCGCTGCTGGCGGCGATGGCGGCATTCGGTTCGGTATTACCGGCGGCCTTGCTGTTGGTGTTTGCCTGCATCACCGGCAACGCCGGTAATATGTTCCAGGGCACGCTGGTGGTGTCGACGCTGTTAACCCGCTTCCCGAAATGGCAGATCACTCTGGCGCTCGGCGTATTGTCGGCTATTGTCGGCAGTATGGACATCATGGGTTGGTTTATTCCGTTCCTGCTGTTTCTGGGCATTGCTACCCCACCGGTGGCCGGTATCTATATCGCCGACTTCTTCCTCTATCGCCGCAAGGGTTATCAGGAAAGCGTGCTGGCGTCGGAGCCACAGATCAAGCTGCTGACGTTTGTCGCTTGGGTTGCGGGCTCGGCGGTGGGTTTTATGACGGTAAAAGGGATGTTTACCCTGACCACCATTCCTTCGGTGGACTCGATCCTGGTGGCCTGCGTGGGTTATGTGCTGTTAAGCCGGATCGGTACGCAAAAATAATACTCAGGTATAATCGAACATAGTGAATATGCTGCCAGCACGTAAGCTGGCAGTCTCCTCTCAGGTAGCCTCAGGGAATCATTATGTTTATCTCCGACGAAACATTGCGGGTCATCCATCTGGTTGCCAAATACCAGAGCATTACTACCGCTGCCGAACACCTGAACAAAGTCCCTTCCGCGATCAGCTATACGGTGAAAAAGCTTGAGGAGAGCTTTGGCGTTGAGCTCTTTCTGCGCAAAGGCCGCTATATTGAACTCACCCCGGCGGGCGAGTATTTCGTCGAACACAGCAAAACCATTCTTAATGATTTGGATGCGCTACAGCGCAACACGGCCTTGATCCACAGCGGTGTGGAGCAGGAACTGACGATCGCGGTGAACAACATCATCCCTCGTTCAGCGATTGTGGAGTTTGTCTGCGATTTTGAAGCAATGTTTCCCTCTACCCGGCTGACCATTGATACCGAAGTGTATAACGGCTGCTGGGATGCGCTATACGGCAAAAGAGCCAATCTGGTGATTGGTGCTCCGCATGCGGTGCCCAGCACCGAGGGGATTATCAGCGAGTCGATAGGCCACCTGGAGTGGGATTTTGTTGTCGGGCCAGAGCATCCGTTGGCGACCCAGGTATTGCCGTTACACAACAATGAGCTGCGGCACTATCCGGCGCTGTGCATCCGCGACACTGCGGTCAACTTTGTGCCGCAGCAGGCGTGGCTGCTGGAGGGGCAAAAACCGATGTTTGTGCCTGATTTTGCCACCGCCATTGAGCTTATCCAGCGCAATGTGGGCATTGGTTATGTGCCGCACCATCTGGCTTTGCCGTTGTTGAATGGCGGTTCGTTAGTCAAAAAACCGATGCAGGAACATAAACACGCCACGCAGATCTTTTTGGCGGCGCGTTCTGATGGCATGGGCAAAGTTGGCCGTTGGTGCATGGATTACCTGCTGGCGCCTTCGTTCCGTGCCCGGCTGCATGGCCAATGGTAAAGCGTTTACTCCTGAACTTTGCAGACCAGATCATAGGAATATAAGGTGCCTTCAGGCGTTGCCTGAAGGAGTTCCATATCCTGATCCAGGCTGCAAAATAAGGCAGCACTGCTGTGAGCCGCTGAGGCATAGGTAATATCAAAGAACAGTGGCGTAGGGTTGTCGGGCTGCTGGTTTTTCAGCGTTTTTTTTATCCACTGCTCCATTTCGAGCGTTATCTTTTGCAGATCGTCATTTTCTTTGAGCGGATGGATGTCATAATTTCTGCTCCCCGCCATATCTCGCCAGCGTATTTTTATATTCCTGCTGCAACGCTTCCGGAATCAATAGTGATAATTTCTCGGCTGCCCGGTAAGTTTGCAAAAATAAGGGCAGGTGCTCCAGCAGAGGGGAACCCACCACCTGCGGGCAGTAGAGTAGCGGTTTTCTTTTGGCGATCCGGTAAAGGTGCGGCTTTTTGACATGATGTAATGTCATTACCGAAGCAAATAACAGTAACAGCGTCGTAAAAATTAACGGGATAAACCAGATGAAAAAGCTGACCAAATCACTGAACGGATGGGAATAACGTTCAACATCATCCGGGCGGAAAAAGCGTAATACCATTTTGAAGATCAGCCCTTCATTCAGCGCATCGGTGACCCAGCCGGTGAGCACGATAGCCGATAAGGCATAGCATGACGTTTTAAGATGCTGTAATAATACCGAGCGTTCCATGAACACTACCCCCATTAGCGACCATTATCCCTATCCTTCCATCATACCCGTTGTCTTTCAAGGTTCAGGGGAGCGGCTACTGGCAGAAGTGCTGGAAAGCCCCACCCGAGCGGGAGGGGCTGAGTCGCGCTTATTTGTGCAACTTATGCTGCTGCAGGAACTGTACGCCTTTGTCCGGGAAGTCGGTGAACAGGCCGTCAACGTCTGCATCAATGTAGAAGATCTTCAGCATATCGTTGAAGTCCTTGGCATAGGCCGGTACCTGGCCAGGATCGGCACGGAAGGTGTAAGGGTGGATCTGCAGGCCCTGTTGCTTAGCCTCTTTCGCCAACGTGGTCAGCTCAATGTGGCCAGGGGTTGAGGTGCTTTTCACAATCATCGGATACCACGGGCCAATGCCATCGGCATATTTAGCCAGCTTGGCGGCAGCGCCAGGCTCGTACATCCAGTCGTAGTTGTACGGCGTCAGGCTGCCATCCGGGTGGATCACCATCGTTTCGCTGACTTTCTGATCGCCGGTATTGGTGATCAATTGCACCAGTTTGATGTCCATGTTCATCGCGGGCAGCAGCTCTTTCTTCACCCGTTCCAAATCCGGTGCATCGAAGCTTTGCAGGTAAACTTTGTCCGCTTTCTTGGTGTAACCGTAAGATTTCAGCACTTCCAGCACGGCCTTGGAGATATCCTTGCCTTCGATTTTGTGGAACCAAGGGGCCTTGGTTTCCACGTAGATGCCAATATCTTTGCCGGTTGAGTGATTCATCCCCTGAATCATCTCAATCTCATCCTGCAGCGTGTGGATACGGAAGTCAGATTTCCACATTGGGAAACGGTTAGGGAATTTCTGCTGCTGGACACCGTCCTTGACCAAAAACTCTTCGGTGAATTTCAGCGACTGAATCTCGGGCAGGGTGAAATCAATGGCGTAATAGCGGCCATCCTTACGGTGGCGATCGGGGAACTTCTTCGCCACATCGGTCACGCGATCAAGGAAGTGATCGTGCAAAACGATCAGCTTGTCGTCCTTGGTCATCACCACGTCCTGCTCCAGGTAATCCGCGCCTTGGGCGTAGGCCATCGCCTTGGCAGGCAGCGTGTGCTCCGGCAGATAACCGCTGGCACCACGGTGGGCGATAACCAGTTTATCTGCGGCCTGCGCAGCACTGAGCATTGAAGTCGCGAGAATGAACCCTGTCAGCAGGGCTTTGGTTTGAGTCCGCATTCTATATTCTCCATTTTATAGGCAGAGGTAAGTAAAAAGGCTGCGGAGAGCGTAATGCCGGTCAGTTAAACGCAAAACTGCATAATTGTGTGCAATTGCTAAAGGAGTCGCCCCCTCTCCCCAAGGGAGAGGGAACTGGTTGGCCTTAATTGACCGGCATTACGCAGAGAGCGGCCTTTAAATTATGCAAAAGTATTGTGATAGTTAACCGCGTTTGGCTGCGATATCAGCGTGATGTTTCTTTTCGCTGATCATGGTTAACAACAGCAGGATGACTGCGCCGATGCTGCCGCCGATCATCACCATAAAGCCGCCGTCCCAACCGAAATAGTCAACGGTGTAACCGACGATGGCGCTGGCGGCGACGGAGCCACCCAGGTAGCCGAACAGGCCGGTGAAGCCCGCTGCCGTACCCGCTGCTTTTTTCGGTGCCAGTTCCAGTGCGTGCAGGCCGATCAGCATTACCGGGCCGTAAATCAGGAAGCCGATAATGATCATACAGGCCATATCAATGCCTGGATTGCCCACCGGGTTCAGCCAGTAAACGATGGTGGCGATGGTGACCAGCGTCATAAAGAACACCCCGGTGGCACCACGGTTGCCTTTGAACACCTTATCCGACATCCAACCGCACAGAAGGGTGCCAGGGATACCGGCGTATTCGTACAGGAAGTAGGCCCAGGACGATTTATCCAGCGCGAAGTGTTTGACTTCTTTCAGGTAGGTTGGTGACCAGTCCAGGATGCCGTAACGCAGCAGATAGACGAAAACGTTGGCGATAGCGATATACCACAGCAGTTTGTTAGGGAAAACGTACTGCATGAAGATCTGCTTGGCGGTCAGCTCTTCTTCTGCTTTATCGCTGTAGTCGTCCGGGTAATCGTTTTTGTATTCTTCAATCGGTGGCAGGCCAACAGATTGTGGGGTATCACGCATCAGAGCGAAGGCGATCAGCGCTACCAGGATTGCCCCGAAGGCCGGCATATACAGCGCGGCTTTCCAGTCGTTGAACCACGCCATGCCTAACAGGAACAGCAGCGGTGGCAGACCCCCCCCCACGTTATGCGCACAGTTCCACACCGAAACGATGCCGCCGCGCTCTTTCTGCGACCACCAATGCACCATAGTGCGGCCACACGGCGGCCAACCCATACCCTGGAACCAGCCGCACAGGAACAGCAGCACAAACATCACAGCAATACTGGAGGTGGCCCAAGGCACAAAGCCCATAAACAGCATCACTGCTGCCGCGAGGATCAGGCCCGCAGGCAGGAAGACGCGCGGGTTGGAACGGTCGGAAACCGAACCCATGATGAATTTGGAGAAACCATAAGCGATGGAGATCCCTGATAGCGCAAAGCCCAGGTCACCACGGCTGAAACCCTGCTCGATCAGATACGGCATCGCCAGGGTGAAGTTTTTACGCACCAGATAGTAGGCGGCGTAACCGAAGAAGATCCCCATAAAAATTTGCCAGCGCAGCTTACGGTAGAGCGGGTCTACCTTGTCGACCGGCACACGGGAAATGTGTGCGGCTGGCTTAAAAATACTCAACATGAGCGCCTCCGATGGCTTTATCAGTTATTGCATCAGCAGGAAACGGATGTCCTGAAGATGATCGAGCAGTTACCAGAAATCAGTGTTGTCAAATTGTTCCATAACGAGCGTCATCCTAGTCAAAACGCGGGTGTGCCTTTGTGATGGATGGCGCAATTGTTACACTTTTATGAAGCGTCGGCGAATTTTGCGCGATTGGTTAACATTTTGAAATGGGAAAACACAGAAATCACGTGATTATGATCACATTCATGGGTTTTTAAGCACATTTTGTTTTCGATATTTGTTCGTTATTGTTCCTTATCAAACAAAAACCTTAGTAAGTGTGTATCAATAGGAAGATAACCACAGGCTGAGGGGGCGTGATGAGCAATAACTCACCAGTAACAGAAACGGATGTGATCATTATTGGCGGCGGTGCGACCGGTGCAGGGATTGCCCGTGACTGCGCGCGGCGCGGGTTGCGTTGCGTTTTGCTGGAACGGCACGACATTGCCACCGGAGCAACCGGCCGCAATCACGGGCTGTTGCACAGCGGAGCGCGCTATGCGGTAACCGACGGCGAATCGGCCCGCGAGTGTATTGAAGAAAATCGCATACTGAAACGCATTGCCCACCATTGCATTGAACCTAGCGATGGCCTGTTTATTACCCTGCCGCAGGATTCGTTGGCGTATCAGCAACAGTTTATTACTGCCTGCCTGGATGCCGGAATTAATGCTGAAGCGATCGACCCCCAACAAGCACTGCGCCTGGAACCCGCGGCCAATCCGGCGCTGATCGGTGCCGTGCGGGTGCCGGACGGCACCGTCGATCCGTTCCGGCTGACCGCCGCCAATATGTTGGATGCGCGTGAGCACGGTGCGCAGGTGCTCACCTACCATCAGGTGATCGGTTTGCTGCGTACAAACGATCGTGTCACCGGTGTGCGCGTTTTCGACCATAAAAACGCTCACCAATACGATATTTATGCGCAGGTGGTGGTGAATGCCGCCGGGATTTGGGGGCAACAGATTGCGGAATATGCCGATCTGCGAGTACGCATGTTCCCGGCCAAGGGGGCACTGTTGATCCTTGGCCATCGTATAAACAACATGGTGATTAACCGCTGCCGTAAACCGGCAGATGCAGACATTCTGGTGCCAGGAGATACCATCTCGCTGATCGGTACCACCTCGACCCGCATTGATTATGACCAGATCGACAATATGGTCGTTACCCCGCAGGAAGTGGACGTGCTGATCCGTGAGGGTTCGCTGCTTGCCCCCACTCTTGCGCAAACCCGCATTCTGCGTGCCTATGCCGGCGTGCGGCCGCTGGTGGCGCGTGATGACGATCCTTCCGGACGTAACGTCAGCCGCGGCATTGTGTTGCTCGATCACGCAGAACGTGACGGGCTGGAAGGCTTCATCACCATTACCGGCGGCAAGCTGATGACTTACCGGCTGATGGCGGAATGGGCGACCGACAAGGTGTGCGCCAAACTGGGGATCAACACGCCTTGTACGACGGCTGAAGTGGCGTTGCCGGGCTCCCGTCAGTCGGCGGAAGAAACGGTGCGCAGCGTGGTATCGCTGCCAGCGAGCATTCGGGGATCGGCAATCTATCGCCACGGCGATCGTGCCAGCCAGGTACCATCTGGCGACCGGCTGGACAATAGCCTGGTGTGTGAGTGTGAGGCGGTGACCGCCGGTGAAGTGCGCTATGCGGTAAATTCCCTGACCGTTAATAACCTGGTGGATTTGCGTCGTCGCACCCGCGTTGGTATGGGCACCTGCCAAGGCGAGCTGTGTGCCTGCCGCGCCGCCGGGTTACTCACGCACTTTAACGTCACCACGCCGCAGCAATCCATCGCACAGCTTTCTCACTTTTTGAATGAACGCTGGAAGGGCGTGCGGCCGATCGCCTGGGGGGATGCGTTGCGTGCCAGCGAGTTCACCAGTTGGGTTTACCAGGGGTTGTGCGGGCTTGATGCGCGCGGTGACCAGCAGCAGGAGGCGGATGATGCAATTTGATGTGGTGGTGATTGGCGGCGGGCTGGCCGGGTTAAGCTGCGCCATCCGTTTGGCCGAGCAGGGCAAGCGTTGCGCGGTGGTCAGCTCAGGCCAGAGCGCGCTCTATTTTTCTTCCGGCTCGCTCGATCTGCTGGCGCAATTACCCGATGGCACGGCGGTGGAATCACCGCTGGCGGCCTTACCGGCGCTGGCCCAGCAGGCACCGTGGCACCCTTACAGCCTGCTGGGTGCAGCGCGTGTCGCTACGCTGGCAGCAGAAACGGTGCAGTTGCTGGCGCGCTGCGGCATGCAGATGCAGGGCAGCAGCGAGCGTAATCATCTGCGCGTTACGCCGCTCGGCACGCGCCGTGCCACTTGGCTCAGCCCGCAGGCTATTCCGACCACTGCGCTTGGCGGCGTTTTGCCGTGGCGCAAGCTTGCGGTGTTGGGCATCGAAGGCTTCCTGGATTTTCAACCGCAGATGGCGGCCAGTTCGTTAGCTGAGGAACAAGGCGTGATGGCCAAGGTCGCTTCCCTGCATTTACCGCTGCTGGATCGGTTGCGTAATAACCCTAGCGAATTTCGTGCGGTGAATATTGCCCGCGTGCTGGACGTGCCGGAGAATCTGGCGGTGCTGACGGAAGAGATACGACGCCAGGCGGGTGAGGCAGAAGCCATTTTCTTGCCCGCTTGCCTCGGGCTGGAAAGCGATCAGCCGCTGGCTGCGCTGCGTGAGGCGCTCGGCAAACCGGTATTCCTGTTGCCGACGTTGCCTCCTTCAGTGCTAGGTATGCGGCTGCACCAGGCGTTGCGCCAGCGTTTGCAGCAGTTGAGCGGGGTGTTTATGCCGGGGGATACCGTGCTGCGGGCGGATTTTGACGGGCAACGCATCAGCGGCCTGTATACTCGTAACCATACCGATATTCCGCTGCGCGCGCAGCAGGTGGTGTTGGCCAGCGGCAGTTTCTTCAGCAATGGGTTGGTCGCGGAATTCGATGGTATCCGTGAGCCGGTGTTTGGCCTCGACGTGTATAGCCAACCGCAGCGTGAAGACTGGAGCCGCCGCGATTTGTTCGCACCGCAGCCTTACCTGCAATTTGGCGTGCAGACCGATGCCAGCCTGCGCGCGCTGAAGCAAGGGCAGGCGATCGTCAATCTGTACGCCATCGGTGCCGTGGTTGGCGGTTACGATCCGCTGCAGCAAGGCTGTGGAGCCGGGGTGTCGCTGGTGGGGGCGCTGCACGTGGCGCAACAGATTGCTATGCAGGAGGTATCGGCATGAGCCTGTTAAAAGACAACAGCTTTGAGAGCTGCATTAAATGCACGGTGTGCACCACCTATTGCCCGGTCGCCAAAGTAAACCCACTCTACCCGGGGCCGAAGCAGGCTGGGCCGGACGGTGAGCGCCTGCGGCTGAAGGATCCGGCGCTGTATGATGAAGCGCTTAAATATTGCACCAACTGCAAACGTTGCGAAGTGGCGTGCCCATCCGACGTGAAAATCGGTGACATTATCCAGCGCGCCCGAGCCAATTTTAGCCAGAAAAAGCCGACGCTGCGTGACGCCATTCTCAGCCATACCGATATCATGGGCTCGCTGTCGACGCCGTTTGCGCCGATCGTCAATGCCACCACCGGGCTGAAACCGGTGCGAATGCTGCTGGATAAGGCGCTGAAGATCGATCATCGGCGCGAACTGCCAAAATACTCTTTCGGCACCTTCCGCCGTTGGTATCGTCAACAGGCGCAACAGCAGCAGCGTTATAGTGAACAGGTGGCGTTTTTCCACGGTTGCTTTGTTAATTACAACCACCCGCAGCTTGGCAAAGATCTGATCAAGGTTTTCAACGCCATGGAGATTGGCGTGCAACTGCTGAAGCGCGAGAAATGCTGCGGCGTACCGCTGATCGCCAATGGTTTTATGGAGCAGGCCAAGAAACAGGCCAAAGTGAACGCCGAATCTTTGCGTGATGCGGTGCTGGAACGTGGTATTCCGGTGGTAGCCACCTCTTCGAGCTGCACCTTTACCCTGCGCGATGAATATCCGCATCTGCTGGAAGTCGATACCTCGGCGGTGCGCGAGCGGGTGGAACTGGCAACGCGCTACCTGTATCGCCTGCTCAGCCAAGGCCGTCGGTTACCGCTGAAGCACACACCGCTGCGCGTGGCTTACCATACGCCGTGCCATATGGAAAAGATGGGGTGGACCGCCTACACGCTGGAGCTGCTGCGGCAGATCCCAGGCCTGGAACTGGTGGTATTGGAGTCGCAATGCTGCGGGATCGCCGGCACTTACGGTTTCAAGTCAGAGAACTATGAAACTTCGCAGGGCATTGGCGCTTCGTTGTTCCGCCAGATTGAAGAGAGCGGGGTGGACCTGGTGATTACCGACTGTGAAACCTGCAAATGGCAGATTGAGATGTCGACCAGCAAGCGCTGCGAGCACCCGATCACGCTGTTGGCGCAGGCGCTGGGGTAGAAATTAAAGGGGCCAGTACAGAAACTGGCCCTGCAAGATTAAGGTTGTAACTTCAACGAACTGATAATGCCTGCGGCTTCGCTTTGCGCCTGCTGTTGGTTATCAGCTGGCAGCGTGACCTGAATCGTCAGCAACTGGTTATCCAGCTCACCAAGCAGGATCGACGAGTAAGCCTTTTGGCCACCGCTGGTAATAATGCTATCCAGTTGGTGCAATGATACACCGCTGATGTCGATGGCTTTATTGGTGATCACCTGCAGGTTGGCATCGCGTGAGCGTTGCTGCTGCTCCATGTTCTGGGCCAGGGTTTCCAGGCTGTCTGCTGGTTTATCGCCGAGGATGATGATCAACGCGCGCTGGCCGGTGCTGTCGGCAAAGACGTGGCGGTTATTGGACTGTTGGCTCAGTTTGCTGCTCTGATCCGCCATGCCGTTTGGCAGGGTAAAGGTCAGTTTGCCATTCAGCAAGCTCACTTGCGCGGCAGCTGCGCTGGCAGCGGCATCGCCCGCTGACGCTTTACTGTCTTTGGTGTCGCCATCACAGGCCGCGAGGCCTAGCACTAACAGGCTGATACCCATCAATTTTGCTACTTTACGCATGGGGCTTCCTTATTCCTTCACAGGTAGGGGGTTGTAGCGTATGGCACCGTATTCCAGGCTGAAATGCAAGGCGGATGTTGTCACAAGGCTTGTTTGCGCAGTCGTGGGGCGGCTGAGCCACCCCTTATCAGCGGATTAACTCGGCTGTAACTGGCCGTCTTGTTGGCGTGATGCCAGGCGTTTGAGCAGCATGTTCAACAGCACGCCGTACATCGGCAGGAAGAACAGCATGCAGATCAGCACTTTGAAGCTGTAATCCACCAGCGCAATTTCCACCCAGTTGGCGGCCATAAAAGGGTCGCTGCTGCGGTAGAAAGCGATGAAGAAGAACGCCAGCGTATCGCTGATGTTGCCAAGGAACATAGCTGCCGCCGGGGCGAGCCACCAGGTGCGGCGCTGACGCAGGCGGTTGAAGACGTACACATCCAGGATCTGGCCCAGCACGTAGGCCATAAAGCTGGCGACGGCGATCCTGGCTACAAACAGGTTAAAGCTGGCCAGCGCGCCCAGGCCCTGCCATTCCCCCTGGAACGTGACGGTAGAGATCACATAGGAAATAAACAGCGCGGGGATCATCACGGCGAGGATGATTCTGCGCGCCAGCGGGGCACCGAAGATCCGGACCGTCAGATCGGTCGCCAGGAAGATGAATGGGAAAGTGAACGCCCCCCAGGTGGTGTGGAAACCGAAAATGCTGATCGGCAACTGCACCAGATAGTTACTGGAGGTAATGATGGCAATATGGAATAGCGATAGCCAAACCAACGCGGTAACGCGCTGTTGAGCGGTAAACGAATACATGATGTGACCTTTTTAAGTTGGGGTGAGGGAACCCATATTTAACCGGTGAAGATAGAGCACATTTCTACCTGCGCGGCGCATAATACGCGTTTGCGCAATCAATGCAACTTAAGTTGTGGTTAAATTTCACGCAAACGATAACCTGTGTTGCACAGAAAAACCACTGGCGTAAACTATATGCCAGTGAGATCCGGCGAGCCTTCGCCGATCGTTTTTGATCGAGAACAATGCATGACTGATATCTTTACCCAGGCAGACCAGACGCTCGACGCGTTAGGGTTGCGCTGTCCGGAACCGGTAATGATGGTGCGTAAAACCGTGCGCCATATGGACAACGGTAAAACGTTGCTGATTATTGCCGACGATCCGGCCACCACCCGCGATATTCCGGGTTTTTGCCGCTTTATGGAACACACCTTGGTGGCACAGGAAACCGACCGGGCTCCTTACCGCTATCTGTTGCGCAAAGGGCTGGTAGAGTAACGTCAGGCCCACTTTGGTGAGCCTGACATGCTGTAAGTAACGCTTACGGGCGTTTTTTCAGCAAGCGCAGCGCGTTGGCGGTCACCAGCGCAGTGGCACCGGAATCTGCCAGCACCGCCAGCCACAAACCGGTCATCCCCAGCAGGGTGGTAACCAGGAAAATCCCTTTCAGCCCGAGCGCGATGGCGATGTTCTGGCGGATGTTCGCGTGCGTGGCGCGTGCAATGCGAATCATCTCGGCTACCCCAACCAGGCGGTTGTGCGTCAGTGCGGCGTCGGCCGTTTCCAGCGCCACATCGGTGCCGCTGCCCATGGCAATACCGATACTGGCGGCTTTCATCGCCGGCGCATCGTTGATGCCGTCGCCAATCATGGCCGTCTGCTGCTGCTGATTCAGCGCGGTGATGGCCTGCACCTTGTCTTCCGGCATCAGCCCGGCGCGGTAATCAATCCCCAGTTCGTTGGCGATGGCTGCCGCCGCGCGCGGGTTATCCCCGGTAAGCATCACGCCGCGAATACCCAACTCTGCCAGCTCGGCAATCGCCTGTTTGGCGTCGTTGCGCAAAGTATCACGCAGTGCCAGCAGGCCGACGGGAACTCCCTCTTCCAGCACCACCACGGCGGTTTTCCCTGCCGTTTCCAGCGTTTCCACCTGGTTACGCCATGTAGGGCTGAGCTGGTTTTCCGCCAGCTTGCCCGGCGCGCTGATCAAAATAGTTTTACCGTTAATCACGCCCTCTACGCCAATCCCCGCCAGCGCCCGGCGGTTTTCTGCCAGCGGCAGTGCCGCGCCGTTTTCCCCCGCGCGGTTGATAATGGCCTGCGCCAGTGGGTGATGCGAGCCAGCTTCCACCGCCGCTGCCAGAGCCAGCAATTGCTGTTCGCTGATGCCATCGGCTGGCAGCACGTCGGTGACGGTGGGTTTGCCCTCGGTCAGCGTGCCTGTTTTATCGAATGCAATGGTTTGCACCCGGCCCAACTGTTCCAGCGCCGCGCCGCCTTTAATCAGCGCACCACGGCGGGTAGCTGCGGCCAGGCCGGAAGTGATCGCTGCCGGGGTCGAGATCACCAGCGCGCAAGGGCAACCGATCAGCAGCAGGGTCAGGCCACGGTAGATCCACATCTGCCAAGGTTCGGCGAACATCAGCGGGGGGACCAGGATCACGGCAACCGCCAGCAGCATGATCGCCGGGGTGTAGTAACGGCTAAAGCGATCGAGGAAGCGCTCGATCGGCGCACGGCGCTCTTCCGCTTCTTCAATCAGTTGCAGAATACGGTCGATGGCATTTTTGCCCGGTTCAGAGGTCACTTTCATTTGTGCCGCCTGATCGACCGACAGGCTGCCTGCAGCCACTTTTTCACCCTGCTGGCGTTCAACCGGCACGGATTCACCGGTTAACGCGCTTTCGTCAAAGCTGGCGAACGGGCTGATTAATTCAGCGTCGGCGGGGAGACGGCCGCCTGGCGCGATTTCGATGATATCGCCGGGGCGCAGGCTGGCAACCGGCACCCTTTTACGCGAGCTGCCCTGGATCAGCAAGGCATCTTCCGGCACCAGCGCCATCAGGGCTTTCACCCCTTTGCGGGCACGGTTGGCAGCATAGGATTCCAGCAGTTCGCCCACCATGAACAGCAGCAGCACCATGGCGGCCTCGGCCGTAGCGCCGATAAACAGCGCGCCGATGGCCGCGACGCTCATCAGGGTTTCGATGGCGAACGGGGTGCCAGAACGGATCAGGCGTATGGCTTTCTGCCCAATCGGTGCCAGGCCGACCAGCGTCGTAATGATAAAGGCGATCTGGCCGAATTGCGGGTTGATGAGATCCAAGATCCAACTGCTCACCATCAGCAGTGAGAGCAGTAGCAGCGGGCCGAACTCGCCCAGGCGGGAGGGGTTGGGTTCGTCGGTTTTGACCGCCACATCCTGCAGGGTAAAACCGGCCTGTTTTACCGCATCCTGCACGTGCCGGCTGATATCGGCCTGGGCATCCACCACAAGCTTTTCTGTGGCAAACAGCACGCGTGCGCTTGCGACACCGGGAATGGTCATGACGGCATTTTCAATTTTTTTGGCACAGCTTGGGCAGTCCATGCCGGTGACTTTCCAACTGAAACGCTGGCTGCCGGAAGGGGGAGCGGCAGCCAGCCTGTCGCTTTCCTCATCCGGGTCTTCGTGCCCGCTGCTGCAACCGCTGGCACCGTGCTCATGGGTATGTTGGTGGTGATGGGCGTGATTTTCTGCCCCGGTGGTTTTTACACTGCTGCAACCGTGCTGGGTTTGCGCGTGACCATGGCCGCAACCGCAGCCGCTCTCGGTATGGCTATGTTCCTGATGATGTTCTTTATGAGTATGCATAACGCCCCCTTCAGGCAATTAACGGTGTTCACACTATTAACTCTACACCTTGGAGCTGACTCCAGAGTCAAGCCTCATATGAGAATTATTGCTAATTGAAAGGGACGCTGCGTTGTTTTTATATATAAAAAATAGAAATACGTATTAATTAATAGTAATTAATATAAATATATTCAATAAAATTTATGATTTTTGAGTGAGTGCCAGCATAACTCTCTTGTCTCTGTACGCCGCATCAGGATTGAAGTTTGCAGCCATTATTACGTCATTAACCTGCCTTAACTGTGTTTTAAGTTGAAAAAATCAGCATTATTAGCTCATATTTCTTCTATAAATGGTTAATTATTTTTAACTGTATGCGAGACCCCTGCCTATACTTGGAAACGATTGCCATTTGAGATGGTGATCTTATTTACCGATCTATCCGCGTAATTCTACCTGAGTCACTGCCAGCAATGGCGCATAAACTCCCTCTCACCATTTCATGGTGCGTGCACCTGACTGGTGGGTCGGTTATGTCTATCTGTCTGATTTTTAATAATTCAGATAATAAGTGGAATCGAACCAATGCAATTGACGAAAGAAACAATTGAAGTCTCTGGATCCAGTTTGTCGGCTATCACCGGTTATGGCGCCGTTGAGGCTTTACTGCATTATCATGAGCGAGGTAACGGGATCCAGATTAATGGCAAGGATTCATTTTCTACCGAGCAAGCGGGGTTATTCATTACTCGCACTAATCAAACCTGGAATGGTAAAGGGGTTTTTGACCACCCGGTTAAGCTAACCTTCTCATTCCCAGATTATAAATTCTCCAGCACCAACGCAGCGGGGGATACCGGGCTTAGCAAGTTCAACGTTGAGCAGCAACAGCAGGCGAAGCTGTCGCTGCAATCCTGGGCCGATGTTGCCAACATTACCTTTAGCGAAGTGGCCTCTACGCAGAAAGCCAATATCACCTTCGGTAACTACAGCCAGGATCAACCCGGCCACGATGATTACGCAACCCAGGCCTACGCCTTCCTGCCGGGCTCGATTTATCAGGGAAAGGATCTCTCCGGCCAGACTTGGTACAACATCAACCAGTACGATGTGAAACATCCGGCCAGTGAAGATTACGGCCGCCAGACGTTGACCCATGAAATCGGCCACGCGTTGGGCTTGAGCCATCCGGGTGACTACAACGCCGGTCAGGGTAACCCAACCTACCAAAACGCCACCTATGCCGAAGATACCCGTCAATTCAGCTTGATGAGCTACTGGAGCGAAACCAAGACGGGGGGAGATAACGGCGGCCACTACGCGGCGGCACCGCTGATCGACGATATTTCCGCGATCCAGCATCTGTATGGGGCCAATATGACCACCCGTACCGGGGATACCGTGTATGGTTTTAATTCCAACACCGATCGTGATTTCCTCAGCACCAGCAGCAACGAACAGAAAGTGATCTTCGCCGCCTGGGATGCGGGTGGTAACGATACCTTTGATTTTTCAGGGTATACCGCTGATCAGCGCATCAATCTGAATGAAAAATCTTTTTCTGATGTCGGCGGGCTCAAGGGCAACGTGGCGATAGCCGCCGGTGTCACCATTGAAAACGCCATTGGGGGCTCAGGCGACGATGTGATCGTGGGCAATGCGGTCAATAACGTGCTGTTTGGTGGCGCTGGAAACGACATACTGGCCGGTGGCGATGGTAACGATCGCTTGTGGGGGGATGACGGTAACGACATCCTGTTTGGCGGCAATGGGCACGATCAACTGCTCGGTGGCGCAGGAGATGACATTTTGTACGGCGGCGCGGGTGCCGATCAGCTGTTTGGCGGCGAAGGTAAGGATATCTTTGTGTTCAATGCCGCCAGCGATTCAATGCCTGATTTTGCCGATTGCATCTACGATTTTGAGAGCGGCAGCGATAAGATCGACCTGTCCTTCTTTAATCAGGGCACGCAGGGCAAGGATTTCATCCACTTTGTCGATCATTTGAGCGGTAATGCGGGTGAAGCATTGCTGACTTATGATGCTGCCAGTAATCAGAGTCAGTTGGCGCTGAACCTTGGCGGCTATCAGACCCCTGATTTCTTGTTGAAGATCGTTGGCCAGGTGGATATGACTGCAGACTTTATCGTTTAGCAGGAGGGTAGGGGCCGCCTATGCAGCCCCTACTTGCAGGAGAATCAGATGAGTAGCAGGTTAACGCGTGCCGCGATGATCGCGGTGGGCATCACAGTGATGGGAGCAGCGATGGCCAGCAGTTTAGTTCTTCCTACCGCGCAGTCATTGGCGGGCCAGTGGCAGGTTGCCGACGGCCAGCAGCAATGTCGGGTGGAGTTTCTCGTCAGCGAGCAACAGGGCACCAATGGTTATGAGCTGCGGGATCGCGAGCAGTGTTTGAAAAACCTGTTTGCCGCAGAGGTGGTTGGCTGGCGGCCAGCGCCCGATGGCATCGCACTATTGCAGGCTGATGGCAGCACCTGGGTGTTTTTCTCACACGAGGGGGAGGTTTATACGGGGGCGGGGTTGACGTTAAAGGCACTGTAACGGGCAGAACGGGTTCGGCGAACCGAACCCGTTGCAGGCATTACAGATACAGCGAACGGACGATCAGGAAATGGCCGACGAAGTAACAGAAGGCCACAATCCCGTCTGCGGCACGGAAAGTAAAACGGTAGCGGTTGAGCAGCCACACGATGTTGGCCAGCAGCAGCAGTGACGTACCCGCCAGCAGCGAGAAGCTTAAATCGGTACTGCGCAGGAAATATTGCTCACCGGCCAGCCATACCATCAGCAGCGTCATTGCCACCAGCGTGGCGATCGGCCAGCGCATCTCTTCCAACCGGCTCCAAATGGTTGCCAGCAGCGCTGCTCCGATGATGAGCAGCGCCAGAGGCAATGGCCAGAACAGGCTGAAGGTCATCTGGCTGGCAAAGCTCAGGGTATAAAGTAAGTGTGAGAGGAAGAACGCACCGATGGCATACAGCACGCGTTCGCGCGGCAGCAGCAACAGGGCATCACCCACCAGCGTGGCCAACAGGCCCAGGACGATCAGATAGCCGGTGGCACCCAGCACCGGTGCCTGCCAGGCCAACAGCAGCATCAGCAGCAGCGTGACCGGTTTAAACACCCAGCGTTGCCAGCGCGGTCCGCGGTAGGAGGCGTCGACGAACAGCCAACCGGAGAAAAATACGGCAAGGAACGGCCAACTCATTTTGTCTTCCTTATTTATTATGGGAGCTGCAGTAACCAACTCCAGGTTGTCACTCATGTCACTTCTTCAGTTTAGGCAGCGCACGTAAGTTAAACAATGCTTTCTTCATCATGCAGGGTATCGGGTTACTTCTTCTTGATCGGCGGCTGTTTTTTCTGCCAGGCCAGCAGTTCAAAGACGCCAAAAATAAAGATTTTGGCCTGCTGCCCACGGCTGATGGGCTGGTCTTTCGGCTGGGTGGATTTCAGTAATACCAGTTGCAGCCCGTGCATGACCACCATAAAAAACAGCGCCACATCAATAAAATACTTCAGCGGTTTGGGGTACGGCGCGAACAGGTTGGTGAGCAGAAAGCCCCATACGCACAGCATCAGCAAGCGGCCCAGATTAATCAGCATGTTCGGTTTTCTCATCAGTGGAACGGATATAAAGACGGTAAGCCACCTGACCGGCGACTTTCTCGCGGTGCAGCGTCCAGGTGGCGGGAACGTCAGTGGCGGCACTTTCTGCTTCGGCTTCGACATAGATCAACGCCTCATCCGCCAGCCAACCACCTTGTTCTAATAGTATAACGGTTTCAGCCAGCAACCCTTGGCGAAATGGCGGATCGAGAAACACCACGTCAAAAGGTTGCCCGGTGCCCGCAAGCCAGTGCAGGGCGTTGGTATTGATCACCTGCCCTGCGCCCTGCAGCAACGCCAGGTTTTTCTCCAGTTGTTGTGCCACTGGCCGTTCATATTCCAGCAGCGTGGCGCTGGCGGCGTAGCGTGACAGTGCTTCCAGTCCTAACGCACCGCTGCCGGCGAAGCAATCCAGGCAACGAGCGCCGCGGATCACCGGTGCCAGCCAGTTGAACAGCGTTTCACGCACGCGATCGGTGGTTGGCCGCAGCCCTTGGCTGTTGGGGACCGGTAGCTTACGCCCGCGCCACTGGCCGCCGATAATGCGGATCTGGCCGGCAGGGGCCGATGGCGCTTTTTTAGCTGGGCTGCGTGAAGATAGTTTTGCCATAAAGAGTATTGATACGCTTCGGAGTTAACGAAAAGTGATCACCATTCTACCGGTGCGGCGCGCCGGGGGAAACGCTAAAACACGGTTGCGTTGGAAAGCGTGTCCGATGCGTGTTGCTGTGTGAGGGAAAGTGATAGACTCGGCGGATTAATTTTCGCATTGGTAAGTTAACTACCCAATGCACTTGGAGTGCGGCCAGCAACGCTGCGGTTTCAAGTCATCAGGGTATATGGGTATGGAGTAGGGGCAATAGATGGCAAAAGATAAGAAACGTGGTTTTTTCTCCTGGCTGGGCTTCGGCCAACAGGAAGAGAATCAGCAGCAACCTGAGCCAGCGGCAGAACAAGGGGAACATCAGGCGACAGACACAGTGGTTGCCCCTAAACTGGACGACAAACTCCCCGCTCAGGAATCCGCACCCGCCGAATCCAAAGATACCCCAGGGGAGTGGGATGCCAGCCTGAACGGCGAGCCAATCGCTGAAAACATCCCGGTGCTGGTTGAGCACAGTGTGGTGGTGGAACAACCAGCCGAAGAGATCGCCCCCCTGATTGAACCGGTGGCTGAGGTGGTTGAACCTGAGCCACAGCCTGCACCCGAGCCGCTGGCCACAACGGCAGAGATTGAAACCCCGGCAGATATCCCCGAACTGCAGGCCCCTGCGGTGACACAGGAGCAGGAACGGCCGAGCAAGGAAGGCTTCTTCGCTCGTCTGAAACGCAGCCTGCTAAAAACCAAACAGAATTTGGGCTCTGGTTTTATCGGCCTGTTCCGTGGCAAAAAGATTGATGACGATCTGTTCGAAGAGTTGGAAGAACAACTGCTGATTGCCGACGTCGGCGTGGAAACCACGCGTAAAATCATTGAATCCCTCACCCAGCATGCCAGCCGCAAGCAGTTGAAAGATGCCGAGGCGCTGTACGGCAAGCTGAAAGAAGAGATGTCGGGCATTCTGGCGAAGGTGGATCAGCCGCTGGATGTCAGTGGTAAAACGCCGTTTGTGATCCTGATGGTGGGGGTTAACGGCGTGGGTAAAACCACGACTATTGGTAAACTGGCGCGCCAGTTCCAGGCCGAAGGGAAGTCGGTGATGCTGGCGGCTGGTGATACCTTCCGCGCCGCCGCGGTCGAGCAGTTGCAGGTGTGGGGGGAGCGTAACCGTATTCCGGTGGTGGCCCAGCATACCGGGGCTGATTCTGCCTCGGTGATCTTCGACGCCGTCCAGGCCGCTAAGGCGCGTAATATCGACGTCCTGATCGCCGATACCGCTGGCCGTTTGCAGAACAAAGCGCACCTGATGGAAGAGCTGAAGAAGATCGTGCGCGTCATGAAAAAACTGGACGAGCAGGCCCCCCATGAGGTTATGCTGACTCTGGATGCCAGCACCGGGCAGAATGCGGTCAGCCAGGCGAAGTTGTTTAATGAAGCCGTGGGCTTAACCGGCATCACGCTGACTAAACTGGATGGTACCGCCAAAGGCGGGGTGATTTTCTCTATCGCCGATCAGTTTACTATCCCGATTCGCTATATCGGCGTAGGTGAAGGCATTGAAGATTTGCGGCCGTTTAAGGCCGACGATTTTATTGAGGCACTTTTTGCCCGAGAGGATTAATACGGATGATTCGCTTTGAACAGGTCAGTAAAGCTTATCTGGGCGGACGGCAGGCGCTGCAAGGGGTCGATTTCCATCTGGGCCCGGCGGAGATGGCGTTTCTGACCGGCCATTCCGGGGCAGGGAAAAGTACCCTGCTGAAACTGATTTGTGGTATCGAACGGCCGAGCGCGGGGCATATCTGGTTCAGCGGGCACGATATCAGCCGCTTGAAGAGCCGCGAGGTGCCTTTCTTGCGCCGCCAGATCGGCATGATCTTTCAGGATCACCATCTGTTGCTGGATCGCACGGTGTACGACAACGTGGCCATGCCGCTGGTGATCGCCGGGGCCAGTAGCGAAGATATTCGCCGCCGCGTGTCGGCCGCGCTGGACAAGGTCGGGCTGCTGGATAAAGCGAAGAACTTCCCGATCCAGCTTTCTGGCGGTGAGCAGCAGCGCGTCGGCATCGCCCGCGCGGTGGTGAACAAGCCTGCGGTTCTGCTGGCGGATGAGCCAACCGGTAACCTGGATGATGCGCTGTCGGAAGGTATTCTGCGCCTGTTTGAAGAATTTAACCGCGTAGGGGTGACGGTGCTGATGGCCACCCACGATACCGGGCTGATTGCGCGCCGCAACTACCGTATCCTGACGCTGAGCCAGGGCCGCATGACCGGAGGAGCGCATCATGGCGAATAACGAGAAAACGGCCAAGAGCAAGGCACTGCGCGGCGGCTGGCGTGAACAGTGGCGCTACGCCTGGATGAACGCCATCGCGGATATGCTGCGCCAACCGCTGGCCACGCTGCTGACGGTGATGGTGATCGCTATCTCCCTGACGCTGCCCAGCGTTTGTTATATCGTGTGGAAAAACGTCAGCACCGCGGCCACCCAGTGGTACCCGACGCCGCAGCTGACGGTCTACCTGGATAAATCCCTCGACGACGACGCGGCGGTGAAAGTGCTGGACGCCATCAAGGCGGAAGCGGGCGTGGAAAAGGTGAACTACCTGTCGCGTGAGGAAGCGCGCGGTGAGTTCCGCAACTGGTCTGGTTTTGGCGGCGCGCTGGATATGCTGGAAGAGAATCCGCTGCCAGCGGTGGCGATAATCACGCCGAAGATGAGTTTCCAGAGCTCCGATACGCTCAACACCCTGCGCGATCGCGTGGCGGCGATTCACGGTGTGGACGACGTGCGGATGGACGACAGCTGGTTTGCCCGCCTGGCGGCGCTGACCGGGCTGGTGGGCCAGGTGGCTTTGATGATCGGCATCTTGATGATTGTGGCGGTATTCCTGGTGATTGGTAACAGCGTACGCCTAAGTATCTTCAGCCGTCGCGATACCATCAACGTGATGAAGCTGATCGGTGCCACCGATGGCTTTATTCTGCGCCCGTTCCTCAACGGCGGCGCCATGCTTGGCTTCTTTGGCGCATTATTCTCGCTGATCCTCTCCGGTGTGCTGGTATGGACGTTGGAATCGGTGGTGACCAGCGTGGCAAAAGTGTTCGGCACCACCTTTACCCTGCACGGTCTGGGGTGGGACGAAGCCCTGCTGTTATTGCTGATTGCCGCGATGATTGGCTGGGTTGCCGCCTGGTTGGCCACAGTGCAACATTTACGCCGATTTACACCACAATAAAGGTTTTTTTGGTATACTCTTCTCCTGCTGCGTCTTACCTGGTTGCGGGAGAAGAGGGCGCCTATCCCACCTCTTTTCATGACCGCACAAATTCCCTATGATTCTGAGCATCCGTCACGTATTGTCGTGAGCGCGGCGAACGAAAAAATGTGGAACTTATAGGGTAGAACAGGGTCGAAAATGGCAGCAAATGTTAAGGTGCCCGGCGCGTGGAACCGTTTTTGCAACAGCAATAGCCATAAGATCAATAACTCCCCCGCCGTAAAATCATCTGCATGATCTGTTTTATCAAGAGAGGGGTTTGAATGACCAAAGAAATGCAAACTTTAGCCTTAGTCCCACAGGGCAGCTTGGAAGCCTACCTGCGGGCAGCCAACGCCTATCCGATGCTGACGGCAGAGGAAGAGCGGGAATTGGCTGAACGGCTGCATTACCAGGGCGATCTGGAAGCAGCCAAGCTGCTCATCCTGTCTCACCTGCGCTTTGTCGCTCATATTGCCCGTAATTATTCAGGGTACGGGTTGCCACAGGCAGACCTGATCCAGGAAGGGAATATTGGCCTGATGAAAGCGGTGCGCCGCTTCAATCCAGAAGTGGGTGTGCGCCTGGTTTCTTTTGCCGTGCACTGGATCAAGGCAGAAATTCACGAATACGTGTTGCGCAACTGGCGTATCGTCAAAGTGGCGACCACCAAGGCACAGCGCAAACTGTTCTTTAACCTGCGTAAAACCAAGCAGCGTCTGGGCTGGTTCAATCAGGACGAAGTGGAGCTGGTCGCTCGCGAACTGGGGGTGACCAGTAAAGACGTGCGTGAAATGGAATCCCGCATGGCCGCACAGGACATGACCTTTGACCCAACGCCGGAAGATGAAGGGCGTGATGGTCAGGCAATGGCTCCGGTGCTGTATCTGCAGGACAAAAGCTCTGACTTTGCCGAAGGTATCGAGGAAGATAACTGGGAAAGCAGCGCCGCAGACAAACTGGCCTATGCGCTGGAAGGTCTGGACGAGCGCAGCCAGCATATCATCCGCGCCCGCTGGCTGGACGATGACAACAAATCCACCTTGCAGGAATTGGCCGATCAATACGGTGTTTCCGCTGAACGTGTGCGCCAGCTTGAAAAGAACGCCATGAAGAAGCTGAAGATGGCGATCGAAGCGTAATTCTGCTCAATGCATTGAAAAAGCCCGGCTGGTGTTAACCGCCGGGCTTTTCTATTGTTGGGCGTTTATTTAGCGACGCCAGCAAATTCCGGTGCCGGGCAATTATAGCCAAAATGGCTTGACCAGCCGTATGGAGTGCCTGTTTTGACGTAGCGCTGATAGAGCGCCCGCCCGGTTTTGGCATCGCGTGCGATAACCCAACTTGCGGCGTTGCACAGCACGGCGGCGTAGGCCTGGCTTTTTGGCGGCAAGAGATCGGCGGCTTTCTGCCCCAGGGCCACCGCCTGCCAGCGATAGTGCAGGAAGCGGTTATCTGCCTCTGGCAGAGATTTGGCAGCACGCACCGCTTCGGCGGCACTGATCCAGCTCTTGTGCTTCAATTCACCGGTATCAAAGGCATCCCCAAGATAGGAGTAACCTGCGCCGTAAATGGCGTAGTCTGGCGTCATTTCGTAACCGCTGAACTCCAGCCCCTGTGAGCGCAGCAAGGCCGCCGCCTGATAGTAGGCTTCGGCGCGCGTGGTTTTATCGCTGGCTTTATCCTGTGCCACTTTTAAGCGGGCGGCAAATTCCTGCGCGGCTTGGCCATAGTTAGGAATGGCGAAGTAATTGAGCGCTTCCTGATAACGCCCGGCGCGCATCATCCGCCGCGCCAGCAGTTCGCGCAGATGGATTTCTGGCGTGAGTACCTGGCCGTTGTACTCATCCGGCTTGACCGGTTTTAGCGGCGTGGTGGGCGCAGGGGCATGTTTATCGACAAAGCCTTTCAACTCATCAATGGTCAGCACCCGCTCGGCGATATCGGCGACGTCTGCCCAGTAATTTTCTTTACCGCGGTACATCAGTTCCATCGCTTGCAGGTAATCGCCGCGGTTCAGCGCCAAAATGGCTTGCTCACCGGCTACCCGGCATTCGGGAATGATCATTTCATTAGCGAAATCTTCACCATACTGCGGCCCCCAGCTTTCGTCAGAGGGGAAGGCTGCGGCAGCTTTGGCATAGGCGGCGGTGGCGGCCTTCAGGTTGCCGTCACGCAGCGCCATCTTGGCGCGCAACCACCAGGCCAAACCGCTGTCTCCGGCGTTTTTCAGCAGGCTGGCGGCCATCGGGTACTGCCCGGAACGATAAGCGAGTGCCGCCAGCCGATCGCTGCCTGCAAAGCCGCTTTGCACCGATTCATTCAGCAGCGCCAGGATTGGTGCAATTATCTGCTTGGTATTGTCGTTTGGCTGCAGGTTACCGCTGCGGGCGAACAGTTCGATGGTCACCAGTTGCTGAATCAGCGGATCGTGAATCACCTGTTTTAAGCTGTCCAGATGAGCCGGGTTAACCAGATAGCTGGAGACATATTGCAACGATAAGCCGCCATCGCTATCCCCTTGCGCCGCCTGCTGGGCATACAGCTGCACCGCAGGGGCAATCTCGCCCTGCCACAGGTGAATACGCGCCTGCTGGCCCAGGCTGCTTAACGCCAGTTGATCGGGATCGGCCACACCGTTTTTCACTTGATCGATCACCTGCTGGAAAGCCGCGCTAGCCTTAGCAAGCTGTGCTTTTTCTGGATGTTGCACTGCCGGTGCGGTTGAACCGTCGGCGTTTTCCGGCGTGCCGCGATCATTCATCCACAGTCGCCCGAGCGAGTATTGTGCCCGTAATCCCCAGTCGCCCCGATCGGCCGCCGGCAGCGCCAGCACTTGTTGGAAGTAATCCGCCGCACGGGGATCTTCCGCCGCAAAAGCTACCGCGCCCAGGGTGTACAGGCGTGCCGCGTTGGAGAGCGCTTGTGCGTCAACGGCATCGGCTTGTTCAACGGTTTTGCTGGCGCGCATCTGGTTGATCGCCATCTCCTGAGGGGACTGTGGCATCGGTTTTGCCGGTGTCTCCGGGGCCGCAGCCTTCCACAGCGGCAATTGCTTATCTACTGCGACCAGGCGGCGGGCTTCGAACGCAAAGTTACCTTCTGGCATATACAACAGAGTACCGTCGCGATTGAGCAACAAGCGGTTGGGGAAATCCGGCCCGCAGGCCTGGCTGCTCAATGGAATAAGCAACGCGGCGGCAATCAGGGGGACGAGCGGGAGAGTGCGGTTACGCATGCCCGCTAAGCGCAAATCATGGGACGACATAAGTGCCTCCTGGCGTGATCTGTTGGCAACGCAGCCAGCCCAACGGGCGTGATTGCCCTGCGCGTAGCTGATCGCCGCTGATGCGGATAAAACGTGCTTGTTCTGCTGTGGTTTCCAACCGGTAATGGCCCACCGCGTCGGCAGCCAGACAGCGGCTGGCGTTAATGCCGATCTCGCGCGGGAGCGGGCCATCCACCGGTCCGTTATTCTGAATCAGCAGATCATACAGCCCATTTGGCTGCGGCAGAAATTTTACCTGCCAATCGGCTTTGAGCGGCTGATGGTCGATCACCGCCCGCAGCGTGGCGAGTGACCAGGCGCGGCGATCGCTTTCCAGCGGCAGGCGAAACCAGATAATACCGTGCAGGCGTGGCAAATTGAGCGTGGCAAGCTGGCGCAGAAAGTCGGCCACCTGCTGTGGTGCCACGCTGAGCTCCTGCGTGCTGCCCGCTACGCGCACAGAAGCCTCGCTTTCCACCTGGGCGCCCTGGGCATCAAAACCCACCAGGCCCATACCGTAAGCAGGCAATGCCACGCGGAAGGGATTGGGGCTGAGGTGGGCATATTGGCTGACCCAGCGCAGTGCCAGCGGGCCATCGAACAAGCCTTGCTGCGGTGATAACACCGCATGCACTTGCAGCACTGAGCTGTCGGCCTGTTGCAACACGCCGGGTAACGCCGGTGAGCCGATCCAGGCAGGCAGAGCGGTGATACCCAGTTGCAACGAGGCGGGGAGTTGCTGGCGCAGTTGCTGCAGAAAATGCTGGTACTCCGGCAGGCGGGCTGTGGCGGCATCGTGATCGATCTCCACCCCGATGACCGGCAACCCGGCCGCCTGCCAGCGTTGCAACAGTTGCAACAGGCGCTGGCGAATTGCCGGTTCATCCAACTGTTTCAGTTGCCCATCCAGGCGCACCACCAGCCACAGCGGGCGGCCATCCTGCTTCAGCAGTGGCGTATTGACCTGGATCTCGCGGTAGCCCTCACGCGGGTGCACCTGCAGGCCAAGAATGCGCAGGGTGGAAAACAGATCACGGCTGGCGGCCAACGCGCTGGCGTGCTGTGGCGTCCAGACCCGCTGCCAGAGATACACCTGCTGATCCCAGGCAGTATGCAAGCGCAATGCCTGATAGCGGCCAGCCAGCACTGCGGTCAGCGCCAGCAACAATACGGCGGCGGCGGCCCAAGGTTTCATTTCTGCCAGAGATCGCCCTGGGCGGAAAAGCCGCAGGCGCGCATAAAGTTCTCTACTTCGCCGCGCTCACGCGGGGGTAATCCGGCGGTAGAGAGCTGCCAGCGCAACGCCTGCGGCAATTGGCGCTGGGCATCCTGTACCAGATACAGCCCGACGCCGCGGCGGCGTGTCACTTCGCGCACCATCAGATCGTGCAGTTGCGCGGTATCACCCTGCAGCTCAATTTTGACCGCCCCCAGCAGCCGCTCATTAAACCGTGCGGCGAACAGTGCCTTGCTATCTTGCAGCCAGGCTTGCCATTCTGCCGATGGCTGGTGTGGCCAGATTTTGCCAAGGTCAATCAGGTCTTGTGCGGATAACGTGGTCAATCGCTCAATGGTCAGTTTCATGCAAAATTTCCACTAGGATGAAGAGTCTGGACAGTGTAATAGATCTTGTTCAGAGCGTTGTGTAAGTTTTTCTGTACGACGACTGCGCAAAATGTTTTTTTCAGCCGGCATTTTCCGAGTAAAAAATTAGTTACAGGCTTGTTAACTAGCACAATGCGCTGTGCCATGTTCGATCTAGCGTAGAATTAATCCGGATTTTATTCTGTTTACACCGCTTGTTTCTGAGCAGAAGAGTTGATTTGCAGAAGAAAATTCCTGTTTAATGGCATGAAAAGTAAAGTCTTATTAGAAAATGTTGTCGGAAATACACCTAAATCATTATTACTTATAGATAAAAGCCGTATACCCGGCGTATTTCAAACGGCTCACGCGTTTGCTGCCTGGCTGCAGTTTCAAGCCATAAAGGGTATACAGTGAATAGGTGCGGCAAACACCACGGGCAAACTCACAACGATAGACGGGGATTATGCGGATGAAATTAACAAAGGGTAAAGCGTTGCTGGCTGGTTGTATCGCAATGGCCATGGGCCATGTGGCGATGGCGAAAGATATCAAAGTGGCGATCGTGGGGGCAATGTCAGGCCCGGTGGCGCAATACGGTGATATGCAGTTCACCGGTGCGCGTCAGGCGATCGCTGATATCAACGCCAAAGGCGGCATTAACGGGGATAAACTGGTTGGCGTGGAATATGATGACGCCTGCGACCCAAAACAGGCCGTTGCGGTGGCTAACAAAGTGATCAACGACGGTGTCCGTTACGTGATCGGCCATCTGTGCTCCTCTTCTACCCAGCCTGCGTCAGATATCTATGAAGACGAAGGGGTGATCATGATTACCCCGGCGGCCACCAACGCCGATCTGACCACCCGTGGTTACAAAATGATCATGCGCACCACCGGCCTGGATTCCGATCAGGGGCCGACTGCGGCGAAATTCATCCTCAGCGAGATCAAACCGAAGCGCATTGCCGTGGTGCACGATAAGCAGCAGTACGGTGAAGGCTTGGCGCGTTCAGTGCGTGACAGCCTGAAACAGCAGGGGACTGACGTGGTGATGTTCGAAGGTATCACCGCCGGCGACAAAGATTTCTCCACCCTGGTGGCGCGCCTGAAGAAAGAGAACGTCGATTTCGTTTACTTTGGCGGCTACTACCCGGAAATGGGGCAGATCCTGCGCCAGGCCAAGCAGGCTGGCCTGACCACCCGTTTTATGGGGCCGGAAGGCGTGGGTAACTCTTCGCTCTCTAACATCGCCGGTGCTGCGTCTGAAGGCATGCTGGTGACTTTGCCGAAACGCTACGATCAGGTTCCTGCCAACCAGCCGATTGTGGATGCGCTGAAGGCCAAGAAGCTGGATCCAACCGGGCCGTTCGTCTGGACCACCTACGCCGCGCTGCAATCGCTGGTTGCCGGCATGGAGCGCAGCGGCAGCCAGGAGCCTGCGGATATCGTCAAAGATCTGAAAGCGGGCAAACCGGTGGAAACCGTGATGGGGCCACTGAGCTGGGATGAGAAGGGCGATCTGAAAGGTTTCGAATTTGGCGTGTTCGAATGGCATGCTGATGGTTCATCGACGCCAATTAAATAAGCCATAATAATATTCAGTAATGCCAATGCTTAAGGTGGCGCCCCCTCTCCCTGCGTGAGAGGGCCGGGGTGAGGGGCAATGGCTTAGTTGGTTCCTCCTCATCCTGACCCTCTCTCTAATGGGAGAGGGTCAACCTTGACTTAAGTATCTATAAACCCGGTATTACCGGTGCCTGCAACGTTCGCAGGCCGTTGGGCCGATATTTTCCGGCCACGACAACACCTTAGAAGGCCAGAGTATGTCAGAGCAGTTTCTCTATTTCCTGCAGCAGATGTTCAACGGCGTCACGTTGGGCAGCACCTATGCATTGATTGCCATCGGTTACACCATGGTCTACGGCATTATCGGCATGATCAACTTCGCTCATGGCGAAGTGTATATGATCGGCAGTTATGTCTCATTTATCGTGATCGCCGCCCTGATGATGATGGGGATCGACGTTGGTTGGCTGTTGATCGGCAGCGCCTTCCTGGTCTCTATCGTGATCGCCAGCGCTTATGGCTGGAGCATTGAGCGCGTGGCCTATAAGCCGGTGCGCAGCTCCAAGCGCCTGATCGCGCTGATCTCCGCCATCGGGATGTCGATCTTCCTGCAAAACTACGTCAGCCTGACGCAGGGCTCGCGCGATGTGGCGTTACCGAGCCTGGTCACCGGCCAGTGGGTGCTCGGCGAAAGCAACGGCTTTGCCGCCACCATCAGTACCATGCAGATCACGATCTGGGTGGTGACTTTCCTCGCCATGCTGGCGCTGACCCTGTTCATCCGCTATTCGCGCATGGGCCGCGCCTGCCGCGCCTGTGCTGAAGATTTAAAGATGGCCAGCCTGCTGGGCATCAACACCGATCGGGTGATTTCGCTGACCTTCGTCATCGGTGCCATTATGGCGGCGGTCGCCGGTGTGCTGCTCGGCCAGTTCTATGGCGTGATTAACCCGTACATCGGCTTTATGGCCGGGATGAAAGCCTTCACCGCCGCCGTGCTGGGCGGGATCGGCAGCATTCCGGGGGCGATGATCGGTGGGCTGGTGCTGGGCGTGGCCGAAGCGCTGACCTCGGCTTATTTGAGCACCGAATACAAAGATGTGGTGTCTTTCGCACTACTGATCGTGGTGTTGCTGGTGATGCCGACCGGCATCCTCGGGCGTCCGGAGGTGGAGAAAGTATGAAACTCGATCTGCTTAACGCCATCATTGCCACGGTGGTGCTGTTTGTCATGGCGTCCTTCCTGATGGGGATGCAACTGAGCCTCGACGGCACCAAACTGGTGGTGCACGGTGCTGCCGAAGTGCGCTGGATGTGGATTGGCATCGGCTGCGTGGTGGTGTTCTTCTTCCAACTGTTGCGCCCGCTGATGCAGCAGGGGCTGAAAAAAGTCTCCGGCCCGTCGTTCGTGTTGCCCAGTTTTGATGGCACCACCATGCGCCAGAAACTGCTGGCGGCGGCGATCATCATCGCAGCGGTAATCTGGCCGTTCCTGGTTTCACGCGGCACGGTGGATATTGCTACCCTGACGCTGATCTACGTGATGCTCGGCCTGGGCCTGAACGTGGTGGTCGGCCTTTCCGGCCTGCTGGTGCTGGGTTACGGCGGTTTTTATGCCATCGGCGCTTATACCTACGCGCTGCTGAACCACTATTATGGCCTGGGATTCTGGGAAAGCCTGCCGCTGGCGGGGATTGTCACGGCGGCCTTCGGTTTTATTCTCGGTTTTCCGGTATTGCGCCTGCGCGGCGACTATCTGGCGATCGTCACGCTCGGTTTTGGTGAGATCGTGCGTATCCTGCTGTTGAACAACACCGAAATCACCGGCGGCCCGAACGGTATCAGCCAGATCCCGAAACCGACCTTCTTCGGCCTGGAATTCAACCGCAGCGCACGCGATGGCGGCTGGGATACGTTCCACAATTTCTTTGGTCTGCAGTACGATCCTGGCGATCGCATCGTGTTCCTGTATCTGGTGGCGCTGCTGCTGGTGATCCTGACGTTGTTCGTGATTAACCGCTTGCTACGCATGCCGCTGGGGCGGGCCTGGGAAGCGCTGCGTGAAGATGAGATCGCCTGCCGCTCATTGGGCCTCAGCCCAGCCAAAATCAAGCTGACCGCCTTTATCATCAGCGCGGCGTTCGCCGGTTTTGCCGGAACGCTGTTTGCCGCGCGCCAAGGCTTTGTCAGCCCGGAATCGTTCACCTTTGTCGAATCGGCCTTTGTGCTGGCGATCGTAGTGTTGGGTGGGATGGGTTCGCAGTTTGCGGTGATCCTGGCGGCGATTCTGCTGGTGGTTTCCCGTGAATTGATGCGTGACTTGAATGAATACAGCATGTTGCTGCTGGGCGCATTGATGGTATTGATGATGATTTGGCGGCCACAAGGTTTGTTGCCGATGAAACGGCCACAGCTGAAGCTGAAAGCGGCAGAGATCAAGGCAGTGAAGGGGGAGCAGGCATGAGTACTCAACCTTTACTGGCAGTCGACGGGCTGTCGATGCGTTTTGGCGGCCTGTTGGCGGTCAACAACGTTGCCTTGGCGCTGCATGAAGGCGAGATCGTTTCGCTGATCGGCCCGAACGGCGCGGGAAAAACCACGGTGTTCAACTGCCTGACCGGTTTCTATCGCCCCACCAGCGGCACCATCAAACTGCGCGATCGCCATCTGGAAGGGCTGCCAGGCCAGACGATCGCGCGTATGGGCGTGGTGCGCACCTTCCAGCACGTGCGGCTATTCCGCGAAATGACGGTGGTGGAAAACCTGCTGGTGGCTCAGCATCAGCACTTGAAGAGCGGCGTGTTTGCCGGTTTGCTGAAAACCCCGGCGTTCCGCCGCGCCGAAGCCGATGCGCTGGAACGGGCAACGGTATGGCTGGAGCGCGTCGGCCTGCTGGAAATGGCCAACCGTTCGGCGGGTAACCTGGCCTATGGTCAGCAGCGGCGGCTGGAAATTGCCCGCTGCATGGTGACGCGCCCGGAACTGCTGATGCTGGATGAACCGGCGGCAGGCTTGAACCCGAAAGAAACCGACGAGCTGGATCACCTGATTATGGAACTGCGCAATCAGCATAAGGTTTCGGTGTTGCTGATTGAGCACGATATGAAACTGGTGATGGGGATTTCCGATCGCATCTATGTGGTCAATCAGGGAACCCCGCTAGCGCATGGCACTCCGGCAGAAATCCGCAATAACCCGGACGTGATCCGGGCCTATCTGGGCGAATAAGCATATGTTGTCATTTAATCAGGTTTCCGCCCATTACGGCAAAATCCAGGCGCTGCATCAGGTCAGCCTGAATATTCAGCAGGGTGAGATCGTCACCCTGATCGGCGCCAACGGTGCCGGTAAAACTACGCTGCTTGGCACACTCTGTGGTGAACCGCGTGCCAGCGAAGGCACCATCCAACTGCTGGATCAGGACATTACCCAGTGGCAGACCGCGCGCATTATGCGTGAGGCGGTGGCGATCGTGCCGGAAGGGCGACGGGTGTTCTCGCGCATGACGGTGGAAGAGAATCTGGCGATGGGCGGTTTTTTTGCGAACCGTGAGCAGTACCAGCAGCGTATTGAGCGGGTATTCAACCTGTTCCCACGCCTGCTGGAGCGCCGCAACCAGCGTTCCGGCACCATGTCCGGCGGTGAACAGCAGATGTTGGCGATCGGCCGGGCGCTGATGAGCCAGCCGAAACTGCTGCTGCTCGACGAGCCTTCGCTCGGGCTGGCACCGATCATCATCCAGCAGATTTTCGACATCATCCAGCAACTGCGCGAAGAGGGCATGACCATTTTCCTGGTGGAGCAAAATGCCAATCAGGCGTTAAAACTGGCGGATCGTGGTTATGTGCTGGAAAACGGCCGCGTGGTGTTAGAAGATACGGGAGCTGCATTGTTAGCAAACGAAGCAGTCAGATCGGCGTATCTGGGCGGTTAATTCGCCAAACACAGGTTGAACTTCACACAGGGTGGCACAACAGATTGCGATGACGCCCCCTCTCCCTGCGGGAGAGGGCCGGGGTGAGGGGCTTTGGCAACAGCAGATCCCGCTCATGCTAACCCTTTCCCCGCAGGAGAGGGAAAGGGCAGCCTTGATTTAAGCGTTATCAAACAACAGATTGCGCTCATATTTTTAACGATTACGAGAATAACCAATGAAGACAGAAGGATTACTCGCGCAGCGCATGCTGAAGGTAAAGAGCTCGGCAATCCGTGAATTGCTCAAGCACAGTAAAATGGAAAATGTCATTTCGCTGGCGGGTGGCATTCCCTCTGATGCGCTGTTCGATTTCGAAGGATTGAGCATTGCCACACAGCAGGCGATTACCGAGCAGGCAAAAAGCGCTTTTCAGTATGGGCTGACCGAAGGCAGCTACCTGCTGCGTGAACGCATCTGTGCCCTGTGTAGCGAACGTGGCGTCATCGCCAAACCGGAAGACGTGCTGGTTACCGCCGGTTCTCAGCAGGCGCTGGATCTGGTGATGCGTGCGGTGGTTAACCCCGGTGATGTGTTTGTGGTGGAGCGCCCGACCTACCTGGCGGCGCTGCAGACGCTGGAACTGGCGGAAGCCAACGTCATGTCGGTCTCTTCCGACAGCGACGGCATGGTGGTTGATGAGCTGGCGGAACTGCTGAAAACCCAGAAAATCAAAGGGGTATACGTGGTACCGAACTTCGGTAACCCGACCGGCCTGACGCTGAGCGCCGCACGTCGTGAACAACTGGTGAAGCTGGCTGCCGAGCATAACTTCCTGATTATGGAAGACGATCCGTACGGCGAACTGCGTTTCACCGAAGAGCGCAATGCCACGTTGTATCAGGTTTCCCAGCAGATTTTGGGCCATACCGATAACGTTATTTACACCTCAACGTTCTCCAAGATCCTGGCTCCAGGCCTGCGCCTGGGCTGGGCGATCCTGCCGCCGTTCTTGCTGCACAAGATCGCCATCATCAAGCAGGCGGCCGATCTGCATGCCAGCTCGCTGTCGCAGAGCATCGCCGAATGCTATCTGGGCCTGAATCGTTTACCGGCACAGATCGAGAAGATCCGCGCTGCCTATAAGCAGAAATGCGGCATTCTGGCCGGCTTGGTTGAAAAAGAGCTGGGTGATGTGATCAGCTTTGATATGCCAAAAGGCGGCATGTTCCTGTGGGCGCGCTTCCGCCAGCCGTTCAACGCCACCGAATGGTTGAAAGCCACCCTGAATGAAGGTGTGGTATTTGTGCCAGGGGAGTATTTCTTCTCTGATAAGCCAGATCACTCCACGTTCCGCCTGTCGTTTGCTACCGCGACCGAACAGCAAATGCAGGAAGCGGTCGCCCGCCTGCGCCGCGCCTTATAATCCCTTTACGGCGGCGTGGAGCCTCCATGCCGCCGCCATCTGCGCTTCACCTTTCCGTCACGCTGCTGTAATCCAATCGTTATTTTTCTGTCATTCCTGCATGGCATGTTAGCTCCCGAACTAAATGAGACGTTTCAGACTGCTGACAAAGCCCGTTATTAGGGAGAGCGAGCCGAAGGGGTCGTAGCGGCGTAAGCCGCCGGAGCGCCCCTCGGTGCGCTAGGCCCGAGTATCTCGGGTTCAAAACCTACTTTGTCATCAACCTCGTTTTATACCCGTTTTTCTCAGGAGTTAGGCATGCTGACCCAAACAATTAAAATAACGACGCTGTGCGTGGCGTTAACTCTGGCGAGCGGCGCTCAGGCTGCAATCGACATCCCGTTTTGGCATTCAATGGAAGGTGAGTTGGGTAAAGAGGTGGATTCTTTGGTGAGCCGCTTCAACCAGGCCCACAGCGACGTACGAATTGTTCCGGTTTTTAAAGGCAACTACGAACAGAGCCTGGCGGCGGGCATTGCCGCTTACCGTTCTGGCAAAGCACCGGCGATCCTGCAGGTTTACGAAGTCGGCACCGCCACCATGATGGCCAGCAAGGCCGTGAAGCCGGTGTACCAGATCTTTCAGGAAAGCGGCGTGCCGTTTGATGAGTCGGTTTTTGTCCCGACCGTGGCCGGTTACTACAGCGACAATAACAGCGGGCACCTGATTTCCCAACCGTTCAACAGCTCCACCCCGGTGCTGTATTACAACAAAGACGCCTTCAAAAAAGCCGGCCTGAACCCGGATCAACCGCCAAAAACCTGGCAGGAACTGGCGGCCGATAGCGCCAAGCTGCGCCAGGCCGGTATGAAGTGCGGCTACACCAGCGGCTGGCTGGGGTGGATCCAACTGGAGAACTTCAGCGCCTGGCACGCAGTGCCGTTTGCCAGCGAAAACAACGGCTTTGGCGGCACTAACGCTAAGCTGGAGTTTAACCAGCCGCTGCAGGTCAAGCATGTCCAATTGCTGCAGGACATGAGTAAGAAAGGCGACTTTACCTACTACGGGCGTAAAGACGAACCCACCGAGAAGTTTTACAGCGGCGACTGCGCCATTATCACCGCCTCTTCCGGCGCGATGGCCACCGTCCGGAAATATGCCAAATTCGACTTCGGCGTCGGCATGATGCCTTACGACGCCGAGGCGAAAGATGCCCCACAGAACGCCATTATCGGCGGGGCCAGCCTATGGGTGATGAACGGTAAAGATGCCGCCACCTACAAAGGCGTGGCGCAGTTCCTACAGTTTCTGGCGCAGCCGGAGATTGCCGCCGAATGGCACCAGAAAACCGGTTATTTGCCGATCACTACCGCCGCTTTTGAGCTGACCAAACAGCAGGGCTTTTACGACAAGTTCCCAGGGGCCGATATCCCAACCCGCCAGATGCTGAACAAGCCGCCGTTACCTTTCACCAAAGGCCTGCGCCTGGGCAATATGCCGCAGATCCGTACCCTGGTGGATGAAGAGTTCGAAAGCGTCTGGGCGGGCAAGAAAACCCCGCAGCAGGCGATGGATGCCGCCGTTGAACGTGGGGATGCACTGTTGCGCCGCTTCGAGTCCTCAACTCAGTAAGCGTCAGTTTGGCCGTGTTCCGCCAAGCGGCATCGATTCACTCCCTCTCCCAGTGGGAGAGGGCCGGGGTGAGTGGCTGATGCAGTCTCTCCTCCACATAAACGGTTAACCTCAATGTCATCACATCGTCCCGGTTTCGGCCGTAGCTGGCTGCCCTATGCTCTGGTGCTGCCTCAACTGCTGATCACCGTTATTTTCTTCCTGTGGCCCGCCGGTCAGGCTCTGTGGTATTCGGTACAGAGTGTCGATCCCTTTGGCCTCTCCAGCCAGTTTGTCGGTCTGGATAATTTTCGCCAACTGTTCCGGGATCCCTATTATCTGGAGTCGTTCTATACCACGCTGGTGTTCAGCTCCTTGGTGGCCGGGGTCGGCCTGCTGGTGTCGTTGCTGTTTGCGGCGCTGGTGGATTATGTGCTGCGTGCCAGCCGCGTCTACCAAACGCTGATGATCCTGCCCTATGCGGTAGCGCCCGCCGTGGCGGCGGTGCTGTGGATCTTCCTGTTCAGCCCCGGCATGGGGTTGATCACCCGCTTTCTCGCCGGGTTCGGCTACGAATGGAATCATGCGCAAAACAGCGGCCAGGCGATGTTCCTGGTGGTGCTGGCGTCGGTATGGCAGCAGATCAGCTACAACTTCCTGTTTTTCCTGGCGGCATTGCAGTCGATCCCACGTTCGCTGGTGGAAGCGGCGGCGATCGATGGCGCAGGCCCGGTGCGACGCTTCTTCAATCTGGTGCTGCCGCTGATCGCCCCAGTCAGCTTCTTCCTGCTGGTGGTGAACCTGGTGTACGCCTTTTTCAATACCTTCCCGGTGATCGACGCCGCCACCGGCGGCGGCCCGGGGCAATCCACCACCACGCTGATCTACAAGGTTTACCGTGAAGGCTTTGCTGGCCTGGATCTGTCCAGCTCTGCGGCGCAATCGGTGATCCTGATGCTGCTGGTGATTGGCCTGACGATCATCCAGTTCCGTTTTGTCGAACGTAAGGTGCGTTATCAATGATCGAGAATCGACGCGGGCTGGACATTTTCAGCCATACGATGCTGATTATCGGTGTGCTGGTGGTGTTGTTCCCGCTGTATGTAGCGTTCGTTACCGCCACGCTGGACGATCGGCAGGTGTTTGAGGTGCCAATGCAGCTTATCCCAGGGGAGCATCTGTGGAGCAACCTGAGCCATATCTGGCAGAGCGGCGTGGGTTCCCTCAAGGTGCCGTTTTCACAGTTGTTGCTCAACAGCGCGATCGTGGCGCTGGCGATCACCGCCGGTAAAATGGTGGTTTCGGTGCTTTCTGCCTATGCCATTGTCTATTTCCGTTTCCCGCTGCGCAGCCTGTTTTTCTGGCTGATTTTCATGACGCTGATGCTGCCGGTGGAAGTGCGTATTTTTCCGACGGTGGAGGTGATCTCCAACCTCAATCTGCTGGACAGCTACACCGGCCTCACGCTGCCGCTGATGGCTTCGGCGACCGCCACCTTCCTGCTGCGCCAGTTCTTTATGACCTTGCCGGATGAGCTGCTGGAAGCGGCACGCATCGACGGCGCCGGGCCCATGCGTTTCTTCTGGGACATCGTGCTGCCGCTGTCGAAAACCAATCTGGCGGCGCTGTTTGTCATCACCTTTATCTACGGCTGGAACCAGTACCTGTGGCCGCTGCTGATCACCAGTGACGCCTCAATGGGCACCGCCGTGGCGGGGATCAGAAGCATGATTTCCACTTCCGGTGCGCCAACCCAGTGGAACCAGGTGATGGCGGCAATGATATTGACCTTAATTCCACCCTTGGCGGTGGTTCTTCTGATGCAGCGCTGGTTTGTGCGCGGTCTTGTAGACAGTGAGAAATAAATGGCAGGTTTAAAACTACAGGCGGTCACCAAGTCTTACGACGACAAAACACCGGTGATTAAGCCTTTCGATCTCGACGTAGCGGACGGTGAGTTTATCGTGCTGGTTGGCCCTTCCGGCTGCGGCAAATCGACGCTGCTGCGTATGGTGGCTGGCCTGGAACGCACCACCAGCGGCGATATTTATATCGACACCCAGCGGGTCACCGAGCTGGAGCCGAAAGATCGCGGTATCGCGATGGTGTTCCAGAACTATGCGCTGTACCCGCATATGAGCGTGTACGACAACATGGCCTACGGCCTGAAAATCCGTGGATTTGGCAAACAGCAGATTCGCCAGCGCGTGGAGGAAGCGGCGCGCATTCTGGAACTGGAGCCGTTGCTGCAGCGCAAACCGCGTGAGCTTTCCGGCGGGCAGCGCCAGCGGGTGGCGATGGGTCGGGCGATTGTGCGCGAACCGGCGGTATTCCTGTTTGATGAGCCGCTGTCTAACCTGGATGCCAAACTGCGTGTGCAGATGCGCCTGGAACTGCAGCAACTGCACCGCCGCCTGAAAACCACCAGCCTGTACGTGACGCACGATCAGGTGGAGGCGATGACGCTGGCGCAGCGGGTGATCGTGATGAACAAAGGCGTAGCGGAGCAGATCGGCACGCCGAGCCAGGTTTATCAGCGCCCGGCTTCGCTGTTTGTCGCCAGCTTTATCGGTTCCCCGGCAATGAACCTGCTGCCCGGCGTATTGCATGCCGATGGCAGCCAACTGCAACTGGCCAGCGGAATGGTATTGCGCTTGCCTGAGGCGCAGCCGCACTGGGGTGGGCGAGAGTTAACGCTGGGCATTCGCCCTGAACATCTGCAACTGACCACGCGTGAGCAGGGCGGTATTCCACTGGAACTGCAAACGCTGGAGCTGCTCGGCGCAGATAATCTGGCGCATGGCCAATGGGGCGGCACGAGCGTGATCGCACGCTTGAGCCACGAAACCTTGCCGCCAGCGGGTAGCAGGTTATATTTACAGTTGCCTGCGCAGGCACTGCACTTTTTTGACACTCATAGCGGATTAAGGATGGAATGATGACCACGGCTTGGCCTTACCCTCATATCGTTGCTCATCGCGGCGGTGGTTCTTTGGCACCGGAAAATACCCTTGCGGCGATCGATGTTGGCGCGCGCTACGGTCACAAGATGATCGAGTTTGACGCCAAGTTGGCGCAGGACGGGCAGATCTTCCTGCTGCATGACGACACGCTCGATCGCACCAGCAACGGCTGGGGTGTGGCGGGCAATCTGCCGTGGGAGAAGCTGGAGCAGTTAGACGCCGGTAACTGGTACAGCGCGGCGTTTAAAGGCGAGCGCCTGCCGCTGCTGGCTGAGGTGGCGGAGCGCTGTAAGCGACATGGGCTGATGGCCAATATCGAGATCAAACCCACCTCTGGGGTGGAAGATGAAACCGGCCGTGAGGTCGCACTGACGGCGCGTCTGTTGTGGCAAGGGCAAACCGACCCGCTGCTGTCTTCGTTTTCCGTTGAAGCGCTGGCGGCGGCGCAGCATGCGGTGCCGGAACTGCCCCGCGGCCTGCTGCTGGATGAGTGGGATGACAATTGGCGTGAACTGACCCGCAGGCTGGAATGCGTTTCGATACATCTCAACCACAACGTCCTGACCGCCGAGCGGGTAAAGCAGCTGAAAGACGCCGGGCTGCGCATTTTGGTGTACACCGTCAACAGCCCTGAGCGTGCGCGCTTATTGTTGAATTGGGGCGTGGACTGCATTTGTACCGACCGGATAGATTTAATCGGCCCAGGTTTTTGAGCATCAGGTTTTTTACTATTAGCGCATGATTGGTGTCAGTTTCGGCACCGAGTTTAGAAAGGAGCCGTGGTAGGTTATCACTGCTTGAGGTTGATGAAAAAGTAGCTTTTGAACCCGAGATACTCGGGCCTAGCGCACCGAGGGGCTATGATGGGACACATCCTTGTGTCCCACCCTGCGGGCCGACTTAACGTCGTTCAAATTTGCTCCCGGCAAATTTGTCGGCGGCTTACACCGCTACGACCCCTACGGCACGCTCTCCCTAATAACAGGCTTTGTCAGCAGTCTGAGCAGTGATAGGTTATCACTGCTTTTTATGCTGAATTGATGATGTGTCTATCAGAGGGTTTTATCGCAATAGAACATCGGGGTATTGGCTTTGACAAAAACAAAGCCAGAGGTGTTTTGCGAGTAAATCTCGAGTTGCAAACCGCTATGTTCAAACAAATAAAAGTCAGGTAATAACACGCTCATAAAACCTGCATACTTAGAATCATAAGCATCTTGAGATATCAGAATATAACTATTGCCGGACCTAGTATAAGTGAAGTTCAACACGCGGTTAATCCTAGCTATTCTTTCCCCATTTTCAATCAATGAGAATGATCCTTCCATGCTGCCACGGCCCTCATTGAATTTAAATGATAATATTCCACGAACAGCCTTGTTATCCAATGTTGCTTCGAAGTTACTCTCGCAAGAAAAATGCTCCATAGGATAGGTGCGATAGTATCCTAAAGAGATGACACTGACGGCCGTTAATAAAAACAGCACGAGTAACCACTTTGCTATCTGGGGCCTAGTCATAATTTAGTTCCCTAAGCCTATCGTAGGAGCGGCATTTTACGCCAGATTCCAGGATGCTTTTATTACAGGTAATGATTGAGATCTGGGGGCGGCCTTTAGGTATTGTCAGGTAGATCCAGCTTTTCTCTTCACATTCTATGGGGTTTTGTTTGATAAAAGATAAATATTTATCATCAGTCTTATCCGTGCTTGCTCTGAACAGCATGCAATTATTAATTTCGGAAAATTTTACGTAGTGATCAAAATACCCTTGATGCGCCTTATGTTGATAGCGATCCGTAATTGAAATGATGATAAAACCGATGATCAGAGCGACAAGAACTGTCAAAAGGAGTTTTGAACCCAACAGCAAGCTTTTCAATGCTAGCGGATGTCTATCAAATGGGCGTGTCGGAACCTGCAACGGAGGGGGCGCAAGGGGAAGGTCGATACGATCTTCCTCTATCTCCTCAACAGATACTGTCTCACTGATAACGAGCCCCTGTTTTGATATCGTTTTCACGACGTCATCCAGACCCAGATTTTTGAAGGCCTTACGCAACAATGAAATGTTCTGATAGAGCGTATTCGCACTGACATGTACACCATTATCTTCTCAGACAAACTTAAAAAAAGCTTTTTGGTTCATAACATTATAGCGATTGGTCAGCAGAAGCTCCAAGCAACGGCTGGCGGGAACGTTTAGCTGAATAATATCTTGCGGTGTCGATGGATAGCAGCGCCGCAGAGAGTGCAGCTCAGGATTATAAATAACACAATTATCAATAAGGTAGGCTTTACCCATTGCTGCTCCCGATCGTTGCACATTTTTTTACCAAGTGCTGCATAGCTAAACTAATTATATCTTAATTTTCAGAGTTAAGAAAAATTTCGAGTAGCAAAATTTTCTTAATCAGAAAAATCAATAAATCATATCTATGTGATTTTAATGTAAATTTATTTTTATCGCGGCGTTGGTTTGAATTGGACTTATTCAGAGCAAGATTTACTATAGGTTTTCGGTACTTCCCCGTAGCATTGATTTCGCCAACCCGCTAATCAACAGCATGGATGTTGTTAACAAGCTCTCTGTGAAACTGGGAGTGAGTACAGCCTATGCGCAGGCAACTTGAAATATGACGAGTATTTTGCATTAAGTTTTTTAACAGGTAAGGCAAAAATGAATTTTATAAATAATAGGGGAGTTGTGTGAGTTTTAATATCAATTCTTCTGTTCAACCAACATGGATTCCTGAAAATATAGTTATTTCAGATAATAACTTTTTATCAAGGAGTGCCATATTGGAGATATTGCATGAGATTTATCCTGAAAGTAGAGTCAGTGTGGGGAATGAGTTTAGTGATGCCATCAGGTTAATTTCGCAAGAGTGTAAACCTCAGTCCTCTTTGCTGCTGGTTGTTGACTTTTCTGGTGATAAGCAAACGCCACTGGCTTTTTATAACACCATGAGAAAATACTTTGCTCGTAAGCCTAACTTGAAAGTCGTGATCTACACTTCTGTTGAAGACTGTTTTTTCATTAGTTCAGTCTCCAGCTTTATCTCTGGGGGGGTAATATTGAAGAAAGAACCGGTGCGATCAATAAAAAAACTGTTTTGCTCGCTAAGTGAAACTAATGAGGTGCTATTCAGTGATTCAGTGCACCAACTTGTTGGAGACTATCGAATGCCATCGATCTCCCCAAAAGCAATTCAAGGGTATTTTGCTGAGCTTGCGGAGAATCAACTGTCGGTTAGCTCAAGGATCACAGAGAGTAAATATAAGACTTTTTATTCCAGACGCTATAACACAGTGGAGAAATTAGGGTTCAAGAGTATGAGGCAGTATTACGTTTATCTATCAAAAATAAACGATATGCTATATAGATAAGGGTTTTTTATCTTTCTTGTGCTTTGAGTTCCCCCTATTAACCTGACGTATGATGAGGATTTTATCTATTCTTAAGATATTTCTTTAAACAATGACCATTAATTAGGAGTTTTCTTTTGTTTTATGTCTTTGAAATAAGAATATTCTTTGTTTTCTGTCTATGATTACTGTTTTTTTGTGAGTATATTATGCGTTGAGTTTAAAGTGACCGCATATCAATAATGATCTGCGATACGTGGTAAACAGGATGTTTTAGGGGCTGCTATTTTTTATATTAGTCTTACTCTGCTGTAAGCTATTAATATAGCAGACGAACTCTAAATAATTCGAATTGCATGAAAGCTGCAAACTCGTCACTTTCCAGGTATATAGATAGCCATGTAATCGTCAGTTACGGCACAGCAGCAAACATGCTACCTGGAGTACGATAGGTATATTCACGTAATAAGTGAATTTGCTTTATCGTGGTAACACCATTGTCTTTATTAACTAACTATTAATTTCTGGAGTTTTACTTATGGAAAAGAATCTCTATCTTAGCGTTTTGGCCGCAATGAGTCTGGGATTTGCGGCTAACGTAGCAGCCGTTGATGGCACAATTACTTTTGAAGGTGTGGTTAACGATACAACCTGTACTTTGGAAACCGACAGCCAAAATATGACTGTTCTTCTGCCTTCTGTCACTGCTGCCAACTTCACAGCTGCTAATGCCGCAGCCAATATTCCGGCTGTTAAATTTAGCCTGAGTGCCAATGGCTGTGATGCCGGTGCTGTTAGTGCTTCGGTTTTATTTGCCACCGGAGGTAATGTTGATAGCACGAACGGTAACCTGAATAACAGTCTATCGAGTGGAACTGATGCGCAGATCCGCATTTATAAGGCCGACGGCACTACGCCTATTAATTTGGCCAACTACGGCGAATCTGCAAGTAATCTCGGTAATATTGCTGATGATAAAGTTACCATTGACTTCTACGCCAACTATTTTAGCAAAAGTAACAAACCGACTGCTGGCGTGTTGAAAACCAGCATTCAATACAGCATGAAATATCTGTGATCCAGAAACCCCGAGATTTTTCTCGGGGTTTATCTTGAAGGTTTATTATGAAGGTTCCATTTTTTATTGGCAGCGCAGTACTGCTTAGTGCATTTTCTTTTTTATCAATCCCTAATGCTGTAAATGCGGCTGTCGCGGTTGATGGTATCCGCTTTGTTTACCCTGAAAAAGCCAATGAAATAACGATAAAAATGGTTAATAAAGGCGGAACACCATCGCTGATGCAGTTATGGGTTGACCGTGGGGACACTACAGTACAGCCTCAGGATAGTGACGCCCCTTTTTTGGTTTCACCACCGATCGTCCGGATTGACCCCAAAAACGGGCAGAGCGTGCGTATCACATTTACAGGGGAAAAGCTGCCCAAGGATCGTGAAACACTTTTTTGGCTAAACACATTGGAGATCCCTCCAGCCACTGAAGCTCAGGATAAAAGCGTATTGCAGATTGCTGTTCGCTCCCACTTGAAACTGTTTTTTCGCCCGGCACAGTTGGTGGGAGAAGCTGCTGATGCACCAAACCAGGTTGATTGGCAGGTGATCCCTTTGGCAGAGGGGGGCTATGCTCTGCGTGGAAAAAACCCGACGCCTTATTATGTGACCTATCGCAAACTTGCGCTGAAAATGGGGAAACAAAGCTATAGTCTTGGGTCGGGGATGATCGACCCTTTCTCAAATGAAACTTTCAATATTAAAGGAATGCGCAATCACTCTGGCAAGCTTCAGCTTATTTATCTGCCCATGACTGACTATGGAGTGGGGGCTGAAAAGACGTCTTCTGTTCGCTGAAGTGTAATTGAAAAGGATATTTCACATGTGCGATGAAATAAGGGATTCCCTTGTGGGCGAGCGTAGCATTTTTGCCATTGCGCCAGTTTTTCCTATTATATCTTGGGCTGCGATCTGCTTATCAATAATAATCATTGATAGCGCATTAGTGCCCGCGATTGCAGATGCTGGAATTCCAACTCGCTTCAATACGGATTTTATCATTAATAAAAATGGTACACCCGTGGATTTGTCTCGTTTTGAGCATGGTAACCCATTGGTTCCCGGGAAATATCGGTTGGATATTTATATAAACCAAAAGTCTATGGGTATACAAGAAATTACCATTGAACTGGACGGTAATAACGAACCGGTTTTTTGCTTTAATCCAGAGAATATCGATAGTTTGGGTGTCGATAAGCCACTTGAGAAGCATGAGAATACCTCGTGTATTGATATACTGCATTGGGTGCCTCATAGCAAAGTTAATTTTGAACCGTCAGGTTTGAAACTGGAAGTAAATATTCCCCAGGCATATTTACGCAAATTTGACCATAACTACGTCGCGCCTGATAAAGCCGACGCTGGCGTAATGGCGGCATTTGTTGACTATAACACCAATATTTGGCGTGCATCTTCGTCAGGTAACACGCAGACGCAATATTATGCGGGGTTAAATACTGGGCTCAATCTAGCCAATTGGCGCTTGCGCCATAATGGTTTTTATAACCAGAGCATCAGTTCGATGGGAACCAAGAGAAAATACACGTCGAACAGTAATTACTTGCAGCGTGATATCGCCTTCCTGAAGGCTCAGTTGACGTTAGGCCAATACTATACGGCACCAGATTTGTTCGACAGTTTTTCTTACAGCGGTCTCCAATTGGCTTCTGATGACCGTATGCTGCCGGATTCTCAAAGGGGCTTTGCACCGACCATTTACGGCACAGCGGAAACCAATGCGCAGATCACGGTACGGCAGGGCGACAATATTCTTTATCAAACCAGCGTGACGCCCGGGCCTTTCGTCATCGATAAGCTTTATGGCAGCGGCTATGCCGGGGATATGGAAGTCATGGTGACTGAAGCCGATGGGCGCCAGCGTAGCTTTACCGTGCCTTTTGCTACGGTGCCGCAGTTATTGCGCCCAGCGGTTGCGCGTTACAACCTGGTGATTGGTAGATACCGTGACGATCGATTAACTGAAACACCCACATTTTTACTCGGCACCTATCAACGTGGGTTTTCCAATTTGTGGACTGGGTATGCCGGTAGCACCCTATCGCAGAATTATCAGGCGGGCCAGATAGGATTGGCGCTGAGTACCGGATTAGGCGTGTTCGCGGTGGATGTAACGCATTCGGATGCCACCGTTCCTGTTGCAGGTAGCCAGCACAAAGCTCATGGGCAAAGTTATCGTTTCACCTACAGCAAATTGCTGGAAACGACGCAAACCAACTTCACGGTTGCCAGCTATCGCTTTTCCAGCAAGGGCTATTACAGCTTCACCGATTATGCGCAGTCTACGGGCTGCGTGGAGAGTGATGTGGTGATACCTGCCCGTCAACGCAGCCGCGTGCAGGTGAATCTCAGCCAAAGTTTGCCTGAGGGGTTCGGGAGTTTTTATCTGAGTGGCTCGGTTCAGAATTATTGGAACGTCGATCAAGGCAGAGATATGACATATCAACTGGGTTACTCAAATGCGTTTGCCTGGGGAAGCCTTAATTTGTCCGCAGGGCGCAGCCGCTCTGCGTATGGAGGGGATGAAACACAGTACATGCTGAACATTTCGCTGCCTCTCGGGCGTGCTAGAAGTTCGACTTATCTGACGAACTCGCTGACACACAGTGCTTCAGGGGGATGGAATGCGCAGACCGGTATTTCAGGTTCCCTGGGCGAAGAAAAACTGTTCAGTTATGGCTCCTATGCCAGCCGTAATTACCGCAATAACACCAATAACTATGGCGGAAATGTTCAGTACCGGGCTGATAAAGCCATGCTGACGGCAAGCACCAGCCACGGTAGCGGATATTCGCAGTATGGCTTGGGGCACTCGGTAGTGTGGTGATGCATCCGGGCGGAATAACACTCGGCCAGGCACAGGGGGAAACCAAGGCTGTGGTTTTCGCGCCGGGTGCCCATGGCGCGGCATTGCTCAACAGTAAAGGTGTGCGCATCGGCAGCCGCGGTTATGCCATTACTGCTGGATTGACACCTTATCGAGAGAATACGGTCACGCTCGATCCGAAAGATATTTCTAACAGTGTTGAACTTAAAGTGACCGAGCAAAAAACGGCACCACAATACGGGGCAATTATTATGCTGGATTACCCCACGGTTTCAGGCCGTCCGCTACTGCTGGTATTGCAGGATGATGCCGGGAATCCGCTTCCCATGGGGGCTGAGGTTTTTGATTATCAAGGTAACAGTTTGACATTTGTTGGCCAGGGAAGCCGGGTCTTTATGCGTACAAACGCATTGAGTGGGTATATTCAGATCCAATGGGGGCAAGGGGCAGGTCGACAATGCCGAGCTCATTATAACTTGCCTGCCAATATCGATGATAAGAGTACGGATATGATTCATATCACCGCGATCTGCCAGCGGACAGGATAACAACATGAAGCGAGTAGTGAATATCTGCCTGTTTGTGCTGCTGGCGATAGGGGGGGTGTTACCCGGTATGATGCAAGCTCAGGCTAGTTTAGTGGTCGGCAGTACCCGGCTAATTTATCCTGAAAATGCCAAAGAAATTACGGTACAGCTCACCAATCCGGAGCCAAAAGAGAAGTTGGCCCAGGTTTGGATTGATGCTGGCGATCCTGATGCCATGGCTGATAACTCCGATGTTCCTTTCTTAATTATGCCGCCATTAACGCGTATTGAAGGGCAGGGAACACATCGGTTCAGGGTGATGTTTACACAGCAGAGCGTTTTACCTAAAGATAGGGAGTCGCTGTTCTGGTTTAATGTGTTGGACATTCCCCCAATACATAGCATGGGTACTGATAATTATTTGGAGTTTAATTATCGCACGCGAATCAAGTTGTTTTATCGGCCTGTTGCTCTTGCGGGCAACGTCAATCACGCCGGGGAGTCCGTCAGATGGAAAGTGGTTGCTGATAATAAAGGCTTTAGGTTAAGGGGGGTTAATAGCAGCCCTTACTATGTGTCTCTGAATCGTGTTGTGCTGATGGATATCGGTAAACGTTACAGCTATACAGGTGAAATGATAGCGCCGAGAGGCAGCGTGGATTTTATCTTGCACGGGTTAAGCTCCACACCTTCAGAAAAGGCCCATATTGAGTATCAATGGATAGATGATTTTGGCGAGATACATCAACAGCGAGAGATTTTGCTGAACTAAATTATAAATTTTTCGGAAAACAGGTTATGTCTATATCCAGTGGTTACAAGGAAAAAATATATTTGACTGCATTTGCTTGCGCGGTTTTTCTTCAACTGCGTCCGGCAATGGCGAGTTGTTCATTTTATGGTGGTAATGGCTTGCAAAGCTATGTGATAAAATTAAATTCGTCCAATGCAATTGGCGATAATATTCATTTGGCACGCGATCAATTCAGCTTGGGCAGCACCATTGCTTCGGGGGTGACGCCTAATAGCGTAAACGGAGTTTATGCTATTTGTATAGGAAACAACACCTATTCTTATTATGTCGCTGGTGCAATGGGGTCTACCGTAGGTGGTTTAAAGAATGTTTTTCCTACTAATATACCGGGCGTGGGGTTGCGATTTTTTTTCCGTGATAATTCCGGGACTCTTTATCGTTTTGGAAATCAGGGTATTGTCGGAACAAGCAGTGCCATGAATTGGGGGTGGAGCCAGAATGGGAACACTTCTTGGGGAGCTGAAATTGTCCCTACCGGGCCGATCGGCAGCGGTACCTATGACGGAAGTTTAATGGCGGTATTTATCCTGGATAAGTTAACCGTGCTTAATCTCCGGGTAGCGCCTTTTACTATTACTGCAAGCAGTTGTAGCGCATCGACGACTCAGCCGGTGGTGGATTTGGGCAGGCACAGTAAGAAAGACTTCCCGACACAGGGCAGTACCACAGAGAAGAAGAATTTCAATATTGAGCTAACGGGGTGTTCAGAAAAAGGGCTATCAACCATCTCGTACACCTTAACGCCACTGAACAATATTGTTGATGCAAATCAGGCGGTAATGGCAATAACTGCCAAGCCTGAAGCTGCGGCCGGTGTTGGCGTAAAGGTGATGGATCAAAACGGCGCGCCTGTACGTTTCAACAGTGTTACCAATGTCCCCTCGTTTGTTCCAGGGAGCCAGGCTTTGACGATCCCATTCCAAGCGGCAATGTATCGTACTTCAGCGGCTCCAGTTGTCGCCGGGGTAGTTCATGCTCCTCTTACTTTTACTATGACATATCGCTAAATGTTAAAAGCGGTAACGGGTGTTAAGGAATATCGAAAAATACTATGATATTTATCGCGTTCATGTAAGCCGTTCCAAGAGCTAATAATCAAATCAAACCGTTAAATATAAGATTTATTGAAAATTATGCTGAAAGGAGATCTTGGTGGATATTGAAATGGACCATTCTTTTTCGTCAACATGGTATCCAGACAATATTGTTATTTTTGAAAAGAATCTCTTTTCAAGAAATGCCATTATTGATGCTGTAGAAAAAATTTATCCAGAAAGTAATGTGCTTTGTTTTGACTGTATGGCTAAAACGATGAGGTTTGTTACCGGGGCGCATTATTTACAGCACACGTCTCTGGCTATTATAGAATTTTCTGGGGATAAAAACTCCCCATTGCTGTTCTTTAATACTATGAGTGTGCATTTTTCAGCAAACAAAAAGCATGATTTAAAAGTGCTTATTTATACTTCCGTTGAGGATCGTTTTTTTATATCTTCTATGGCGAAATTTATTTCTGGTGGTATTGTTTTTAAAAGTGAGCCGATTTTATCTATGCAGCAGGTGCTTTATACTCTTGCTAATAGCAATAGTGTTGTATTGAGTGATAAAGTAAGTAAGCTATTAGAGAGCTATACCCCCAAAAAGTCCTCATGTGATGAATTAAGAGGGTATTTTTCCGAAATAGGCGAACACCGGTTATCCTTAAGCTCACGCAGGATTGATAGCAAATATAAAACGTTTTACTCAAGACGATATAACACGATAGCGAAAATTGGCTGTAAGAATGTCAGACAATACTCGCGATATCTATCAAAAATAGTGGGTAAGCTATCTGAATAAAAATGCGATATATGCCTCATAATTTTGGTTAGCGGTGTATACCGCAAGGGTCGGCTCATCTTTAGGCCGATTCACTTAGCACCCTCTCTCATGCTGGGTAAGACTATGTCGCTTTCGTCGAGTTGACGGGATAAAGCCAGCAATGGTTAGGGGCTAAGAAGAAATACCCATCAACAGGCCTTTATTTGATCAGATGTCAACCACCTTTCCGTCACGCCATTTCCCGCCTTCCGTTACAATCGCCTTTTCAGATCTTTTAGGTGAATTTAACGTGTGGCTTCTGATTATTACCACCATTTTGTGGGCTTTTTCTTTCAGCCTGATCGGCGAATATCTGGCAGGCCACGTCGATAGCTGGTTTTCGGTGCTGATGCGCGTCGGGTTGGCGGCATTGGTGTTCCTGCCGTTCCTGCGCTGGCGCAATATCCCACTGAAAGTGATCCTGCTATATATGCTGGTGGGGGCGTGCCAGCTCGGCATTATGTACCTGCTCAGCTTCCGCGCTTTTTTGTACCTGACGGTGCAGGAATTCCTGCTGTTCACCGTGCTGACGCCGCTGTATATCACGCTGATTTATGATCTGATCAGCGGCCGCCGTCTGCGCTGGGGGTATCTGTTCAGCGCGCTGCTGGCGGTGCTGGGAGCGGCAATCATCCGTTACCATCAGTTGAGCGAGCATTTCTGGTTTGGGCTGTTGTTGGTGCAGGCGGCGAATATCAGCTTTGCCATCGGCATGGTGGGGTACAAGCGGCTGATGGAAGTGCACCCGTTGCCGCAGCACACCGCATTTTCCTGGTTCTACCTGGGGGCGCTGGCGGTGGCGGTAATCGCCTGGTACCTGTGGGGCAACCCGAACCAACTGCCAACGACCCACCTGCAATGGGGGATCCTGGTGTGGCTGGGTGTGGTGGCTTCTGGGTTGGGTTACTTTATGTGGAACTACGGCGCAACGCAGGTGGATGCCGGCACGCTCGGCATTATGAACAACATGCATGTGCCCGCAGGGCTGCTGGTTAATCTGGCGATCTGGCAGCAGCAGCCGCACTGGACCAGCTTTATCATCGGCGGCGCGGTGATTGTGGCTTCGCTGTGGGTGCATCGCCGCTGGGTGGCTCCGCAGGCCACCCAATGATGACTTAAAGCTGGGGAGCCAGCGGTTTGACGTTGATAAAGCCCGCACCGGGGCGGGCGGCATCGCGCACGAACGGCAGATGTTCGCAGGCGTGCTGACGAGCGGAGCGGATAAAGGCTTCAATCACCGCCTGGCGCTGTTCGCCGTCACGCACGGCGGCATATAACCGGCTCCACAGGCCGTCGCCCAGGGTTTTGGTCACCACCAGGCCCTGGCGTTCAAAACTTTCCACCACCCAGTGCGGCAACGCGGCAATCCCCATGCGTGCCGACACCATCTGAATCAACAGCAGCGTGTTATCGACACTTTTCAACGTTGGGCTGACGCCTGCCGGTTGCAGAAAATGCCGCCAGATATCCAGCCGCTGGCGCTGTACCGGGTAAATCATCAGCGTTTCATCGCACAAATCTTCTGGTTCAATGCGCGGTTTGTTGGCCAGCGGATGATCGGGGGCCAGCACCAGTCGCACCTCAAAATCGAACATCGGTGAATAGTGCAGCCCGCTGCGCGGCAGGATATCTGAGGTCAGCACCACATCCAGTTCACCCTGTTGTAGAGCGGGCTGTGGATCAAAGGTAACACCTGATTTGAAGTCCATCACTACCTGCGGCCAGCTCTGATGGAAGCTGTCCAGCGCCGGGGTGAGCCACTGAATGCAACTGTGGCACTCAATGGCAATACGCAGCGTGGCCTGATGCGGTTCGTGGCAGGCTTGCAGCGCCTGCTGGACCTGCGGCAACACCCGCTCAGCCAACTGCAGCAGGATCTCGCCCTGTGCGCTAAAGCGCAGTGGCTGGCTTTTACGAACGAACAGCTTAAAGCCCAAACGCTGTTCCAGATCGCTGAACTGATGCGAAAGTGCAGATTGTGTCTGATGAAGTTGCGCGGCAGCGGCGGCCAGCGAGCCGGTATTGCGCAATGCCTGCAACGTCCTTAGGTGTTTCAGTTCGATCATGAGAGTCCTTCACAGTGACAGTGAACAAATTGCGCTTGTGGTTGATACAGTACCTGCGGATTATGGATGTGTAAACATCTGGATGGCTAAATGGGGAATACGACGATGACAGTTCTGAATCACACACTGGGTTTTCCACGCGTTGGTCTGCGTCGCGAACTGAAAAAAGCGCAGGAAAGTTACTGGGCAGGCAATTCAACGCAGGAAGAACTGCTGGCGGTTGGCCGCGAGCTGCGGGCTCGCCACTGGCAACAACAACAGCAAGCCGGGGTGGATTTGGTGCCGGTTGGCGATTTCGCCTGGTACGATCACGTGCTGACCACCAGCCTGCTGCTGGGCAACGTCCCGGCACGTCACCAGAATAAAGAGGGTTCCATCGACTTGGATACGCTGTTCCGTATCGGCCGTGGCCGTGCACCGACCGGTGAGCCGGCGGCAGCGGCAGAAATGACCAAATGGTTTAACACCAACTATCACTACATGGTGCCTGAGTTTACTCAAGGCCAGAAGTTCGCACTGAGCTGGACCCAACTGCTGGATGAAGTTGACGAAGCGCTGGCGCTGGGCCACCAGGTAAAACCGGTGCTGCTGGGGCCGGTAACCTATCTGTGGCTGGGCAAAGTGAAAGGCGAAGCGTTCGATCGCCTGTCACTGCTGAACGATATTCTGCCGGTGTATCAGCAAGTGCTGGCGGAACTGGCTAAGCGCGGTATTGAGTGGGTGCAGATCGATGAACCCGCGTTGGTGCTGGAATTGCCGCAGGCCTGGCTGGATGCTTTTAAACCGGCTTACGCGGCGCTGCAAGGCCAGGTTAAGCTGCTACTGACCACCTATTTTGACAGTGTGGGCCACAACCTCGACACCATTCGTGCTTTACCGGTGCAGGGGCTGCATGTGGATCTGGTGGCAGGCCATGATGATATTGCCGTACTGCACAACGCGCTGCCAAAAGAGTGGCTGCTTTCGCTGGGGGTGATCAACGGCCGCAACGTGTGGCGTGCCGATCTGAGCAGTTGGTTTACCCGCCTGCAACCGCTGGTGAACAGTCGCCCACTGTGGATTGCCACCTCTTGTTCGCTGCTGCACAGCCCGATCGATTTGAGTGTGGAAACTCGCCTGGATGAAGAGGTGAAAAGCTGGTTTGCCTTTGCTTTGCAAAAATGTGCGGAACTGGCGTTGCTGAGTGGCGCTTTGAATGCACCAGGGGCCAGCAAGCAGGCCGAACTGGACGCTTACAGTGCGCCGATCCGCACTCGCCGCCAGTCCAGCCGCGTGCATAATGCGCAGGTGGAACAGCGCCTTGCCGCCATCACCGCGAAAGATATTGAGCGCCAGCATCCATACCAGCAGCGTGCTCAGGCCCAGCGCGATCGCTTCAACCTGCCCGCCTGGCCCACCACCACCATTGGTTCCTTCCCGCAAACCACCGAGATCCGCGGCCTGCGTCTCGATTTCAAACAGGGCCGCCTGGACGGTAAAAATTACCGCACCAGCATCGGTGAGCACATCAAGCAGGCGATCGCTGAACAGGAACGGTTAGGGTTGGACGTGCTGGTGCACGGCGAAGCCGAGCGTAACGACATGGTGGAATACTTTGGCGAAAACCTCGATGGTTTTGTATTCACGCAAAACGGCTGGGTGCAGAGCTACGGTTCGCGCTGTGTGAAACCGCCGGTGATTATTGGTGATATCAGCCGCCCGCAGGCGATTACCGTTGAGTGGGCCAAGTTTGCCCAGTCGCTGACCAGCAAGCCGGTAAAAGGCATGCTGACCGGCCCGGTGACCATTCTTTGCTGGTCGTTCCCACGTGAAGACGTGACTCGCGAAGTGATTGCCAAGCAGATCGCGCTGGCGCTGCGCGACGAAGTGGCGGATTTGGAGCAAGCCGGTATCGGCATCATCCAGATCGACGAACCGGCATTACGTGAAGGCTTGCCGCTGCGCCGTTCGGATTGGGCTGCCTACCTGAAATGGGCGGTGGATGCCTTTAAACTGAACGCCGCCGTGGCGCAGGATGACACCCAGATCCACACCCACATGTGTTACTGCGAGTTCAACGACATCATGGATTCGATCGCGGCGCTGGATGCGGATGTGATCACCATCGAAACCTCACGTTCCGATATGGATCTGCTGGAGGCCTTCAAAGAGTTTGAATATCCGAACGAGATGGGGCCGGGGGTGTACGACATCCATTCACCGAACGTGCCGAGCGTGGAGTGGATCGAGGCGCTGCTGCGCAAAGCGGCGCAGAACATCCCGGCAGAGCGTCTGTGGGTTAACCCGGACTGCGGCCTGAAGACCCGCGGCTGGCCAGAAACCCGGCAGTCGCTGGCCAACATGGTGCTGGCGGCTCAGCGGCTGCGTGAACCGCAAGCCTAATACTCAATGATGTACTAGAGAGTTTTTCCAAGGGCGCTTCGGTGCCCTTTTGCTGTTTAGAACGGCAATACGCGCGAAAACTCCCCGGAAGGCGTGTTCCCCAAGGTTGCGTTACAAAAACAGCAATCAGCGCTTGAATCAAAGCTAGCCAGTGAACTGATTGCCAAGCAAAAAAACACCCTGCACCCAAGCTTGAAAGAGTATCAACGTCCCGTGCTGATGTGGCAGACCGAAAAATTTACCATCCGCATCGACCAACTGAACAATGGCAAGTATCGCTATGCCTCTTGGGCAAAGGGAAATCCGATAAGTGAAAAACCGGATCTGGTGCTGAAAAATGGCGAGGTAAAATTCAATGGCAGTGGTGGCAATCACACGTTTCAATTTCAAAGCGGCCCCTACCTATATGAATGCCAGGTAACGGTGTTAGGTACCCGTGATAGTCCGCCGGGTGTGCTGCTGGTGTATAAAAGTGGGACATTAATCGTGCAACAGCCGGTGCTCAAAGTGCAATAGCGTTACTGAGTGCAGGTGTCATATCAAGCGCATGTGAGGTAGCACCACAAAGTAAATCAGGGGCGAAGGTGCCCCTGACAATTATTTCACACCCACCACACCGTGCTGGATAAACCAACTGAGCATGCGTTGCCAGCCGTCGGCAGAGGCCTCGGCGTGATAGCTTGGGCGGTAATCGGCATGGAACGCATGCCCCGCCTCGGGGTAAACCACGATCTCGGCATCGGCGTTGGCTGCGCGGATCGCTTGGCGCATGCTTTCCACCGTTTCCAGCGGAATACTGCTATCCTGGCCGCCATACAGGCCGAGCACCGGTGCGGAAAGATGCGTTGCGATATCTACCGGGTGCTTTGGTGAGTTCAGGGTTTTATCCCCCACCAGTTTACCGTACCAGGCTACCGCGGCTTTCAACTGCGGATTATGTGCGGCATACAACCAGGTGATGCGCCCGCCCCAGCAGAAACCGGTGATCGCCAGTTTGTTGGCATCGCCGCCGTGTCGCGTTGCCCAGTGGGCAGCATGATCCAGATCGGCCAGCACTTGCTTGTCTGGCACTTTGCTGACCAGATTTTGCAGAAGATCGCTGATTTCGCTGTAATCCTTGGCATCCCCTTGGCGGAAATAGAGTTCCGGGGCAATCGCCAGATAGCCCTGCTTCGCCAGGCGGCGGCACAGATCCTGAATATGTTCATGCACGCCGAAAATCTCCTGCACCACCAAAATCACCGGAAGTGGCCCGGGGTGATCGGCAGGTTTGGCGATATACGCCGGGAGATCGTCGCCCTGTGAAGGAATGGTGGTTTCCCCGGTATGGATGCCCTGATGGTCGGTTTGCATCGTCGATGCGGCTGGCGGTGTCACCGCCGGGGCAAATCCCCCCTGAGCCTGCTTTAGTATCATCTCTTGTTCGGTTTTCATTGCGGTCTCCATGCAATCAATAGAGAAAAGCTCGGGAAGGGTTAACTATAGGAAAGATTACCGCTTATTGGCACCTTGTGGAGCATTTTCAGACAAGGTGATAAAAAACGGCAAATTATCCGGCGTTATCACATTTTCACTGTTTCTTTATCATGCTATGTCGGGTTTTCGCCTGTGTTTTGGTCATCAAGATGGTAGACGTGTTGCGGTGCTTTATCGGCGGCAGAATCGGTGATCAGCTGCAAGGCCAGCCGAGGGGGTATTCGCTAAACTGAGCCGATCGCTCAACGTATCTTGACCAATATGTGATTTTTATCACGAAAAAATTGTAATTTAATTTTCGTTTCTTATTTAATGGTGAATTAATTCACAAAAATAGCCGGAGATTTTCAGTAGAGTATTTTTTTGTTCCTCCCAATCAACAGGATCCAAGAGGAGTCTTCTATGTCTCAATCTGACGTTTTCCACCTCGGCCTCACTAAAAACGATTTACACGGGGCTACGCTTGCCATCGTCCCTGGTGATCCACAGCGCGTAGAGAAAATTGCCAAGCTGATGGAAAACCCGGTGCACCTGGCAACACATCGCGAATTTACTTCATGGCGTGCAGAGCTGGATGGCAAAGCGATCATCGTCTGTTCTACCGGTATTGGTGGCCCATCGACGTCGATCGCGGTTGAAGAACTGGCGCAGCTTGGTATTCGCACTTTCTTACGTATCGGTACCACCGGTGCCATTCAGGCCCACATCAACGTGGGTGATGTGCTGGTGACCACGGCGGCAGTGCGCCTCGACGGTGCCAGCCTGCACTTTGCGCCGCTGGAGTTCCCGGCGGTGGCCGACTTTGACTGCACCACGGCGCTGGTCGCCGCTGCCAAGGCCAGCGGTGCCACGACCCATATTGGCGTTACCGCCTCTTCCGACACTTTCTACCCTGGTCAGGAGCGTTACGATACCTATTCCGGCCGGGTGGTCAGCCGTTTCAAAGGCTCAATGGCGGAGTGGCAGGCCATGGGCGTGATGAACTATGAAATGGAGTCCGCCACCCTGCTGACCATGTGCGCCAGCCAGGGCCTGCGTGCTGGGATGGTGGCGGGAGTGATCGTCAACCGTACCCAGCAGGAGATCCCTGACGCGGAAACCATGAAGAAAACCGAAAGCCAGGCCGTGCAGATTGTGGTTGAGGCCGCCCGTCACCTGTTGTAACCCTTTGCCCATTCCGGGCCGTTGCACGGCCCGTTTTTCCATCCTGCAGTAATCTGTTACGGTAGGGGCCACTTGCGTCTCGAATCCGGCTGTTTTTGCGCTGGTACCTGTGATGACATTTTCCCAAGATAATCGCTATAAGGATGCCTATGACCGCTCAGACCCTGCTTCATCCTTCATTGGCCCCGCTTGACGGTGGTATCAACTTCCGCGATCTCGGCGGTAACCGCGTGGCGGATGGCCGCCGTATCAAGCCTGGTTTGTTGTTCCGTTCCGGCTCACTGGAGCGCCTGACCGAAAGCGACTGCGCCTTTCTGGCTGGCGTGCCGGTACGTTCGGTGCTTGATTACCGTGATGCCGATGAAGTGCAGGCTAAGCCGGATGTGCTGTGGCAGGGGGCGGATTACCACAACTTCCCGGCGAACCCGCTCAGCAATGAAGTGAATGCCAACCTGGAAAAACTCACCAGTGAAACGCTGGCCGGGTTCAATGCCCAGGCGTTTATGTTGGAACTGTACCGTCGCCTGCCGTTTAACAATGCGGCATACCGTCAACTGACACAATTACTGATCACGCCGCAGCCAGGGGCGATTGTGCAACACTGTGCGGTGGGCAAAGATCGTACCGGAGTGGGGGCGGCGTTGGTGCTGCTGGCGCTGGGGGCGGATGAGGCTACGGTGGTTGAAGATTATCTGCTGACCGAAACCACGCTGGCGGCTTTTCGTGAACATATGCTGGAGCAGCTCTCACGGCGTTTGAATACGGCCGCGTTGGCGCAATTTGCTCAGGTACTGAGTGCGCGCGAAGAGTATCTGATGGCGGCGCTGGGTTGCATTCGCGAGCAGTATGGTTCTGCCGATCGTTGGTTGGAAAGTGAATATGGGCTGGGGCAACACCAGCGTGAACAACTGCAAGCATTCTATCTGGAACAGTAATAACGGCATGTTTAGCCAGGGTTTAACCAAGGCGGGCTGGCATTGCGTATCCTTGGAGCTGGATTTTTTCTCTAAAGGAGCCTGCTATTGAGCCTCAATGATATTGTCTATTGGGTCAGCGACGTTGTGCGACAGCACGAAGGCTGGGCCATTCCGATTATCTTCTTTCTGGCCTTCGGTGAATCACTGGCTTTCATCTCGCTCTTATTGCCTGCCACGGTCATTCTGCTGGCGTTGGGGGCTTTGATCGGTGAGAGCGGCATTGCCTTCTGGCCGATTTGGGCCGCCGCCGCCGCGGGGGCATTTTTGGGTGACTGGCTTTCCTATTGGGTGGGTTATCACTATCAGGATCGCGTTGCTCATATGTGGCCGCTGTCGCGTAATCCACAACTGCTGGTGCGTGGCCATGCGTTTTTTGAACGCTGGGGCGTGCTGGGCATCTTTTTTGGCCGTTTCTTTGGCCCACTGCGCGCGGTAGTGCCGCTGGTGGGCGGGATCTGCGGGATGCCGCAAGCGTCTTTCCAGATTGCCAATATTACTTCGGCGATGATTTGGGCATTCGGTATCCTCGCGCCGGGCGTCTACGGCATTAAATGGCTTAGCCAGTGGATGGGGTAGGCGCGTTAAGTGAGTGCTCCCCTGCTGTTGCAGGGGAGTGACAATATTTCGGCATCTATACCCTTCATACTTCAAGTTGCTTGGGTGTTGGCTGCGTTACTCGGCCCATATTGGGCCTCGCCCCTTCGGGGCCGCTGCAAGCAGCGTTCAAATCTGCTTGCGCAGATTTGTCACTCACCCTAGTCACTTACTTGAGTAAGCTCCTAGGGATTCATTCAGTTGCCGCCTACAAGCAACTCGAATTATTTTGGGTATATTGTGAGTTCGCATTACGTTATTTATTAACGTTTGCAGATAGAGTGAGAATGCGATCACGAATTTGTCGTTAATTTGCTTTTTTTACTTCCCTTATTTTTCTGAGATGTTAATTTTTCATCAAGTGGATTGTTACTGTTAATAAACAGGCAAAACCCAAACCTTCTTGACATAAATGTCAGGGGTTTGGGTTTTTTTTTGCTCTGATTATTGATGATACTCCACCAATGATTAATTAAATTAACCTATTTGAGTCATGGAGTATCAGATGAAAATAAAAACATGGTTATTGGCTTCTCTGCTTTCTCTTTCTTTTGCCACCACATCCAATGCGTTTGCGGCTGCGGACGATAACGTGACGATTTACTTCGCCCGCCATGGGAAAACCATACTCAATACTTATGATCGCGTTCAAGGGTGGGCGGATTCTCCACTGACGGCATCGGGGCTCGAAACCGCCCGCTATCTTGGCGCAGGCTTAAAGGATATTCCGTTCGAACGTTATTACACCAGCGATGCTGGCCGCCAGCGCGAAACCATGCAGGTGATCCTCAAGGAAATGGGCAAGTCAGACGTTAAAGTGACGGAGTTGCCTGATTTACGCGAAATGTTCTTTGGCGGGTTTGAAGGCTTACCGAACCCAGACATGGCGAATGCTGCCGCCAAGAAAATGGGCATGGCCTCTGGGGCGGTGATGTTCCAACAGGCGGGGGAAGGTAAGATCGATCTTATCACGATGGTCAACGCCATCAGCCAAAGCGATGAGAAAAAGGAAGCAGAAAACGCGCTACAGGTAAAAACCCGCATGCAGCGTGCATTACACTCCATTGTGCAGGATGCATTAAAGGCTGGAGACAAGAACGTGTTGGCGGTTTCTTCCGGGCTATCGATGCTGATGATGGTTTCAGATATGACTGATAACCCGAATAAGAATAAGCCACTGGCTAATGCTGCGGTAGTCAAGATTACTTATAAAGATGGTAAATATACGGTAACCGATTTGGGGGATATGAGTTATGTCGCCAAAGGGAAAGAAGCGTTAAATAAAGGCCGTTAATACCTCAGAGATATTAAAAATAAATGTCAGGGTGATAATATTAAATCCCCTGGCAGGTTTTTCTATGCCAATTCCAGGGGATAACAATAATGAAAAATTATGCTTCATGGTGTTTGATTACCATTTCTTTATTTTCTGCAGCGGCTCACGCTGCCGATGACGGCGTATTTTCCTCACCTTTCTTTACTGACAGCAAGGCGGAATTATCGCTGAAGAATTATTGGAAATACCTGAAAGAGGACGCCGCCAACCCAACCACGGTGCATAACGCCTGGGGGCAAGGGGTGGCGTTGGGGTATCAGTCCGGTTATCTGGCCGACACTCTCGGGGTGAATGTCGATTACTACAGCGCGGTAAAACTGGGGGCCAGTGATTATTTCAACTCGCGCGGAGTGCTGTACAACAATGGCCCTGGCAACAGCAAAGATAATGCGACCGGTTTCAGCAAATTCGGCCAGCGCTATCTCAAACTGAAGGGAGAGGTTGGTGATGCGGCACTGAATGCTCAGTTCGGCTGGCAGACGTTGCGTAATTATGGCGTGATCTCCAATTCAACCCGCCTTTCACCCACCACATATCTGGGGTGGTCTGGGGGCGTGGCGAGGGACGGCTTATCACTGCGTGGGGCCTACGTCGAGCGCTCCATGGAGCGTAACTCGCCAGACAGCCTGCGCCTGCAAACTAACGACGGCCGTGAGATCAACCACCTTGCCAGCGGGGAATTGGGTTATGAGAATAGCCAGTTCAACGGCCAACTGGCTTACGGTGAGTCGCAGAATTACCTGCGCCGCCAGATCCTGCGCGTGGCGCTGAAACCCAATAACAATCTCAGCTTGGGCAGCCAGATTTATACCACTCAGGCATTGGATGATTACAAAGACATGGCGTTGAGCAGGCGCAATTTCGATCGTAATGCCAACCACTATGCTTTTGATGCCAAATGGCAGGAGAAGCTGTGGAGCCTCAAACTCGGTATTGCTCACACGCGGGCCCCGAAGGGCGGCGGTGAGCTTGGCTTGTACCCGCGTCATATGGCGAAAAACTCACGTGGTACCTTCACCTCCATGGCTTATGCCGGTGAAGACTATATGCGCGATGGCGAAACCATGCTGGCGTCCATTGCCGAATATTATATTACGCCTGAATTCACCGCAGGATTGACTGGCATTTACAGCCAGTTTGGTTACCAGAGTGCAACGGTGCGTACCGGTGAGGTGAATATTTTTGGCCGCTGGGCGCCATCTCATCCGAAGCTGAAGAATCTGACGGTATTTGCGATGGTCGGCCCCGGCTGGTCCTATAAGAACGTGAATAAAACGCCGATATTATCTCAGGGAGATTACCTCACGTCGCATTCGCTGGGGGCGGAGTTTATCGCCGAGTATCGTTTCAAACTGTTTTAACCCCGCTTTTTCAAATAAAAACACGCTGGACATCCATACAGGCTCCCTTTAACGTGGCAGGCAACGCAATGACATAGGTTTAGGGGGCAGGGTGGAGTCCAGTTTAGTTTACGGTATTGGCGGTGTGGCGATCGGTATGCTGCTGGGCTGGCTGATCGCCTGCTTATGGCTGCAACGGCACAATGCTCAGCATGAGACCGAGTTGCGCTTGCTGGAACAATCTTTGCAGCAGGCACAGCAGGAAATCGCCACCCGCCAGGAGGCGCTGCAACGCCAGGAACAACAACTACGGCACAACGAGCTGGAACTGCGCCAACTGCATAGCCAGGTGGCCGCGGGGCAGGAACGTATGCAGCAGCTCAATCACTGGCGCAATGAATGTGAGCAGTTGAATCAGGAACTGCGTGCCCAGCGTGAAGTGAACAGCGCCCAGGAAGCAGAACTGCGTGAAGTGACCATTCGCCTGGAAGAAACCCGCATGGCCGCCGAAGAGAAACAGCGGCTGCTGATCAACAGCGAACAACGGCTGACCAGTCAATTCGAAAACCTGGCAAATCGCATTTTTGAACACAGTGGCCGCAAGGTGGATGAGCAAAACAGGCAAAGTCTCGATCGCCTGCTGTTGCCGCTGCGCGAGCAGTTGGACGGTTTCCGCCGCCAGGTGCAGGACAGCTTTGGCCAGGAGGCCCGCGAACGCCATACGTTGACGCACGAAATTCGTAATCTGCAGCAACTGAATGCGCAGATGGCGCGTGAAGCGCTTAACCTCACCAAGGCATTGAAAGGCGACAACAAGACCCAGGGTAACTGGGGCGAAGTGGTGCTGAGCCGGGTGCTGGAGGCTTCCGGGCTGCGCGAAGGGCACGAATATGAAACGCAGGTTAACGTGCGGCTGGATCATCAAAGCCGTATGCAGCCTGATGTGATCGTGCGTTTACCCCAGGGCAAAGACGTGGTGATTGATGCCAAAATGTCGCTGGTGGCTTACGAGCGCTACTTCAATGGTGAAGACGAACTGGAGCGCGAAGCGGCGCTGAGTGAGCATATTGCGTCGCTGCGTGGCCATATCCGCCTGTTGGGCCGTAAAGACTATCAACAACTGCCTGGCCTGCGTTCGCTGGATTATGTCCTGATGTTTATCCCGGTGGAGCCCGCGTTCCTGCTGGCGATAGATCGCGAGCCGGAACTGATTAGCGAAGCCTTGAAACACAACATTATGCTGGTGAGCCCCACCACGCTGCTGGTCGCGTTGCGTACCATCAGCAATCTATGGCGTTACGAGCACCAGAGCCAGAATGCCCAACGCATTGCCGATCGCGCAGCCCGGCTGTATGACAAGATGCGCCTGTTTGTTGACGATATGTCTGCGCTGGGGCAAAGCCTGGATAAAGCGCAGGGCAGTTATCGCCAGGCGATGAGCAAACTGAGCGAAGGGCGTGGTAACCTTATCAGCCGGATCGAAGGTTTTCGTGCGCTGGGGGTGGAGGTCAAACGGCCGATCCAGCCACTGCTGGCGCAGCAGGCCAGTGGCCAGTACGACAATACCGATGATGAGGGCAGCGCGTTACCCGAAGTTGCCGACGATGATAACACCGAAGAACCACGCTCCGCGTCGCAGGGGTGAAAGCCGCTGCAAGGTGGGGTATTTCGTGGGTTTCTGGTACACTCCACCACACAAAATTGACTGAATAGCAGGCAGGACAATGGCAGATCAAGCGCAGGAAACCACCGATTTTGGTTTTCGCACCGTGGCAAGAGAAGAGAAACAGGCCATGGTGGCCAATGTTTTCCACTCAGTGGCCGCAAAGTATGACGTGATGAACGACCTGATGTCGTTTGGTATCCACCGTATCTGGAAGCGTTTTACCATTGATTGCAGCGGCGTGCGCCGTGGGCAGCGCGTGCTGGATCTGGCGGGCGGCACCGGCGATCTGGCGGCCAAGTTCTCCCGTATGGTGGGGGAACAGGGGCAGGTGATCCTGGCGGATATCAACGACTCCATGCTGAAAATGGGGCGCGAGAAACTACGCGATCTCGGCATCGTCGGCAACATCAATTATGTGCAAGCCAATGCCGAAGCCCTGCCGTTCCCAGACAACTATTTCGATTGCATCACCATCTCATTTGGCCTGCGCAACGTTACCGATAAAGACAAAGCGCTGCGCTCGATGTTCCGCGTGCTGAAGCCGGGCGGCCGCCTGCTGGTGCTGGAGTTCTCCAAACCGCTGATTGAGCCGCTGAGCAAAGCTTACGATGCTTACTCTTTCCACGTGTTGCCAAAAATCGGTGAGCTGGTAGTGAAAGATCCGGACAGCTACCGCTATCTGGCGGAATCGATCCGTATGCACCCGGATCAGGATACGCTGAAAGGAATGATGGACGCTGCCGGTTTTGAAAATGTCAGCTATTTCAACCTGACCGGGGGCATTGTTGCCCTGCACCGGGGCTTCAAGTTCTGATATGGACATGCCGATGCTGTTAACCCCGTTACTGACTGGCGTAGTAGAAACTTCGCTCAATAGCCTGCTGTTCCGCGATCGCAGCATGAAGGCCGCGCGCCAGCGGCTGGTGGGGAAAGTGCTGCGCATCGAATTGCAGGAACTCAGCGCGCCGCTGGTGCTGGTATTCAGCGAGCAACGGGTTGATGTGCTTGGCCAATCTGAAGACAACGCGGACTGCACCGTGCAAACCCGTACATCGGTGCTGCTGAAATTGCGCGATCGCCAGCAGCTTGCGCCGCTGATGCGCAGCGGTGAGCTGATCGTCGAAGGCGATATTCAGGTGGTGCAACAGTGGGTGGCGCTGCTCGATCTGGCGGAATGGGATCCGGCTGAATGGCTGGCACCCTATATCGGTGATATCGCCGCGCAGGGGATCAGCCAGATTGTGGGTAAAGGTGCCGCTCTGTTTAAGTCGGGTTTACAACGCCAGCAGCACTATGTGGCAGAAACCTTGACGGAAGAGTGGCGTGTGGCTCCTGGGCCGCTTGAAGTGGTGTGGTTTAACGAAGAGGTTGACGCCGCAGCCCGTAGTGCTGATGCACTGATTGCCCGTATGGACAAGTTGGAGGGTAAACGATGACCCCTAGCGAACTATGCCGCCTGTATTTGATTATCAGCGTTTTTCTCAGCTATGGGCTGGATGAACTGATCCCTAAAATGCGCCTGACATGGCCATTGCGTTTTGGCCGCCGTCTGCTGTTCTGGATGCCGAATCGCCATAAAGACAAACCCTTGGGTGAACGCTTGCGTTTGGCGTTGCAGGAACTGGGCCCGGTGTGGATCAAGTTCGGCCAGATGATGTCGACCCGCCGTGACCTATTTCCCCCGCATATTGCCGATCAACTGACGCTGTTGCAGGATCGCGTGGCACCGTTTGATGGTGCGTTGGCCCGCCAGCATATTGAATTGGCAATGGGCGGCCCGCTGGAAACCTGGTTTGATGATTTCGATCAGCAGGCACTGGCTTCCGCCTCTATTGCCCAAGTGCATACCGCGCGGCTGAAAAGCTCCGGGCAGGAAGTGGTGCTGAAAGTGATCCGCCCGGACATTGGGCCGATTATCAAGGCTGACGTGCGCTTGATGTACCGCCTGGCGGGCTGGGTGCCGAAACTGCTGCCGGATGGCCGCCGCCTGCGTCCGCGTGAAGTGGTGCGCGAGTACGAGAAAACCCTGCTGGACGAGCTGAATCTGCTGCGTGAGGCAGCTAACGCGATCCAGCTACGCCGTAATTTCGACGGTAGCCCGATGCTTTACGTGCCCGAGGTCTATTCCGATTACTGCCGCGAAAGCGTGCTGGTGATGGAGCGGATTTACGGCATTCCGGTGTCGGATATTGAAGCCTTGGAAAAGCAGGGCACCAATATGAAGCTGCTGGCCGAGCGCGGAGTGCAGGTGTTCTTTACCCAGGTGTTCCGGGACAGCTTCTTCCATGCCGATATGCACCCCGGCAATATTTTTGTCAGCTATGAGCACCCGCAGGATCCCTGTTATATCGGTATTGACTGCGGCATCGTTGGCTCATTGAACAAGGATGATAAGCGCTATCTGGCAGAGAACTTTATCGCTTTCTTTAACCGTGACTACCGCAAGGTGGCGGAACTGCACGTCGACTCCGGCTGGGTGCCGCGCGATACCAACGTAGAAGATTTTGAGTTTGCCATCCGTACCGTCTGTGAGCCGATTTTCGAAAAGCCGCTGGCGGAGATCTCGTTTGGTCATGTGCTGCTCAACCTGTTCAACACGGCGCGCCGCTTTAATATGGAAGTGCAGCCGCAACTGGTGTTATTGCAGAAAACCCTGTTATATGTTGAAGGCTTGGGCCGTCAGCTTTATCCGCAGTTGGATCTCTGGACCACGGCGAAGCCGTTCCTCGAAAGCTGGCTGCGCGATCAGGTGGGGATCCCGGCTGTGATCCGGGCGCTGAAAGAAAAAGCGCCGTTCTGGGCCGAGAAACTGCCTGAATTGCCCGAATTGTTTTACGATAGCCTGCAGCAACATAAGCGGCTGCAGCAAAGCGTCGATAAGCTGGCCAGCCAGATGCAAGGGCAGCGTATTCGCCAAGGTCAATCACGGTATTTGTTTGGCGTTGGCGCTACACTGTTAGTCAGTGGTACGATTTTGCTGCTGGGAGGCGTTGATGTGCTTCCTGCATGGTTGATGGTTGCCGGTGTGGTAGCCTGGGGCGTAGGTTGGAAGCGCACCACCTGAATGAATTCAAAACCCGGTTACAGGTTGCGGCATATCCTATTGGAAGATGGAAAGGGTATAATGCGGCAACATGGAATAACCCTTTAATATAGAGGCGATTGGAATGGGCGGTATTAGTATTACGCAATTGTTGATCATCGCAGTGATCGTGGTGCTGCTGTTTGGTACCAAAAAACTCCGTACGCTGGGATCCGATCTCGGTGCATCAATCAAAGGCTTCAAAAAAGCCATCGGTGATGACAGTACGCCACCGGCTAACACGGCTGAGAAAAGCAACCTCGAAGACGCTGACTTTACGGCCAAGCCTATCACCGATAAGCAGCCGGAAGTGAAAACCGAAGAGTCGAAGAACAAAGAGCAGGTATAAACCGTGTTTGACATTGGGTTTGGTGAACTGCTGCTGGTATTGGTGATCGGCCTGGTGGTACTCGGGCCGGAACGCTTGCCGGTCGCGGTCAGAACAGTTGCTGGCTGGATCCGGGCGCTGCGCTCTCTGGCAGCTTCAGTGCAAAATGAGCTTTCGCAGGAGCTGAAACTGCAGGAATTGCAGGAAAGCCTGAAGAAGGTAGAGAGTGCCGGTTTGCAGAATCTGACGCCGGAGCTCAAAGCATCGATGGATGAATTGAAAGAAGCGGCAGAATCGCTGAAGCGTTCTTATCATAGCGATCCGCATGAGCCAGCGCACACCATCCATAACCCGGTGGCGACCGATCCCGAAGCGATTCACGATGGCGCCTCCTCGGCGGAGGGTGCCGCTGTGCAGCCCCTGTCTGCACCCGCCGTGGAAGCAACGGCACCTGTGACGCAAGCCCCTGCACCGCAGGCCATTCAAGAGCCTGTGGCGGATAAAATCCCTGCTTCTCAACAACCTAGTGGCGAACGTTAAAACATGGCCGTTGAAGATACCCAACCGCTTATCAGTCATTTGATCGAACTGCGTAAGCGGCTGTTGAATTCGATTATCAGCGTGCTGGTGATCTTTATCGTGTTGGTGTTTTTCGCCAACGACATTTACCAGTTGGTGTCCGCGCCGCTGATCAAACAGCTGCCCGCCGGGGCGAGCATGATTGCCACCGATGTGGCTTCGCCTTTCTTTACCCCGATCAAGCTGACGATGATGGTGTCGGTCATCGTTGCCGCGCCAATTATTCTTTATCAGGTTTGGGCGTTTATCGCTCCTGCGCTGTATAAACACGAGCGCCGCCTGATGATGCCGTTGCTGGTGTCCAGCAGCCTGCTGTTTTATCTCGGGATGGCGTTTGCCTATTTTGTGGTGTTCCCGCTGGCTTTTGGCTTCTTTGCTAAAACCGCGCCAGCAGGCGTGTTGATTGCCACCGATATCAACAACTACCTCAATTTCGTCATGGCGCTGTTTATGGCGTTCGGTGTGGCGTTTGAGGTGCCGGTGGCTATCGTTCTGCTGTGCTGGAGCGGTGTGACAACGCCGGAAGATCTGCGTAAAAAGCGCCCGTATGTGCTGGTTGGGGCTTTCGTGGTCGGTATGCTGTTGACGCCACCGGACGTATTTTCGCAAACCCTGCTGGCGATCCCGATGTATCTGCTGTTTGAGGTGGGGGTATTCTGCGCCCGCTTCTACGTAGGGAAACGGCGTAAGCCCACAGAAGAAGATGAAGGTGAAGAAGAGCCACCCGCGCCCTGATTGCCGTGAGTCTCTGAACCGCCCTGATGGGCGGTTTTTGCTTTGGAAAAACCATGTTTGATATCGGAGTTAACCTTACCAGTTCACAATTCGCCAAAGACGCTACACAGGTGGTTGAACGCGCCCGAATGGCCGGTGTTACGGGGATGCTGATTACCGGCACCAGCGTGCAGGAAAGCGTCGCCGCCAGCTTGTTGGCGCGCCAACAGCACGGTTATTGCTGGTCCACGGCCGGTGTCCATCCGCATCATGCCAGCAGTTGGAATGCTGAGGTAGCGCAGCAGATCCGCCAACTGGCCTTGCAACCAGAGGTGGTGGCGATCGGTGAATGCGGCTTGGATTTTAACCGTAACTTTTCAACCCCGGCGGAGCAGGAAGTGGCATTCAGCGCGCAGCTGGCGCTGGCGGCAGAACTGAATATGCCGGTGTTCCTGCATTGCCGCGAAGCACACGCACGTTTTGCCGCGCTGTTGGCCCCTTGGTTGGATAAACTGCCCGCCGCGGTCGTGCACTGTTTTACCGGCACGGCGGAAGAGTTGGCAGGCTGTTTGGCACTGGGCCTGTCGATCGGTATCACCGGTTGGGTGTGCGATGAGCGCCGTGGTTTGGAACTGCGGGCGTTGCTGCCGCAAATCCCTGTCGAGCGCCTACTGCTGGAAACTGACGCCCCCTATCTGTTGCCACGAGACTTACAGCCAAAACCGGCTTCTCGCCGCAACGAACCCTGTTTTCTGCCCCATATCGTCCGGCAGGTTGCTGCCTGGCGACAGGAAGACCCCGAGTGGTTGGGCAGGAAAACCGATGAAAACGCCCGCCGATTGTTCCGGCTGGTATGAGCAAGGAGAAAACTATGAGTTATGCATTCCCGGGGACGTTCCCAGGCCGCCGTATGCGCCGCCTGCGCCGCCATGATTTCAGCCGCCGTCTGATGGCCGAGAATCAGCTGACGGTGAATGACCTGATTTACCCGGTATTTGTCATGGAAGGCAGTAACCGCCAGGAGGCCGTTGCATCCATGCCCGGCGTGTCGCGTATGACCATCGATCTGCTGCTCAAAGAGGCGGAAACCCTCGCTAAATTGGGCGTGCCGGTGATCTCCTTGTTCCCTGTGATTGAACCTAGCCTGAAGTCACTGCATGCGGAAGAGGCTTATAACCCGGATGGCCTGGTGCAGCGTACCGTGCGTGCGCTGAAAGACGCCGTGCCTGAGCTGGGGATCCTGACCGATGTGGCGCTCGATCCGTACACTACTCATGGGCAGGACGGCGTGATCGACGAACAGGGTTATGTGATCAACGACATCAGCAAAGAGATTCTGGTGCGTCAGGCGTTGTCGCATGCGGAAGCCGGTGCCGAGATCGTGGCACCCAGCGATATGATGGATGGCCGCATCGGGGCGATCCGCGATCGGCTGGAACTGCAAGGCCATGTCAATACCCAGATCATGGCCTATTCTGCCAAGTATGCTTCCTGTTATTACGGCCCGTTCCGTGATGCGCTGGGATCGAGCGGTAATCTGAAAGGGGGTAACAAGAAGACCTATCAGATGGATCCGGCCAATAGCGATGAAGCGTTACAGGAAATTGCCCAGGATCTGCAGGAAGGGGCGGATATGGTGATGGTGAAGCCGGGGATGCCGTATCTGGACGTGGTGCGCCGCGTGAAAGATACCTTCGGCGTGCCGACCTTTGCCTATCAGGTTTCTGGCGAATATGCGATGCATATGGCCGCGATTCAGAACGGCTGGCTGCAGGAACAACCGGCGGTGATGGAGTCTTTGCTGTGCTTCAAACGTGCCGGGGCGGACGGGGTGCTGACGTACTTTGCCAAGCGCGTTGCGCAATGGCTGCATGAGGATGCGATGCGCCGCTAAATACAGAACAGGCACCCAAAGGTGCCTGTTCAGACTGCTGACAAAGCCCGTTATTAGGGAGAGCGTGCCGAAGGGGTCGTAGCGGCGTAAGCCGCCGGAGCGCCCCTCGGTGCGCTAGGCCCGAGTATCTCGGGTTCAAAAGCTACTTTGTCATCAACCTCCAGGCACCCAAGGGTGCCTGTTTACATTACAGTTTCTGGAATTGCCGGTTATCAATGCTTTGGGTGACCTGTTTGTTGATCAGGTTCAGCAACAGCATGGAGCGGGTTTCGCCGTCTGGTTCGGTATAGATTGCTTGTAAGCCTTCGAACACGCCATTGGTAATCAACACGGTATCGCCCGGCAACGGCGTGTGCGGATCGACATAGTGTTCGTTGCTGTGCGCCTGAAGTTCTTCAATAACCTGCAGTGGAATGAGTGCCGGTAAGGCGCCAAAACGAACAAAGTGACTGACGCCGCGTGTTGCGCTGATCGTGGTGGTATGAATCCGCTCTGGATCGAATTCGACGAACAGATAGTTGGGAAATAACGGCTCATCGACCGCAATACGCTTGCCACGTACGATCTTTTCCAGCGTGATAATCGGGCTAAGACAGTTCACTTCTTGCCGCACCAAGTGTTCCTGCGCCCGTAAAAGTTGGCCACGCTTACAATAAAGTAAATACCAAGATTCCATAATTTCACATGCCTTTCTGTCAGCCAGTAAGCATAGCAAAAGCTGCAACGGATACCTAGTAACGCAACTTTTCTGTCTGTGACAACCTCTATCTGCATGAATTATCGGCAGTTAGGGAAGCGTCACACACTTATCTACCTGCCTCAGGTATAACAGTAGGTCTTAAATTTGTTACTGTCACGGTATGGCATGCCTGCCAGGCATCTAATGTGACGTCATTATCATTTCTGGACCGAGGGAGAGACATGGAGCTATTTCTGCTGAGTAACGGCAAACTTTCTGGTGAGGCTGAATTACTCGGTTATGCCAAAAGCCCACTGTTGGCGATGATTGAACGTTGTAAGATCGCCTCTGCGCTATTAATTCCCTATGCGCTGATCCGCAGCGATTATGATCAGCGGGCGCAAGAGCTGACGCAGGCGTTGGGGATCAAGGTCACCAGTATTCATCACGCCGAATCTCCGGCAGCAGCGATCGCGCAGGCCGAATGCATCATGATCAGCGGGGGTAATACCTGGATGCTGAACCAGATGCTGCATGAAAAGGGGCTGATCGTGCCGATCCAGCGTGCGGTGCGCGAACGCAATGTGCCTTACGTGGGCTGGAGCGCGGGCTGCAACGTGGCAACGCCGAGCATCCGTACCACCAACGATATGCCGGTGCGTAACAGCGTAGTGCTGCCCGCGCTGGGCCTGTTCCCGCTGCAGATTAACCCGCACTATATCGATGCCCATATCAGTGGCCACATGGGGGAAACCCGTGATGAGCGCTTGGCGGAGTTCTGTGCGGTCAACCCGAGTGAGTCGGTGGTGGCGCTGCGTGAAGGCAGCCTGTTGTATGTTAGCGGGAACGATCTGCATTACTTTAGTGCCAAGCAGCAGGGCTTCAAGGTGTTCCGCCACGGGGTGGAGACGCTGGAGTATCATGATACGCAGGCATTACGCCCGTTGGTGCCTTTTACCTGCCATTGAACCTTTAACAAAATTGCAGCAACAACCGTGAAGAGGGCTTATAATGCCCTCCTCACTGGCCGCTATAATGATTATCATGAAATACCGTGACTTACGTGATTTCCTCTCGTTGCTGGAAAAGAGAGGGGAATTAAAACGCATCAGCCAGCCGATCGATCCCTATCTGGAAATGACAGAAATTGCCGATCGTACCTTGCGTGCAGGCGGCCCGGCGTTGCTGTTCGAAAATCCGAAAGGTTACGACATGCCGGTGCTGTGCAATCTGTTCGGTACCACCAAGCGTGTGGCGATGGGAATGGGCCAGGAAGACGTCAGCGCGCTGCGTGAAGTCGGCAAGCTGCTGGCGTTCCTCAAAGAACCGGAGCCACCGAAAGGCTTCCGCGATCTGTTCGATAAAATCCCCAAATTCAAACAAGTGCTCAACATGCCGACCAAGGTGTTGGGTTCTGCGCCTTGTCAGGAACAAGTGTGGCAGGGTGATGATGTCGATCTGGGCCGTATCCCGATTATGCATTGCTGGCCGGAAGATGCCGCACCGCTGGTAACCTGGGGGCTGACCGTCACGCGCGGCCCGCACAAAGAGCGCCAGAATCTGGGCATCTACCGCCAACAGGTGCTGGGCAAGAACAAGCTGATTATGCGTTGGCTGTCGCATCGCGGCGGCGCGCTGGATTATCTGGAATGGTGCCAGACACACCCTGGTGAGCGTTTCCCTGTGGCCGTTGCCTTGGGGGCCGATCCTGCCACCATTCTCGGCGCAGTGACGCCAGTGCCGGATAACCTTTCCGAATACGCCTTTGCCGGGCTGCTGCGCGGCAATAAAACCGAAGTGGTCAAGTGCCTCTCCAACGATCTTGAAGTGCCAGCCAGCGCAGAGATTGTACTGGAAGGCTATATCGAACCGGGTGAGATGGCACCGGAAGGGCCGTATGGCGATCACACCGGTTATTACAACGAGATTGACCACTTCCCGGTATTTACCGTCACGCATATCACCCAGCGGCGGAACGCGATTTATCACTCGACCTACACCGGCCGCCCGCCCGATGAGCCTGCGGTGATGGGTGTGGCGCTGAACGAAGTCTTCGTACCGATCCTGCAAAAACAGTTCCCAGAGATTGTGGATTTCTATCTGCCACCGGAAGGATGTTCCTACCGCCTGGCGGTAGTCACCATCAAAAAACAGTATGCTGGGCATGCCAAACGCGTAATGATGGGAGTCTGGTCTTTCCTACGCCAATTTATGTATACCAAGTTCGTCATCGTGTGTGATGACGACGTGAATGCGCGTGACTGGAACGATGTGATTTGGGCCATTACCACCCGTATGGATCCGGCAAGGGATACCGTATTGGTGGAGAATACGCCGATTGATTATCTGGACTTCGCTTCGCCAGTTTCTGGCCTTGGCTCGAAAATGGGCCTGGATGCCACCAATAAATGGCCGGGAGAAACCCAGCGTGAGTGGGGCCGTCCGATCCAGATGGATGAGAAGGTGCGTGCGCGCATCGATGAAATCTGGGATGAGCTCGCCATATTCAGTGACAGAGAACCGACGCTGTAGCGTCAGGCTTTGTACTCAGCTTTGCATTGATGACCCGACAGAGGGAACGCATGACAATATTGAGCTGTAAAGTGACCTCCGTAGAGGCCATTACCGATACCGTTTATCGGGTACGTTTAGTGCCTGAAGGTTCGTTTTCGTTCAAGGCAGGGCAATACCTGATGGTGGTGATGGATGAGCGCGATAAGCGCCCGTTCTCTCTCGCTTCGACACCGGCACAGCAGGAATACATCGAATTACACATCGGTGCTTCGGAGCTGAATCTGTACGCGATGGCGGTAATGGAGCGGATCCTCAAAGAACAGGCGATCACCGTGGATATTCCGCATGGCGATGCCTGGCTGCGTGAAGAAGGTAGCCGCCCGCTGGTGCTGATCGCGGGGGGAACCGGTTACTCGTACGCCCGTTCTATCCTGTTGGCCGCGCTGGAACGGCAACCGGATCGCGATATCTCCATTTATTGGGGCGGGCGTGAGCTGAAACACCTGTACGATCTCAGTGAATTGAAGAACCTTTCGATGCAGTACCCTAACCTGAAGGTGATCCCGGTGGTGGAGCAGCCAGAGAGTGACTGGCGTGGCCGCAGCGGAACCGTATTAAGCGCGGTATTGCAGGACTTTGGCTCACTGGCGGGGCATGATATCTACATTGCTGGCCGTTTCGAAATGGCGAAAATTGCCCGCGAACGTTTCTGTGCCGAGCGCGGTGCTTTGGAAGCACATATGTACGGTGATGCTTTCTCGTTTATCTAAGAGAACGCGCGGCAGTGAAAACGGGGGCCAAGCGCGCCCCGTTTTTATTGGGGCCGGTGTGGATTATGGGCATAAAAAAACCCGCCCCTGACAGGCGGGAAGTACGACAACTAAACTCTTGAGGATGCCCCGCGGAGCATCCAAGCAGACACAGCTAAACGCGCTCGAACACCGTTGCGATCCCCTGACCCAGGCCGATACACATGGTCGCCAAACCGAACTGCACGTCGCGGCGCTCCATATTATTCAGCAGAGTGGTGGAGATACGTGAACCGGAACAGCCCAGCGGGTGACCAAGTGCGATCGCACCACCGTTCAGGTTAACTTTATCGTCCAGGCTTTCCAGCAACCCAAGATCTTTGATGCAGGGCAGAGACTGGGCAGCAAAGGCTTCATTCAGCTCAAACAGACCAATATCCTGCACGCTTAAACCCGCGCGTTTCAGCGCCAGTTTACTGGCAGGTACCGGGCCGTAGCCCATGATGGAAGGATCACAGCCGACCACGGCCATCGAACGGATACGCGCGCGGGCCTTCAAACCCAGATCCTTGGCACGCGATTCGCTCATAATCAGCATGGCAGAAGCGCCATCGGACAGTGCCGAAGAACTGCCCGCCGTGACGGTGCCGTTCACCGGATCGAATGCCGGGCGTAATGCGGCCAGGCTGGCGACAGTGGTTTCCGGGCGGATCACTTCATCATAATCGTAACGCGTCAGTACGCCGTCGGCGTCATGGCCGCTGGTTGGGATAATTTCATTTTTAAAGTACCTGGCCAGAGTCGCGGCATGTGCACGCTGGTGTGAACGTGCGGCGAATTCATCCTGCATTTCACGGCTGAAACCATGTATTTTGGCCAGCATTTCTGCGGTCAGGCCCATCATTCCGGCGGCTTTGGCCACCGTACGGCTCAAGCCTGGATGAAAGTCCACGCCGTGGCTCATCGGTACATGGCCCATATGCTCAACGCCGCCAATCAGGCTGACCTGCGCGTCGCCAACCATGATAGTGCGAGCGGCATCGTGCAAAGCCTGCATGGATGAGCCGCACAGGCGGTTCACCGTGACTGCAGGTACGCTGTGGGGAATCTCTGCCAGCAGTGCAGCGTTGCGGGCGATGTTAAAGCCTTGCTCCAGCGTTTGCTGCACGCAGCCCCAGTAAATGTCGTCAATTTCGGCGGCATTCAGCGCTGGGTTACGGCTCAGCACGGCACGCATCAGGTGGGCAGAAAGATCTTCAGCGCGTACCTGACGGAAAGCCCCGCCTTTTGAGCGGCCCATCGGCGTGCGTACGGCATCAACAATCACTACATTTTCCATCTTTATGACCTCATGCCGGTTGGCCAGTGGAGATATCAGACAGCGCCGCTGCCACCACCGGATAGTAGCTTTCATTACGTTCTGCTTTAGCACGCAGGCCTGCGGGCACCTGATACAGCGCCCCTAAATGGGCATAACGCTGCGCCATTTCGACGTAATGGGTGGTGCCAAGCGTATCCAGATAACGGAATACGCCACCGTGGAACGGCGGGAAGCCAAGGCCATATACCAGCGCCATATCGGCTTCTGCCGGGCTGGCCACGATACCTTCTTCCAGGCAGCGTACCACTTCGTTGATCATCGGGATCATCATGCGTGCGATGATCTCATCGCTGTTGATGGCCTGTGCCGGTTGGCTCACTTCTGCCAGCAAGGCATCGCTCTGCTCATCGTTATCTTTACGCGGCTTACCTTTGCTGTCTTGACTGTAACGGTAGAAGCCCAACTGGTTTTTCTGCCCGAAACGCTGGTTGTCGAACATGACGTCGATCGCGTCGCGGTAATCTTTACTCATCCGCTCAGGGAAGCCGGCGGCCATCACGGCCTGGGCGTGGTGCGCGGTATCAATACCGACGACATCCAGCAGATAAGCCGGGCCCATCGGCCAGCCGAACTGTTTCTCCATCACTTTGTCGATCTGACGGAAGTCGGCCCCGTCACGCAGCAGCAGGCTGAAACCGGCAAAATAGGGGAACAATACGCGGTTAACAAAGAATCCAGGGCAATCGTTGACCACAATCGGCGTTTTGCCCATGCGGGTAGCGTAGGCCACTACGGCGGCAATGGTGCTGTCGCTGGTGTGTTCGCCGCGAATAATTTCGACCAGCGGCATGCGATGCACCGGGTTGAAGAAGTGCATACCGCAGAAGTTTTGCGGGCGTTTTAAGGATTTGGCCAGTTGCGTAATAGGGATAGTTGATGTGTTAGACGCCAGCACTGCATTTTCGCCGATCAGGTTTTCCACTTCAGACAGCACGGCAGCTTTCACTTTCGGGTTTTCGACCACCGCTTCAACAATCAATTCAGCCCGCTCAATGCCGGCATAATCCAGCCGAGGTTGGATGGTTGACAGCACCTGCGCCATCTTCAATCCATCCAACTTACCGCGTTCCAGCTGTTTATTCAGCAGCTTGGCGGCTTCATTCATACCGAGCGTCAGGGATTTATCATTAATGTCTTTCATGATGACCGGGACGCCTTTCAGCGCCGATTGGTAAGCAATACCACCGCCCATAATCCCGGCCCCCAAGACAGCAGCCTGTTTTGGGGCTTCTGCATTTTTCGCCAGCTTTTTCGCCTGGCCTTTCACAAACTGATCGTTGAGGAAAATACCCACCAAGGCGCGCGCTTCATTGGAGCGCGCCAAAGGCACAAAGCTGGCTGTTTCCAGTTTCAACGCCTCATCACGGCCCAATTTTGCTGCCGCTTCGATGGTTTTCACTGCGGTCATCGGCGCTGGGTAATGCTTACCTGCGGTTTGCAGCACCATGCCTTTGGCGGTGGTGAAGCTCATCGCTGCTTCGATCGGGCTCAGTTTCAGTGGCTCTAACTTCGGCTGACGGTAAGCACGCCAGTCAAGCTGCCCGTCGATCGCCTGTTGCAGCATTTTCAGTGCGGCATCCACCAGTTTTTCCGTGGCTACCACCGCATCGACCAAGCCGACTTTCAGCGCCTCTTGGGCACCGATGTCTTTGCCTGCCGCGATGATTTCCAGCGCGCTGTCGTTCCCCAGCAGGCGTGGTAAACGCACGGAACCGCCAAAACCTGGCATGATGCCAAGCTTGGTTTCCGGCAGACCGATGCGGGCATCCGGAGAGGCAACACGGAAATCAGTTGCCAAGATGCATTCACAGCCCCCGCCGAGTGCATAACCGTTGATCGCGGCAATGGTCGGTACCGGTAAATCTTCCAGACGGTTGAAAACGCTGTTGGCAAAGACCAGCCATTCATGCAATTTTTCAGCCGGTGCAGCAAACAGCGAAAGAAATTCGGTGATATCGGCACCGACAATAAAGGCAGCTTTGGAAGAGCGCAGCAGCAACCCTTTCAACTCGGTTTGCTTTTCCAGCACATCGAGCGCGGCGCCCAGGCTGGCAACGGTGCTGGTGTCCAGTTTGTTGATCGAGCCAGGTGCATTGAACACCAGCTCGGCGATGCCGTTTTCGAGCCAGTGTACTTGTAATGTTTCGCCTTGGTAGAGCATGTCTATCTCCTGAATCAGCGCAGATGATCTGGTATGACCAGATGTTGAGGAGTGTGGTTTTTATGTTAACAATATGCAAATAAAAGATTGCGTATTTGCAGGATTGATCACATGGGGGATACATAATCCATTGATATAAATATAGGTTATTTTTCTGCTTCTAGTGATAAATGCGCAAGTGCAAAACGCTTTGCAAAAATACTGAGCGCGGGATGTAACGTGTTTGCAGCAGCTTTGCGAAGCACTCCGCACGCAGGAGTGGATGGGGTTGGAGCGCCGATACAGTGTGTTAAGATGGCGCATTCCGTTTTGAGGATATAAAGGTACTGTGATGGAAACGCTGGCTTCTTTGTATAACGATCACCTGGCAACGCTGCAAAAACGGGCGCGTGAGGTGTTAGAGCGCAATAACCTGGACGCATTGCTAATCCACTCCGGGGAACTGCAACGGGTATTTCTGGATGATCACCACTACCCGTTTAAAGTGAACGCAAACTTTAAAGCCTGGGTGCCGGTCACGTCCGTGCCGAATTGCTGGTTATGGGTTGATGGCGTTAACAAACCGAAGCTGTGGTTCTATTCTCCGGTGGACTATTGGCACAGCGTCGAACCGCTGCCAGACAGTTTCTGGACCAAACCTATTGAGCTGCACCCGCTGGTGAATGCCAACGATATTGCCAGCCAACTGCCATCACAGCGCGAACGTGTTGGCTATATCGGTTACGCCCAACAGCGTGCACGCGATCTCGGGATTGCTGCTGAGAACATTAACCCGCAAGCGGTGCTGAATTACCTCGATTTCCATCGTTCGATCAAAACCGGCTACGAGTTGGCGTGTATGCGTGAAGCGCAGAAAACCGCCGTGATGGGCCATCGCGCTGCGCACGAGGCTTTTCTGTCCGGCATGAGTGAGTTCGATATTAATCTGGCCTACCTGACCGCCACCGGCCACCGTGATACCGACGTTCCTTACGACAACATCGTTGCCTTGAACGAACACGCGGCGGTGCTGCATTACACCAAGCTGGATCACCAGCCACCTGCTGAGGCCAGGAGTTTCCTGCTTGATGCCGGGGCCGAATATAACGGCTATGCTGCCGATCTGACGCGTACCTATGCGGGCCAGAGTGGTAATGCTTTCGCACATCTGGTGAAAGATCTCAATGATGAGCAACTGGCATTGATTGGCACTATCAAACCCGGGGTTCGCTATACCGATTACCATGTGCAAATGCATCAGCGTATCGCCAAACTGCTCAAGAACCATAAGCTGGTGAGCGGCATCAGCGAAGAAGCGATGGTAGAGCAGGGTATTACTTGTCCATTCCTGCCGCATGGGTTAGGCCATCCTCTTGGCTTGCAGGTGCATGATACCGCTGGCTTTATGCAGGATGAAAACGGGACCCACCTGGCAGCCCCTGCAAAATACCCTTTCCTGCGCTGTACGCGAGTGCTGCAACCGGGCATGGTTCTGACTATCGAACCCGGGCTGTATTTTATCGAATCGCTGTTGGCTCCGTGGCGTCATGGCGAGTTCAGTAAACATTTTGCCTGGGATCGCATCGATGCGCTGAAACCCTACGGGGGTATCCGTATTGAGGACAATATCGTGATTCACGAAAAGCGTGTTGAGAACATGACGCGCGATCTGCATCTGGCCTGATGCAGCCTTACCCGATCCCTAGCGCTGTTGTCAGCGTCAGTGAGGAGATAAAGAAGAGCCGTTTTATTACACTGCTGGCGCCGACCTGCGGAGTGGTTGCGGCTAAAGCCTTTATCCAACAGGTTCGTGAGGAGCATCCTTCCGCCCGGCATCATTGCTGGGCGTTTGTGGCCGGTGCTCCTGATGATTCACAGCAGTTGGGTTTTTCTGACGACGGTGAGCCTTCAGGAACCGCCGGTAAACCGATACTTGCCCAGTTGATGGGGAGCGGGATCGGCGAAATAACGGCCGTTGTAGTGCGTTACTACGGTGGTATCAAGTTGGGAACGGGCGGATTGGTGAAGGCCTACGGTAGTGGTGTACAGCAGGGATTGAAACAATTGGTTGTCAGTAATAGGGTTCCAGTCGCTGAATATGCTTTGCAGTGTGACTACGCGCAGCTGGCGCTGGTTGAAAGCTTACTGCAGCAAAGTGAAGGGCGGATTGTACATGGGGAATATGGTGCTGCTGTAATACTGCATCTGGCTTTACCAGCAACAGGTGTTGAGGTATTTGGGAGTAAATTACGTGATCTGAGTCGCGGTAATTTGCAATTAACCCCTATTTCGTAATAATTCCCCCAACTGAATTGCTAAGGATCGTGCTGAAATGCATTTTCGCGCTATAACCCGCATTGTGGGCCTGCTAGTCATCCTGTTTTCCGGGACGATGTTTATTCCCGGTCTGGTGGCATTAATATACCGCGATGGGGCAGGGCGGGCATTCAGTCAGACCTTCTTTGTTGCGGTGACGATCGGCCTGATGCTGTGGTGGCCGAACCGTAAACAGAAGAATGAATTAAAACCTCGCGAAGGTTTCCTGATTGTGGTGTTGTTCTGGACGGTATTGGGCAGCGTTGGGGCATTGCCTTTTCTGTTTGCAGAACGGCCGAATCTCACGCTCACGGACGCATTCTTTGAGTCTTTTTCCGGCTTAACCACGACCGGTGCGACCACGCTGGTAGGGTTGGATTCCTTACCAAAAGCGATCTTGTTTTACCGTCAGATGCTGCAATGGATGGGGGGGATGGGAATCATCGTCCTGGCCGTAGCCATACTGCCTATTCTTGGCGTTGGCGGGATGCAGTTGTATCGTGCGGAAATGCCGGGCCCGCTGAAAGACAACAAGATGCGCCCACGTATTGCTGAAACCGCCAAAACTCTGTGGCTGATTTATGTCTTACTGACGATTGCCTGTGCGCTTGCGTTATGGGGGGCTGGCATGTCGGCATTTGATGCTATTGGCCACAGCTTCGCCACCATTGCCATCGGTGGGTTTTCTACGCATGACGCCAGCATCGGTTACTATGCCAGCCCGACAATCAACACGATTGTTGCCGTGTTTCTGCTGATCTCCGGCTGTAACTTCGGCCTACATTTTGCCGTGTTGAGTGGGCGCAGTTTGAAAGTGTACTGGCGTGATCCCGAATTTCGCATGTTTATCGCAGTACAGTTTACCTTGGTGGCAGTTTGCACTCTGATACTGTGGTGGCACGGCATCTATAAAAGCGGTATGGAAACCATCAACCAGGCTTTCTTTCAAGTCGTTTCGATGGCGACAACGGCGGGCTTTACTACCGACAGTTTTTCTAAATGGCCGCTGTTTCTGCCAATGCTATTGCTTTGTTCGGCATTTATTGGTGGCTGTGCGGGCTCAACGGGCGGTGGGCTGAAAGTGATCCGCATTCTGTTGCTGTATTTGCAAGGTTCGCGAGAATTGAAGCGGTTAGTGCACCCGAATGCGGTTTACACCATCAAATTAGGCAACCGTGCGTTGCCAGAACGCATCCTCGAAGCGGTATGGGGCTTTTTCTCGGCCTATGCCTTGGTGTTCATCGTCAGCATGCTGGCAATTATCGCGACTGGCGTGGATGATTTTTCAGCTTTCGCAGCGGTAACCGCCACACTCAACAATCTGGGGCCGGGCCTCGGTGTTGTTGCCGATAACTTCACTACTATGCCGCCACCGGCAAAATGGATATTGGTGCTGACCATGCTATTTGGTCGTTTGGAAGTCTTTACGCTGTTGGTTCTTTTCACACCGACATTCTGGCGTGAGTAGCCCTATAAAAGGAGTAATGTCATGAAGGCACTGATTCTTTATTCGAGCCGTGATGGGCAAACGCGTTCGATTGCTTCTTATATAGCAAGCAAATTGCAGGACACGATGAGCTGTGACGTGATCAATCTGTTACAGGCGGATGCCGTTGAATTGGACCAGTATCAACAGGTGTTGATTGGAGCGTCTGTGCGTTACGGCCATTTCCATCCAGTACTGGAAAGGTTTGTTAAGCGTCATGCCGAGCAACTGAACCGCATGCCAAGTGCTTTCTTTGCGGTGAATCTGACGGCACGTAAGCCGGAAAAGCGTGCGCCACAAACTAATGCTTATACCCGCAAGTTCTTGTTGTCCTCTCCTTGGCAACCAAAACAATGCGCCGTGTTTGCGGGGGCGCTGCGTTATCCGCGTTATCGCTGGTTTGATCGCTTTATGATTCGTTTAATCATGAAGATAACGGGGGGAGAAACAGATACCAGTAAAGAAGTGGAGTATACAGATTGGCAACAGGTCGATCGTTTCACCCATGAATTCCGCCGTCTCTAGTACGAAAAATGACATAAGCGCTGCCTTATACAGCGTTTTGCTGAAAATATCCGCGCTTGAAACATTTTTTGAATTTAGGGGTTGCGGCCGGCGCGGAACTCCCTATAATGCGCCTCCACTGACCGGGAACAACGACTGACAAGGTCGCCCAGCCAGGAAGAATCAACCCGGTGAAAACACCGTTCTCAACAGAGAAAAAAGGTTGACTCTTCAGCGGGAAGGCGTATTATCTGCCTCCCGCGTTACCGAGAAACATGTCGGTAACCACGCTCTTTAACAATTTATCAGACAATCTGTGTGGGCACTCACAAGACGATATCCAGCTGCTTCGG